>NZ_JBHJZH010000009.1:0-187951 GCF_042270935.1 Pseudarthrobacter sp. NPDC055928
ACCACCGTGATCTGCAGATCACCGGAACCCTTCAGCTCACCCCACGTGCTGGCGTCCGACGACGTCACCTCACCGTTAACATCCACGGCCGTGACGGTGACCGTGCCAGTCTTCGGATCCGCAGAATAAATCCGGTCATCAGCGCCCACAGCGGACACCAACCCCTCGGAACCCACCATCACCGGCTCCGACGATTCCTCATCAAACCCGTTCACGGTGGACGGTGACACCGCCCAAACCTTGCCCTTCGCCGCATCCGTAACAGAGATGACAGCGGAACCGAAACTCACATCGGCCGAACCCGGCAACTGCTTATCCCCACCCAGGCGCATATTCGCAGGAGAAACCTGGTTCAGCGTCGAACCCGTCTCATCATCGACAAACACATCCCCGGCATGCTGCAAAATATCAAACGTCGTACTCGCCGGAGTCACCGCACCATCAAGAACCCGCGACGGATAATTCAACCGCCCCACAGCATTCTTCGACTTCGACACCACCCACACACCGCCGTCGTTCAACTCCACCTCAGTGGTCTTAAACCCCGGATACAACACCGCACCCGTGACCAACACCACTACCGCAGCGCTAAAGGCGGTGGCTGCAAACCAGCGGGGCGGGCGGATGCGCGGTCCGGCTGCTGTCGCTCCCGTAGCGCGCGCAGATCGGCGAAAATTCAAGGTTCGGTTCCCCCAGGTAAGCCTCCGGCAGGGCCGGTCTCCGGCCAGCTATCGCCGGGCATTCACGACTATAGCGCTATTCACCATCAAATGGATAAAATCGCTGCTTCCGGTTGCAGGCTCAGTCCAGGACCAGGCCCTTGCCCAGTCCCCTGGCAAGGCGGACGGGGTGGATTTCCCCGAAGCCACGGACGTTCTCGGCTGGCTGCGGGAGCAAGACGAAACGCTCGTCCTGGTCCAGGGCGGAGGCTGTCATGGAATCCACCAGCACGGTTCCCGGGTCCGCCAGAGTGGTGAGCCGGGCGGCAAGATTCACGGTAGGGCCATAGATGTCTCCGAGCCGGGACAGGATCCGGCCCCAGACCATCGCCACGCGGGCCTCGGGCAGGATCTCGTCCTCGGTGAATGCCTGGGCGAGGGCAAGGGAGATCTCGGCCCCGGCGGCGGGAGTCTCGGCAATGTAGAGCACTTCGTCGCCGACGGTCTTGACCAGGCGGCCACCGCCTACGGAGATGATTTCAGCGCATTTGTTCTCGAACCTCTGGACCAGCCTGGCGAGGGTCTTCTCATTCATGCGCCGTGACAGGCTGGTGTAGGACACCAGGTCAGCGAATCCGACGGCGCGCGCCAGAGGCAGCGGAGCGTCATCCTCGTCGCCTTCGCGGCCCTCCTCGCTGGCCTGCAGGCCGGCTTCCGCCCGAACGGCGAGCCGCTGGACACCGGCATTGAGTTGGCGCCGCCAGCTATAGACCAGCATCTCCTCAAGGGCGTCCACCAGCGCCGGAAGTTCGTTCACCAGCCTCTTGCGTGCCACGGCATCGGTGACCCCCTGTTCATGGACCATGTCCTCGACCAGGGCTTCGATCTGCCAGACCACCATCCGGTCGGTCATCTGCCCAATGGCGCGGGTCACGGAGATCGCTGCCTCTTCGGTCAGCTTCCCGGTGCGGACCAGGTCCACCACGGTGGACAGGGCTGCCTGGTCGCGTTCCGTGAACGCCACGTCCTCATCGCCGAAATTCGGAAAGCCGAGCGCCCGCCACAGTTTGCGTGCCGAGAGGAGGGACAGCCCTGCGCCGGCTGCGACTTCGCGGCGCCGCAGTTTGCGGTCGCCACCCAGGAGCCGGGCTTCAAGTGCCTTGGCAGCCAGTCGTTCCGCGGAAAGAGTTCCGGTGGCGGGGTGCACGATGGCAGGCCGGGCGTCGACACCAGGAGCCGGCTGCTCCTGCTGCTCGTCATCGTTCATCTGTCCCACCTTCTCTCAACTCCCATGGCAGCGTCCCGCGTTCCTCCGCAGGGTCGGCTGCCCCAAATGCCACGTCCCCGGGCAACTCGTCGATGGCATCCAGGACAAAGTCCCGGAATCTGGCAACTTCCGGCACATCAACAACTGTGACTATCCCCTGGTATCCGGTTTCCAAGGATATATTCCCTGACCGCAATATGCGCTGCCCCATTGTCTGGGTAAGCATCAGGTTGCGGACCGCTGCCAGGTTCACCTGCTGGTCCCGCCGCTTCAGCATGCCGTATCTGGCAACTATCCTGCGGCTGGTGAGTGTGTAACGGGTCCCCTGCCATTTCAGCAGGCGTGGGAGGCAGTAGGCCAACCATATCCATGCGGCGCCGAGGATGCATCCTGTGACCAGCCAGGGAGACCATTCCCGGGAGAGCGCGGGGACCAGCCGTTCCGCTTCCCCCCGGATGATCCAGGCGCTGGCGAACGCCGCCGCCGCGGGAGCGGCGATGAAGGCTGCGGCTGGCACAATCAGCTTCCTCGGCTGGGGGCGCGTGGTGACTATCACCTGTTCACCCGGCACGAGGTCTCTACGCATAACCGCTTTCGGTCCCCTGCCGCGGCGCTTGGCCCGGCGGGGTCCAGGGGCGGAGGTGCACGACGTCGCCGGCTGTCACCACATGTTCATGAGCGGAACCGTCGACAACCAGCAGGGAGCCGTAATCGTCCAAACGCGTTGCGTGCCCGATGATCTCGTGGTCACCGGGCAACTGGGCTTTGACCTGCTTGCCCAGTGTCACCAGGACGGCTTCCACCCGCTTGTGCAGTGACGGGCCGCCGGCCATCCCGGCGGCGGGATCGCCGTCGGCGTTGCAGAAACTGCGGTAGAGCACGGCGAAATGGGAGAGATAGCTCTTGAGCAGCAGCGTCCTGTCCACCGTCACGGGCTGCTCCAGTGCTACCGAGGTGGCCGTAGGGACGGGAAGTTCGGCGGAACTGAGGCTGACGTTCAGGCCGGTGCCCAGGATGACCGGCGGCGCGGAGCCCTCCACCATGGGGCCAAGCTGGGCGAGGATTCCGGCGATTTTCCGGCCGCGTACCAGGACGTCGTTGGGCCACTTGAGCTCCGCAGGGATGCCGGCAGTCTCCAACAGGGTTTCCCGCAGCGCCAAGGCGGCCAGCAGGGACAACCAGGAGTAGCACTGCGCCGGCAGCGGCCGCCCCTCGGCGTTGACGGGCCTGAGCACGATCGAGACAGATACCGAACTTAAGGGAGGGGCCTCCCACCGGCGGTCAAGGCGGCCCCGGGCTGCTGTCTGGTACTCAGCAGTCAGGACAGAAAGATCCGGCCAGGACTTCGGCTCCACAGCGACTGACCGCAGGAGGTCGGCGTTGGTGGAACCGGTGGAGTCCACCACCACGAGCTTCGCGATGCCTGTGGCGGACAGAAAATCCTGGTCTGCCAAGGCTCCGCGGTTCAACGGTATGCCCGGGGCGTGTGCATCATCCATGCTTGAATCCTATCGACTTGCCCACGCGCGGGCTCCCGCGACCAGCAGGTTCAGAGGAAGATGTCAGGAACCAACCGGTCTTCGTCTGCGCCCAGGCTGTAGGGCCGGAAGTCCGTCACCCCGGCTGCGGCGAGCACCTGCTCGTCAGTGTAGAAGTTGCCGGTGGATGGCCCCCCGGCAGCCAGGACGCCGCCGGTTAGGACGGCGTGCGCGGCGTCGGCCATAATCTGGGGGCCCCTGGCGGCCTGGACCATGCTGGACCCGCCGGGCATGTTGCGGATAGCAGCGGTATCAATCAGGGTGCACGGCCAAAGGGAGTTGACGTTGATCCCGTCCGCCTTGAGTTCCTCCGCCAGCCCCAAAGTGGTCAGGCTCATGCCATATTTGGCCATGGTGTAGGCCAGGTGTTTCCCGGCCCACTTGGGGTCCAGGTTCAGCGGCGGGGATAGCGTCAGGATCTGACCAGCCTCCGACTTCCGCAGGGCCGGAAGCGCCAGCTTGGACAGCAGGAAGGTGCCCCTGACGTTAATGTCCTGCATGAGGTCGTAGCGCTTCATGTCCACTTCGTCAGTCCGGGACAGGTCAATGGCTGAGGCGTTGTTGATGACGGCGTCGATGCCCCCGAACATTTCCACTGCTGCTGCAACGGCGCCGGCAACGTCGTCGTCGTTGCGCACATCACCCACCAGAGGCAATGCCTGGCCGCCCGCTGCCTCGATCTGTTCCGCGGCGGTATAAACGGTCCCTGCCAGCTTCGCGTGCGGCTTGCCGGTCTTGGCCATCAGTACAATATTGGCGCCGTCCTGCGCGGCCCGGGTAGCTATGGCCAGCCCGATCCCGCGGCTGCCTCCCGAGATCAGCAGGGTCCGGCCCTGTAGGGAACCGGCGGCCTGGTACGGCACTGCAGCGGCACCCGAAGCATCATTGCTCGAAGTCATGGCTCCACTGTAACCCAAGTATGTTACTGGCGAGTAACAAGCGTCTCGGCGTCACTCGAGCGCAGAAAATTGTAGGTTTTCTACAGCGGTCCCGACGAATAGCGTCACTAGACTAGCCAGCAGGGTCCTGTTTTTGTGCGGAAGCTACTTAATGCGCCGCAGCATCCCAGGACCAGCCACCATCAGCTACAGAGCCGGAGACACTTCATGAGCCACGATCTGACAACGACAGCGGGAAAGATCGCCGATTTCCGCGACCGCCAGGCCCGTGCAGAACAGCCCTCCGGCCCCGAAGCCATAGAGAAGCAGCACGCCCGCGGCAAGAACACCGCGCGCGAACGGATTGAACTGCTCGTCGATGAGGGATCGTTCATCGAATTTGATGCGCTCGCCGTGCACCGCTCCACCGCTTTTGGCATGGAAAAGAAGAAGCCGCTCGGTGACGGCCTGGTATCCGGGTACGGCACCGTCGACGGCCGCCCCGTGGCCGTCTACAGCCAGGACTTCTCCGTCTACGGCGGATCCCTTAGCCAGGTCAACGGCGAGAAGATTGTCAAGGTCCAGGAGTTCGCGCTGCGCAACGGCTGCCCCATAGTGGGAATCCTCGACGGCGGCGGCGCCCGCATCCAGGAAGGTGTCGCGTCGCTTGCCATGTTCGCGGACATCTTCCGCAACAACGTCCATGCCTCCGGCGTGGTCCCGCAGATCTCCCTCATCATGGGCCCCTCCGCCGGCGGAGCGGCCTACTCCCCGGCACTGACCGACTACGTGGTCATGGTGGACAAGACCTCCCACATGTTCATCACCGGCCCCGACGTCATCAAGACCGTCACCGGCGAGGACGTGGATATGGAAACCCTGGGCGGTGCCCGGCAGCACAACGCCACCACGGGAACCTCCACGTACCTGGCCTCCGACGAAGCAGATGCCATCGAATTCGTCCGCGAGCTCCTGGACTTCCTGCCGTCAAACAACCTGTCGGAGGCCCCGGTCCTGGAGCACCAGCAGGAGCTGGATGTCGACGACGACGACCTCGCCCTGGATGCGCTCATCCCCGATTCCGCGAACCAGCCCTACGACATGCGCACCGTCATCGAGCAGATCGTTGACGACGCACATTTCCTCGAGATGCAGGCGCTCTACGCCCCCAATGTGATGATCGGTTACGGCCGCGTCGAAGGGCACACTGTGGGGATCGTGGCCAACCAGCCCCTGCAGTTCGCCGGCACGCTGGACATCGCGGCATCTGAGAAGGCTGCCCGCTTTGTCCGCCACTGTGACGCCTTCAACATCCCCATCATCACGCTGGTTGACGTTCCGGGTTTCCTTCCCGGGAAGGACCAGGAATTCCAAGGCATCATCCGCCGCGGCGCCAAGCTCCTCTACGCCTACGCCGAGGCCACCGTCCCCAAGCTGACCGTCATCACGCGCAAAGCGTACGGCGGCGCGTACATCGTGATGGGTTCCAAGAAGCTTGGGGCAGACCTCAACCTGGCCTGGCCGACCGCCCAGATCGGCGTCATGGGAGCCCAGGGTGCCGTCAACATCCTTTACCGCCGCGATCTCGCTTCCGTTGCCGAGGCCGGCGGAGACGTTGAAGCCCGGCGCGCCGAGGTCATCCGCCAGTACGAGGAGGAGCTCCTCAACCCTTACCAGGCCGCGGAGCTTGGGTACGTGGACGCGGTTATCGCGCCGTCCGAAACCCGGCCGCAGATCATCAGGGGCCTGCGGGCGCTCCGCGACAAACGTGCCAGCCTGCCCACCAAAAAGCACGGGAACATCCCGCTGTGACCGCGGACAGCCCGGTTGCAGAGACGCCGGACGCCCTGATTTCCGTGGTGAAGGGCCAACCGTCGGCCGAGGAGCTCGCCGCGCTGACCGCCGTCGTGCTTTCCCTCCAAAGCCAGGAGACCGCTGAGGTCCGTAAACCCACCGTCCGGCATTGGGTGCGCCGGCAGCAGCTGCGGCTGGCACCCACACCCGGCCCGGGCGCCTGGAAGCGGAGCCGCGGCTAACATTCCCTAACCGCCAGGGGCACCGTTAGTCTCGTGGAGTGACTACTGAAACCGCGCCCTCCGCCCGTCCACGCACCGCCATCGACGCCGTAGCGGATGAGTACACCGACACGCTCATCCGATTGAATCCGTCCTTCGCCACCACCCTGGGCCTGCCGGGACACGAGACGGAATACCAGGACTACTCCCCCGCCGGCATTGCGGAGTTTGCCGCCGAAGCGAGGAAGACGCTCGACGCTCTGGAAGGGCTGGAAGCCCAGGACGACGTGGACGCCGTAACGCTGGATGCCATGCGCGAGCGGCTGGGACTGCAGCTGGAAATCCGTGAGTCCGGCTGGGACGAAGCCGAACTGAACAACATTGCCTCCCCGGCGCAGGACATCCGCGCCATCTTCGACCTCATGCCCACGGCCACGGCGCAGGACTGGGAGCACATCGCGGGCCGTGCCCTGAACGTTCCCGATGCCATCGACGGCTACATCGCTTCCCTCCGCCAGGCCCGTGATGCAGGGAGGATTTCGGCGCAACGCCAGGTCAGCATCGTCATCGAGCAAACCACGAAGTACGCCGCCGAGGACGGCTTCTTTGCCAAGTTGGCTGCGGAGGCCAAGATTGCCGACGAGCCGCTGGAGGCGGCAGTCCAGGAAAGGCTCGACGCCGGTGCTGCCGCCGCCCGCAGCGCCTACAGCCGCCTCGCCGAATTCCTCCGCACGGAGTTGCTTCCCTCAGCCCCGCAGAAGGATGCCGTGGGAAGGGAACGCTACGCGCTGGCCTCGCGTTCCTTCCTGGGCGCCACCGTTGACCTTGAAGAAACGTACGCCTGGGGCGTCCAGGAACTGGACCGCCTGATTACCGAGCAGGAACAAGTGGCCGAAACCATCAAGGCCGGGGCCAGCATCGCCGAAGCCAAGGAAATCCTCAACAACGATCCCGCGCGCCAAATCAAAGGCACCGATGCCCTGAAGGCCTGGATGCAGGAACTCTCCGACAAGGCCATCAAGGACCTGGCCGGTGTGCACTTCGAGATCCCGGACGTGATGAAGAAGCTTGAGTGCCTCATCGCCCCGACCGACGAAGGTGGCATTTACTACACCGGACCGTCCGATGACTTCAGCCGCCCCGGCCGGATGTGGTGGTCCGTACCGGCAGGCGAAGACACTTTCACCACCTGGGCCGAGACCACCACTGTCTTCCACGAAGGAGTCCCTGGCCACCACCTGCAAGTGGCCACCGCAACCTACCGCCGCGAGCTCCTGAACAACTGGCGCCGCAACGTGTGCTGGACGTCCGGCCACGGTGAAGGCTGGGCGCTGTATGCAGAGAAGCTCATGCAGGAACTCGGCTACCTGTCCGATCCCGGTGACCACATGGGCATGCTGGACATGCAGCGGATGCGCGCCGCCCGGGTGGTCTTCGACATCGGCGTCCACCTGGAGCTCGCTGTTCCGGAGCGGTGGGGTACCGGCACCTGGACCCCGGAGGCGGGCTACGACTTCCTGAAGAAAAACCTGCCCATCAGCGAGGGGCAACTGAAGTTTGAATTTACCCGCTACCTCGGCTGGCCGGGCCAGGCTCCCTCCTACAAGGTGGGGCAGCGGCTGTGGGAACAGATCCGCGCGGAACTCGAAGCACGGCCAGGCTTTGACCTGAAGGAATTCCATACGCGGGCGCTGAACGTAGGCTCCGTAGGACTCGATACCCTCCGGAGGGCGCTGCTTTCCTAAGCCCGGGCGTGAAATTGAACCTCACCTCCCAGCGGCTTAGGCTCGCTCCGATCGCGAGACTTTTGCCACACTCTGGACGGGAATAACTTCATAATTACCTGATGTGACGCCGGATTTCAGCGGATTTTATCCGCTGGGGGGTGAAGTGGCCTCGTAATATTTCTCAACATCCGTTCGTCGTGCTATGTGGGACCGGCCTAGCGTATTCGGGTGAGCACTCAAACCCGCACCCCCGAATCCACAGGAAAGACCGGCTTCCAGCTGCCCAAATGGGCTGGCTCGTTCGGCTTCCAGATCATCGCCGCCCTTATCGTGGGCCTGGGCCTCGGCCTGCTGGCCAAGTACACCGGCAGCACCAAAACCAGCCCCAACGGCCTGGGCGCCACGCTGCAGACCATCGGCTCCAGCTATGTTTCCCTGCTGCAGACGGCCGTGGTGCCGCTGATCTTCACGGCCGTGGTCAGCTCCATTTCCAACCTCCGCCAGGTCTCTAACGCCGCCAAGCTGGCATGGAACACCCTGCTGTGGTTTGCCATCACATCACTGGTCGCGGTGCTGATCGGCATCGGCCTGGGCGTCCTGCTGCAGCCCGGTGCCAACACCGGCATCACCGAGGAAGCCAAGTACAGCGGTAAGTCCGGTGACTGGTGGTCCTTCCTGGTGGGCCTGTTCCCGAAGAACTTCCTGGGCCTGGGTGCGAGCTCCACCGTTGCGGAATCAGGTGCGGTCACCACCGCCGTCAGCTTCAACGTCCTGCAGATCCTGGTGATCGCCATCGCCGTCGGCGTTGCTGCCCTGAAGGTAGGCAAGGCCGCCGAGCCGTTCCTCAACCTCAATGCCTCAGCCCTGGCAGTCATTCAGAAGGTGCTGTGGTGGATCATCCGTATCGCGCCGCTGGGCACCGTAGGCCTGATCGGCAACGCCGTGGCCGTGTACGGCTGGGACACCATCGGCTCACTGGGCAAGTTCACGTTCGCCATCTACGTTGGCCTGGCCCTCGTACTGTTCGTGGTCTACCCGGTGCTGGTCCGCGCGCACGGCCTCTCCATCAAGCAGTACTTCTCCGGAGTGTGGCCTGCCGTCCAGTTGGCTTTCGTGTCCCGTTCCTCGGTGGGCACGCTGCCACTGACCCAGCGCGTCACCGAACGCAGCCTGGGCGTGCCCCGGGCGTACGCTTCCTTCGCCGTACCCCTCGGCGCCACCACCAAAATGGACGGTTGCGCCGCTATCTATCCGGCCATCTCCGCGATCTTCGTGGCCCAGTTCTTCGGCGTCCAGCTGGACTTCAGCCAATACCTGCTGATCGCCCTCGTCTCCGTACTTGGTTCAGCTGCAACAGCGGGCACCACCGGCGCCGTAGTGATGCTCACCCTGACGCTGTCCACGCTGGGACTGCCTTTGGCCGGCGTCGGACTTCTCCTGGCCATCGACCCGATCCTGGACATGGGCCGCACGGCGGTTAACGTTGCGGGCCAGGCACTGGTCCCCACCATTGTGGCCAAGCGCCAGGGCATCCTGGATGAAGCCCTCTACAACGCGCCGCGCAACGGCACCCCGTTTGTTGATGACGATGCCGAGCCCGCCGCAGATCCGTCCGCGTCGGACACGGGAGCTTCTTCCGGTGCAACAGGGCGGGAACTGGCCGACGCCAAGGCGTAACGATGCACCAGTCATAGCCTGAAGAGGAAGTCCCCGGGATTCTCCCGGGGACTTCTCCCGTTAAGGCCCGGGGACTCCGGTTCCTAGCGGCCGCCTCCTCCGATCACACCTTTCTCCACGGCTTTGGTGACCGCATCGGCCTCTTCCTGAGTCAGGATGCCGTCCGAAACGGCTTTGTCCAGCCTGGTCTTGAGCGCAGCGGCCTTCTCGGCCCGGGCCTCGGTGCGCAGCTCCTCAAGGGCGGCGGTGACCTTGGCCTCCTCAATCCCCAAAGATTCCGCCAGGGACTTTGCGAGCGCCGCCTCCCGGGCCGCTGCGTCCGGTTTTTCGCCGTCAGCCGGGGGCGAGGTGGGTTTGTTGGCTTCGCGGAAAGCCTGCAGCGCTTCGGTGACTTTGGCTTCCTCGACGCCGAGTTTTTCCGCGAGCGCCGAGGCCTGCGCTACCCCGCGCTCGCCTCCGCGGCCGCCGTGCCGCCCTTTACCATCCATGGGCGACGTGCTGTCCGGTGAGGCGCTGGAACTGGCGCTGGGCGTAGGTGTGGGCGTGGTAGTTGCCGACGCCATGCCGGCAACACCGATTCCGGCTCCGACGGCAAGGGCCGTGGCCGAAAGGCCAAGGGCAATTCTCTTTCTGCGTGACATTGACTGTCTCCTGGATCTGCCGTCCGGTGACGGCTCCTTGTGATGTGTCTCCTGCGAGATAATCCCAGTGTCCGGCGCAAGGTTCGGATGCAGCTGTCGGGAACCTTTCAATCTGCTGTGAAAGGTCCCCCGACGCCCGGCCGGAATTGAGTAGGCTCGGCAGCATGCTGATCGTGACAACCAATGACATTCCGGGCCACAGGATCGATGCCGTGTTCGGCGAGGTGATGGGGCTAACCGTCCGCTCCCGGGACATCGGCTCGCAAATGCTGGCCGGCCTCCGTTCCCTCGGCGGCGGAGAACTGCCCGAAATGACGCGGGCATTGTACGAAAGCCGTCAGGAGGTCATGGCGCGAATGGTGGCGGAGGCCCAGCAGCGCGGCGCCAACGCCATTGTGGCCATGCGCTTTGACACCTCCGAGATGGGCACGAACTGGACTGAAGTCTGCGCGTATGGAACCGCCGTCTTTGCGATCCCGCTCGCGGAGGGCCAGCAGGGGGCTACCGGCCAGTCCATCCAGCTCACGAAGACCGGCTAGCGCTCAGCGGGTCTTCGCCAAACCAACAACTTGCGCAGAGTGCAAACTTGCACATAGTGTAATCACGTGAGCCATTCTTCCCTGACTGATGGGCCAGCGCCCGCGCCCTCCCGCCGCGAACAGAACAAGGCCGCCACCCGCCAGGCCATCACCGATGCCGCATTGAAACTGCTTCGGAGCCGCGGGCCGGGCAACTTCACGGTTGAGGACATCGCCGAGGCCGCTGGAATATCGCGGCGCACCTTCTTCAACTACTTCAGCAGCACCGAGGCGGCCCTGGCTTCGGTGACCAACGGTTTCCTGGACCACGCCCTCCAGCAGTTCCGGCTGCGCCCCGCCGGGGAGCCCATTCTCGAGTCTGCCCGCGTAGCGCTCATGCAGCTGGCCGACCCCATGACTGTCGCCCCCATGGCAGAGCTTTTCACCTTGACGCAGCAGAACTCCTTGCTGGTCCGCTCCGAGCTTGAGGCCTGGGATCACTGCACAGAGCAGATCATCACCGCTGCCAAGGAACGGGTGGCCAAGACGCCCGGGGCGGCCATCGACGAACTCTACCTCCGGGCCCTCGCCGGCTCCGTCATCTCCTGCGGCAAGGCTGCGATGGACGTCTGGTTCGCCCAGTGCGGCGCTGATCTGTCCCCAGCCTCCCTTTCCGTTCTCCGCCAACTGCTCATCGATGCCATCGGCCACCTTGGCGCAGGCTTCGACAACCAGGCACGCTCTTCCTCCCCCACCCTCCTCAAAGATCGGCTCTGACATGGCCTTGTTGCTCTACCGGCTCGGCAAGTTCTCCTACCGTCACCGCTGGCTGGTCATCTCGCTCTGGCTCGCGGTCCTGGTGGCAGTCGGCGGGTCCGCCGCTGCGTTCCACGGCACCCTATCCAACAACTTCCAGATCCCAGGCACCGAAACCCAGCGGATCGCCGATAAGCTCCGACAGGACCTGCCGTCGGCATCAGGCGGCTCAGCCAGCATTGTTTTCGAAGCACCCGCGGGCGGCTTCACGGCCGAGAGCCGCGCCGCTGTGACGGAAGCGCTCAAAAAGCTTGAAACACTGCCTGATGTCAAAGCCACAGTGGACCCGTTCGCTACCCAGGACCAGGTGGACCAGGCAGCAGCGGCCATCACCGCGGGTGAGCAACAGGTCGCCGAGGGCCAGGCCCGCCTGGACGCCTCCCGCAGCCAGCTGGAAGCGGGCAAGGCGCAGCTTGCCGCAGCGGAGGAGCAACTCACGGCAGCGGGGGCACCGGCCCCCGTGATCGAGGCTCAACTGGGACAGCAGAAAGCTGCAATGGCACAAGGCCAGGCCCAGCTCGACGCCGGCACGCAGGAGCTTGCTGCCGCCAAGGCCAAGCTGGACCTTGGCAAGCGCCAGGCGGAGGCCTCCGCTGGCCTCCGCTTTGTGTCTTCCGACGGCCAGGCCGCGGTGGCCCAGGTCCAGTTCAATTCCTCCATCAACGGCCTGACCCCGGCCGTGCGCCAGCAGGTCCAGGACATCGCCCACGAGACCTCTGCCGCCGGCGTCACCGCGTTGGCCAGCAAGGAAATCACCGAGGACATCTCGGAACTCTTCGGCGCCGCCGAAATTATTGGCGTCGCCGTGGCCGCGCTCGTCCTGGTCCTGATGCTGGGCACCCTCATCGCCGCCGGCCTTCCACTGCTGATGGCCATCATCGGCGTGGGCGTCGGCGTCGGCATCACGTTTGCCCTGTCCGGAATGTTCGAGATGAGCTCCATCTCCCCCATGCTCGCGCTGATGCTGGGGCTGGCCGTCGGCATCGATTACTCCCTGTTCATCGTCAACCGCCACCGAACCCAGCTCCGGTCCGGGATGGAGCCCGAAGAGTCCGTGGCCCGTGCCACCGGAACCTCAGGCAATGCCGTCCTCTTCGCCGGCCTCACCGTGATCATCGCCCTGGCCGCCCTGGTGGTTCCCGGGCTCCCCTTCCTGAGCGTGATGGGCCTGGCAGCGGCCGGCACTGTTGCGGTAGCCGTCCTCGTGGCCCTCACCCTGACCCCGGCAATGCTTTCGCTGATTGGCCGGCGCATCATCTCCAAGCGGGCATGGGCAAAAGCCGACGCCCACAACGCGGAGGCAGGCCATGAACTGGCAGACAAAGCCAGGGACGAGCAAAAGAGCACCCGTGGCTGGGGCGGACTCGTCACCAGGCATCCCGTGGTGGCACTGGTGGCTGGCGTGCTCCTGCTCGGTGCCCTGGCGCTGCCCGCCACCCAACTGCAACTCGCCCTGCCGGACGGCGGGTCCGAGCCGGTCGACTCCGAGGCCTACCGCGCCTATGACCTGACGGCACGCAGTTTTGGTGAAGGTGTCACTGGACCCATTGTGGTGGTGGGCGAATTCCCGGCGGGCCTGGACGAAACCCAAGCCCAGTCCCTGCAATACGACGTCGCTGACCTGATCCGCGGGGTGGACAACGTTGTGGCAGCCGTTCCGGTGGCGCTCAGCGAGGACCGCCGGACCGCTGTCTTCCAGGTCATTCCAGAAGAGGGTCCTGCCAAAGCGGGCACCGTTCAGGTAGTGAGCGAACTGCGGGAACGGGGTGAGGAGATCAAGTCTGAAACCGGGGTCACTATCGGCCTCACGGGGCAAACCGCCGGCAACATCGACGTCTCCACCAAACTCGGTGAAGCGCTGCCGCCATACCTGGCCATCGTCGTCGGGCTGTCCCTGATCCTCCTGCTGCTGGTATTCCGCTCCATCGTGGTTCCCCTCCTCGCCACCGGCGGGTTCCTGCTCTCCCTGGCCGCCGCCTTCGGCCTGGTGGTCGCGGTGTACCAGTGGGGGTGGCTGGGAGGCGTGTTCGACGTCGCCAACCCCGGTGCCGTGCTCAGTTTCCTGCCCATCATCCTCATCGGCGTACTGTTCGGCCTGGCCATGGACTACCAGGTGTTCATCGCCTCCGGCATGCGCGAGGCCTATATGCACGGTGCCTCTGCCAAGCACGCCGTCCGGATCGGGTTCAGCCACGCCGCAGCCGTGGTCACCGCCGCAGCAATCATCATGGTCAGCGTCTTCGCCGGCTTCATCTTCAGCCACCTGACCATGGTCCGGCCGCTGGGCTTCGCGATGGCCTTCGGCGTGCTGCTGGATGCCTTTGTGGTGCGCATGACCATCGTCCCGGCGGTGATGTACCTGCTGGGCGAAAAAACCTGGTGGCTGCCGGGATGGCTCGAGCGGATCCTGCCGGACGTGGACGTGGAGGGCGCCAAGCTGGAACGCCTGGAAAGCGGCCCGGCCAGGGCCGGCCAGCCTGTCCATTAGGCTGAAATGGTGACCCGCCTCATTCTTGCCTCCCAGTCCCCCGCCCGCACCAAACTCCTCGCCGAGGCAGGCATCCAACACACGGTGCTGGTGTCCGACGTGGACGAGGACGCAGTCCAGGCCCGCTACGGCGTCACGGATCCGCACGATACCGCCCTGCTGCTGGCGCGGGCCAAGGCAGAGGCCGTGGCCGCGCTGCCTGAAGCGGACGGCACGCTGGTACTGGGCTGCGACTCCGTCTTCGAGTTCGACGGCGAGGCGCACGGCAAGCCGTACACCGCCGGCGTCGCCCGCGAGCGGATGCTCCGGATGAGCGGAAACAGTGGAGTGCTGCACACGGGGCACTGGCTGGTGGACTGCCGGGACACCGCCCCCGACGACGGCACAACAGACCCCGGATCCGGCGCCACCCTCGGAGCGGTCGCGTCAGCCGAAGTCCACTTCATGGAGATGGAACCGGAGGAGATTGACGCCTACATCGCCACCGGGGAGCCGCTGCACTGCGCCGGCTCGTTCACCATCGATGGCCTGGGCGGGGCGTTCATCCGGAAGGTGGACGGAGACCCGCACGCCGTCGTCGGGCTGTCCGTTTCCACCCTCCGGAACCTCCTGGCACAGGCCAACGTGCGCATCACCGAGCTTTGGCCAACGGAATAAAGGGACCCAATTTGCCGGAGAGTTGTAGCTTCCCTACAAAGCTCTGCCCGTTTACGCGCGGATTCCGCAAGTAATATCGGCGGACCCCACAAAATCGCGCTAGGCTCCCTGAAGGAAAGAAGGAGACGCCTTGTCAGCAAAGTTGGAGCAGTCCGCAAGTCCCGTGCAGTCGAACCTCACTAAGGTGCTGATCGCCAACCGTGGCGAAATAGCCGTGCGGATCATTCGCGCAGCACGAGATGAAGGCATCGCCTCTGTGGCTGTCTATGCCGATCCTGACCGGGATGCCCTGCACGTGCGGCTTGCCGATGAGGCCTACTCGCTCGGTGGAAACACCGCCGCCGAGTCCTACCTGGTGATGGACAAGATCATTGACGTCGCCCGCCAGTCCGGCGCGGACGCCATCCACCCCGGCTATGGCTTCCTCGCGGAGAACGCCCAGTTCGCCGCGAAGGTCATCGAAGCCGGCATCACCTGGATTGGCCCTTCCCCGGACGCCATCTCCGCCTTGGGTGACAAGGTGCAGGCCCGCCACATCGCTGAAAAGGTCGGCGCACCCCAGGTGCCCGGCACCGCTGATCCGGTGGAATCGGCCGAGGAAATCCTTGAATTCGTTGACAAGTTCGGCCTGCCGGTCGCCATCAAGGCCGCTTTCGGCGGCGGCGGCAGGGGCATCAAGGTGGCCCGCACCCGCGAGGAAATCCCCGAACTGTTCGAATCCGCCGTGCGGGAGGCCACTGCCGCCTTTGGCCGTGGTGAGTGCTTCATCGAACGGTTCCTGGACGCCCCGCGCCACGTCGAGACTCAGTGCCTGGCGGATGCCCACGGCAACGTCGTTGTGGTGTCCACCCGCGACTGCTCGCTGCAGCGCCGCAACCAGAAACTCGTGGAAGAAGCCCCGGCCCCGTTCCTCACCGAGGAGCAGAACCGCAGGCTCTATGAATCTTCCAAGGCGATCCTGAAGGAAGCCGGTTACCTCGGCGCTGGTACCTGCGAATTCCTGGTGGGCCAGGATGGCACCATCTCCTTCCTTGAGGTCAACACCCGTCTCCAGGTCGAGCACTGCGTTTCCGAGGAAGTCACCGGAATCGACCTCGTCCGCGAACAGTTCCGGCTGGCACGCGGGGAGGAACTTGGCTACGGGGATCCCGAAGTGCGCGGGCACTCGATCGAATTCCGCATCACCGGCGAGGATCCGGGCCGCAACTTCATGCCGGCGCCGGGCACCATCACCACCCTGAAGAATCCCACGGGCCCCGGCATCCGCATTGACTCCGGTGTTGAGCAGGGCGACGTCATCAGCGGCAACTTCGACTCGATGTTGTCCAAGCTGATCGTCACCGGTGCCACCCGCACCCAGGCGCTGCAGCGTTCCCGGCGTGCTCTTGAGGAGATGGTGGTCGAAGGGATTCCCACCGTTATCCCCTTCGACCTGGCCGTGGTCAGCAACCCGGATTTCGCCCCGGCGGAAGGCCCCTTCAAGGTCCACACGCGCTGGATCGAGACCGACTTCGTCAGTGAAATCCCGGCATGGACGGCTACCGGCACCGAGGCCCAGGCCGACGACGCCGGCGAACGCCAGCGCGTGGTGGTTGAAGTAGGCGGCAAGCGCCTCGAGGTAGTGCTTCCCGCCTCCCTCGGCTCCCTCGGATCCGGCTCTGCCGGAGCCAAGCCCGCGAAGTCCAAAAAGCGTTCCCGTTCAGGCGGTGCGGCGGCCGCTGCTTCGGGCAACGGACTTGCCTCCCCCATGCAGGGCACCATCGTCAAGGTGGCAGTCAGCAACGGCGACATCGTGGCTGAAGGCGACCTGGTTGTTGTGCTTGAGGCGATGAAGATGGAGCAGCCGCTCACCGCGCACCGCTCCGGAACCATCACAGGACTCAGCGCCACAGCAGGCGAGACGGTGTCGGCTGGTGCCGTCATCGCCACGATCGAAGACTAGTCACCGCCGGAGGCGCACCCATGCTTGCACCGAGTTTTGAAGAAGAAGTAGACCGCTACCACCTCGCGGTTCCGGAAATCACGCGGGGAAACGCCGGGCCCGTCAAGGATCTCTACTCGCGGTTGGAGGACGTGACGCTGGCCAACCCGTTCGGCGGCATTGCCCGCGGCTGGGCCCAGGTGGAAGCGCGGCTGGACCAGGCCTCCCGGCAATTCCAGGACGGCGAGATGCTGGGGTTCGACACCATTACGTCCTACACCGCCCGCGACACCGCCTTCCTCGTGGAGACAGAACACTTCCGGGCCCGCTTGGACGGCGCCGCCGTCGCGGAGGAGTTCGCGCTCCGGGTGACCAGCGTTTTCCGCCGGGAAGAAGGCTACTGGAAGCTCGTCCACCGGCACGCCGACCCTGCCGCCCGGCCACAGTCCCGCCGATCACTGGCCCAGCCGGCGGACCGGACTGCCGGGCACTGACGGCGGGCACTGACTGCGGCGCGCCCCTCTGGATTCCGGCAGGTGCCACGGGCACACTTAGCGTGTGAAGCCTTTCCTGCTGCTTGCCTCCCGGGCCGAAGACGCTGCTGCGGACAACGAATATGCGGCGTACCTGAGGTACGGCGGGCTGGCTCCCGGGCAGCTGCGGCGGATCAGGCTGGAGGCGGCACCCCTGCCGGAACTGGACCTGGCGGACTACTCCGCGGTAATCGTCGGCGGGAGTCCATTCACGTCCAGCGATCCCAATGAGCACAAAAGCGCCACGCAACACCGCGTGGAGCGGGAGCTGGCGGGACTGCTGGACCGGATCGTGGAACAGGATTTCCCGTTCCTCGGTGCCTGTTACGGCGTCGGGACGCTGGGGAGACACCAGGGCGCCGTGATCGACAGGACCTTCGGCGAACCCCTCGGCGCGGTGGAAATAGAACTCACCGATGCGGGGCTGGCTGATCCTCTCCTTCGCGGAATGCCCGCCCGGTTTACCGCCTTCACCGGGCACAAGGAGGCCTGTTCCTCGCTGCCCGCCCACGCCGTCCTGCTGGCTTCTTCCCAGGCCTGCCCGGTGCACATGTTCCGGATCAAGGAAAACCTCTACGCCACGCAGTTCCACCCCGAGCTGGACGCCGAGGGTCTGGTCACCCGGATCGACATTTACCGCCACGCCGGATACTTCCCGCCCGAGTCGGCTGAGGAACTGATGGCCAACGCCCGCCGTTTCACGGCGACCGAACCCATGAACATCCTGAAGAACTTCGTGGCCCGTTACGGTAACTGACAGCGGCAACCGGACTTCCGCCGTCGTTCCTGCCCAGTTGCACTGTTCCGGGACACAGAAATGCCCGGCGTGCTCCCAGTAAAAGCAAGGAGCACGCCGGGCATTTACGGCGCTAAGCGGGCTGGAAGTCAGGCCACGTTGTTCTCGTAGTCCAGGTCCCGGGTTTCCCGGCTTACGAACAGCGCGATGAGCGTCAGCACTGCCATGGAGGTCAGGTAGACACCCACCAGCACGGGGCTGCCGTCCGCCTGCTCCCAGAGTGCGACGGCGATGAAGGGAGCCACCGCCGCACCCAGGATGCTGGAGACGTTGTAGCTGACGGCCGAGCCGGTGTAGCGAACGTTCGTGGGGAACAGTTCCGGCAGCAAGGCACCCATGGGACCGAAGGTCAGCCCCATCAGGGAGAAGCCGATGACCAGCAAGGCCATGGTGCCCACAAACCCGCCGCTGAAGAGCGGGACGAACAGGAGGCCGAAGACGAAGATTCCACCGGTCACGGCCAGCAGCATCTTGCGACGGCCGTATTTTTCTGCCAGCGGGCCGGAGACCAAGGTGAAGATACCGAAGAACACGACGCCGGCGATCAGCATCCAGAGGAAGTCGTTGCGGGTGTAGCCCAGGCCCGGGACGAAGGCAGCTGCTGCGGCTTCCGTCATGGGCTTGCCTGCCTTCTCGGCGGCGGCCTTGGCGGCGTCAAGCGTGGCCGGACGTGTGCCGTAGGTCAGGGTGAAGGTGGTCATCAGGTAGAACAGCACGTACGTGGCGAGCATGATGAACGTGCCGAGGATCAGCGGACGCCAGCTGGTCTTGAAGACGCGGCCGATCGGCAGCTTGGCTACCTCGTTGGATTCGATCACCTTGGTGAAGGCGGGAGTTTCGATCAGCTTGAGGCGGACGTAGAGGCCGATGATGACCATAACGGCGCTCAGCAGGAACGGCACCCGCCAGCCCCAGGCCAGGAAGTCGGCAGGCGTCAGGGCGTAGCTGAAGACGAGGAAGATCACATTGGCGATGATGAAGCCGATGGGCGCGCCCAGCTGCGGGAACGTGCCGTAGATGGCGCGTTTGTTGGCGGGGGCATTTTCCGTGGCAAGCAGTGCCGCGCCGCTCCATTCGCCGCCGAGGGCAAGGCCCTGGGCAAAGCGCATGACCACGAGGAGGGCCGGGGCCCAGAATCCCCAGCCCGGAACGAGCGCCGTCGGCAGGCAGCCGATCAGGAACGTGGCGATGCCCATGGTCAGCAAGGACGCGACCAGCGTGCCCTTGCGGCCAAACTTGTCGCCGAAGTGGCCAAAAACGACCGATCCCAGCGGGCGGGCGATGAACGCGACGCCGAATACTGCGAACGAGCTCAGAAGCTGCGTTGTTTCGTTCTGGTTGGGGAAGAACAGCGCGGGGAATACGAGTACCGCGGCGGTGGCGTAAACGTAGAAGTCGTAGAACTCAACGGTGGTGCCGATCAGGCTGGCTACGATCACCCGACCGCGCGAGTTCACCGCCTTGGCAGATTCGGGACCCATCGAGGTTTCAGTTGATGACATGTATGAACACTTTCGTCAGAACCGGCCGGACGTGGGGAGAGGCCCGGCGTGCAGTAGTTAGAGTTCAATATTAGTTCCGCTCGTCCAGTCAATGGACAAAAGGTCCAGTATGCGGACACTTGGAAGGTGTCTCATTTTTCCGGGCCTCACGCCCCCTAAAGCGGCCAGATAGGCAAATGTCACAGCGCGTTAACAAACGGCGACCGTCCATGAAACGAGCCGTCTCTACCTTGGAAGGACAACATCCCCCAAGAGGAGGTACACCGTGACTGTTGATCGCAGCGCAGATGCCGGCACCGGCAATTCCGTAGATGTAGACACCAACCCGTTGCACGAAGGCGTGTCTTCATCCGCCAGCGCACAGCCCGGCTCCACCCGTACTACTGACGCACCCGCCCTTGAATACCGCCCCGGCCGCTGGATCGCCAACTGGAACGCCGAGAACAAGGAGCAGTGGGAGTCCGGTGGCCGCGCCATCGCCCGCAGGAACCTGAACTGGTCCATCTTCGCTGAATTCCTCGGTTTTGTGGTCTGGCAACTCTGGTCCATCGTGGTGGTCCAGCTCCCCGCAGCAGGGTTCACCTTCACCACGTCGGAAATCTTCTGGCTCATTTCGATGCCCAGCCTGGTAGGCGCCACGCTCCGCATCCCCTACACCTTTATGGTCCCCCGCTTCGGCGGCAGGAACTGGACCATCGTGTCCGCCCTTCTCCTCCTCATTCCCGCCATCGGCTTGGGACTCTGCGTCTCCAACCCCGAAACCCCGTTCGGCGTCATGCTCCTCGTGGCAGCACTCGCCGGCTTCGGCGGCGGCAACTTCGCCAGCTCCATGGCCAACATCACGTTCTTCTACCCGGCCCGTGAAAAGGGCTGGGCACTGGGCCTGAACGCTGCCGGCGGCAACATGGGTGCCGCCGTCGCACAGCTCGCCGTCCCGATCGCGATCACCCTGCTCGCCGTGGGCAGCGTGAACCTGCCGATGGCCGGCTGGATGTGGGTCCCGTTCATCCTGATCGCCGCGTTCGGCGCCTGGAAGTACATGGACAACCTCACCAGCGCCAAGGGAGACGTGGCCGGCTCGGTCGCAGCGCTCAAGGAACCGCACCTGTGGATCATGGCACTGCTGTACATCGGCACCTTCGGTTCCTTCATCGGCTTCGCCGGTGTGTTCCCGAAGCTCATCAAGGACTACTTCCCGGCTTTCTCCTCCATCGGAGTCGGCACCGTGGCGCTCTCCCTGGCCTTCCTTGGCCCGCTGGTCGGTTCCCTCGCCCGCCCCTACGGCGGTCGCATGGCTGACCGCATGGGCGGCGCCCGGATGACCGTGGCCGCTTTCGCCTCCATGGCAGCGATCACCCTCACCATGATCTGGACCCTTCCCCTGAAGAACTTCTGGCTCTTCCTGGTCCTGTTCCTGATGCTCTTCACCGCCAGCGGATTCGGAAACGGTGCAACCTACCGGATGATCCCCATCATCTTCGCCACCTCCAGCAGGGCCGCGAAGGCAGGAGCCAGTACCGTGGAGACGCAGCGCCTGGCATCCTCTGCCCTCGGCCTGATCTCGGCCATCGGCGCTTACGGCGGGTTCGTTATCCCGCAGGTACTGAACGCCTCCAACTCCGCCAGCGGTTCCTACACGCCCGCCTTCTACGGTTTCGTCGGGGCCTACGCTGTGATGCTGGTTGTCTGCTGGGCCTTCTACATCCGCAACGCCAACCGAAATGCGATGGGACACGTCTAACATGACCAAAAGCGCCGACACGCACTGCCCTTACTGCGCCCTGCAGTGCGCCATGACGCTCAAGTCTCCAGCGGAACTGACCCCGGCTTCCGAGCCGGGGTCAGTCCCCGTGCCCGCCCAGGCCGCTGCCGCGGCTGCTGCGACAGCTCCTGTGCTGGAAGTCAGCGGGCGGGATTTCCCCACCAATCGGGGAGGCCTGTGCCGCAAGGGCTGGACCTCCGCCACGCTCCTGAACCACCCCGGACGCGTTACCGAACCGCTCCTCAAGGGAGACGACGGGATCCACCGTCCCATCGGCTGGGACCAGGCTCTGCGCCTGGTGACCACGGCCGTGAAGGAAACCCAAGCCCGCTACGGGAAGGACGCCGTCGGCGTCTTCGGTGGCGGCGGCCTTACCAATGAGAAGGCCTACATGCTGGGCAAGTTTGCCCGCCTGGCCCTTGGCACCTCCCGCATCGACTACAACGGCCGTTTCTGCATGTCCTCCGCCGCGGCCGCAGGGATGCGTGCCTTCGGCGTCGACCGCGGACTCCCGTTCCCGCTCGAAGACCTGGACAACGCCAGCACCATCATGATGCTGGGCTCCAACGTTGCCGAAACAATGCCGCCGTTCGTCCAGCACCTCAAGGGCGTCCGCGACGCCGGCGGGCTGGTCATCGTTGACCCCCGCCGTTCCGCGACGGCTAAATTCACGGCCGACGGCGGTGGCCTTCACCTGCAGCCCCTGCCGGGCACCGACCTGACCCTCCTGCTGGGGCTCTCGCACGTGGTCATCCACGAGGGCCTGGCCGACGCCGCCTTCATCGCGGAGCGCACCTCCGGCTACGACGCCGTGGTCCGCAGCGTCAACGCATACTGGCCCGAACGCGTCCAGTCGATCACCGGCGTCCCGGCGGAGCTCATCCGCGAAACCGCCCGCAGGCTCGCCGATGGCGCCCGCAAGGGCGGCAGCTACATCCTCACCGGCCGCGGCGTCGAACAGCACGTGGACGGCACCGACACCGCCACCGCCGCGATCAACCTGAGCCTTCTCCTAGGCCTGCCCGGATCGCTCCGCAGCGGCTACGGCACCCTCACCGGCCAGGGCAACGGCCAAGGCGGCAGGGAACACGGCCAGAAGGCCGACCAGCTCCCCGGCTACCGGAAGATCACCGACCCCGCAGCCCGCGCCCACGTGGCCGGTGTCTGGGGTGTCCCGGAAGAGACCATTCCCGGGCCCGGCCTCCCCGCCGTCCAGCTGCTCAAGTCACTCGGACAGCCCGACGGTGTCCGCTGCCTTTTGGTGCACGCCTCCAACATCGCTGTGGCCTCCCCTGATGCGAACTCGGTCATCGCAGGGCTGCGCAGCCTGGATTTCCTGGTGGTCTGCGACTTCTTTATGTCAGAGACCGCAGCCGAGGCCGACCTCATCTTGCCGGTCCTGCAGTGGGCCGAGGAGGAAGGCACGCTGACCAACCTCGAAGGACGCGTGCTCCGCCGCCGCCGCGCCCTGCAGCCGCCCGCCGGTGCCCGCAGCGAACTATGGATCATGGCGCGCCTGGCGGAAGCCCTTGAGGCTCCCTCCACCTACAGCGAGGACCCCGAGACGGTATTCGAGGAGCTCCGGTTGGCTTCCGCCGGCGGCCTTGCCGACTACTCTGGCATCGACTACGCCATGCTGGACCGCGGCGAAGCCGCCTACTGGCCATACCCTGCAGGCAGCACCGGCACGCCACGGCTCTTCCTTGACGCTTTCGCGCACCCTGACGGCAAGGCGGTCATGACCCCGGTGGCGCCCCGCCGTCGTCGTACCCCCGTTCCCCCCACGGGGGACGGCAGGGACCCGGCAGCCAAAACCATGACCCTCATCACCGGGCGCCTCCTGGAGCACTACCAGTCCGGGGCCCAGACCCGCAGGGTATCGGAACTGCTGGCGAGCCAGCCGGAGGCGAAAGTGCAGATCCATCCTGCCGCCGCCGCTTCAATGGGCATCGCCGAAGGGTCCTTCGTGTCGGTAGCCAACGAACGCGGCCAGGTGGTTTGCCGGGCCGAACTCAGTACGGCGATCCGCCCCGAAACAGTGTTCCTCCCGTTCCACTTCCCCGAGCTCGAAAGCGCCAACCGGCTGACGGAAGCCGCCACGGACCCCATCTCCGGGATGCCCGAATTCAAGTTCAACAAGGTCTGGGTCCGGCTGGCCGCCGACCAGGCCGCGAACCAGCCCCAGAACAATGTTCTGCAGACGACGGAGGCCTCATGAGTGAGCAGATTGTCATTGTCGGTTTTGGCCCGGTGGCCGCTCGGCTGATCGATGAACTGATGCCGGCGGTCCGGGACGGACATGTCAGCCTGACCGTAGTGGGCGAGGAAACCGAAGCAGCCTACAACCGCGTCCTGGTCGCTGACCTCGGGGTCGGACGCACCACCGCCGATGCGTTGGCGCTCTCGGACGCGCAGGCCTTGGCCGCCGAGGGAGTGGACGTCCGCCTCGGCGTGCGGGTCCGCCGCGTTGACCGCGCCCGGCAGCAGGTAATCCTCACTAACGGCAGCGCCATCCACTACGAGCGCTTGGTCTTCGCCACCGGCTCGCGTCCTGTCATTCCCAACCTCATTGGTATCAACCCGGACCCCACCTCCCCCGTGCTCCCGGCCGGGGTTACGGCACTTCGGGACCTGCGGGATGCCGAAGTACTTCGCCAGGCGGTGGACGGCGGCAAGCGCGTGGTGGTGCTGGGCGGCGGTGTACTGGGCCTTGAAACAGCCCTGGCAGCAGCCGAGGAAGGCGCCACCGTGACTGTGGTGCACAACGGACCGCATCCCCTGGGACGAAACATCGACCGTGGCGGCGGAGCTGTCCTCGCGGCCAGCCTTCGCCAGTGCGGTGTCCGGATGGCCGGCAATGCCCGGTCCACGGGTGTGGAGCACAACGCGCCCGACGGCGGCTTCTCGGCACTGCTGCTGGACGACGGTTCCGCGATCGACGGCGACCTCCTGGTCATCTCGTGCGGCGTGCGGCCCCGGACAGAACTTGCCGAAGGCTGCGGCCTGTCCACCGGAACCGGAATCCTGGTGGACCACCGGCTGCGCGCCCACCACGAGCCCCACATCTTTGCGATCGGCGACTGCGCCGAAGTCCGCTGCCCCGATCCCACCTGCGCCGAATGCCGCACCGCCAAGGGCCCGTCCGGCCTGGTAGGCCCGGGCTGGCGGCAGGCGGAATGGCTGGCCGAATACCTCACCCTGCTGGCCACTGGCACGCAGGAAGTGGCTGACGGGCTGCAGGAGCTGCCCCAGGAACTGGCCGGCGTCGTGGTCCTCAAGGCCCGCGGCATGAATATGGCCGTGGCGGGTAACAACAGTGCCGAACCGTGGGACGAGGAAGCCCTCACCGCCGGAGCGGTGAACGGCCGAGCGCGCCTGCAGATCGCTCAGTGGGCGGATCCCGAGCACGGCCGCTACGTCAAGATGACCACCCGCGGCGGAGTGCTGGAAGGCCTTGTGGCGGTCGGCATGCCGCGGACCGCCGCTGAGCTGGTGGGGCTGTTCGAGCGCGGCTCCGAGCTGCCGGCGGACCGTTCACTGCTGCTGCGCCTGGACGGACCTGACCAGCTGGCCGCGACCGGCCCGGCGGATCCGGCGGGCACCGTATGCCGTTGCGCCGGAGTCAGCGGGGCCAAGATCCAGGGTGCCGTGGAGGACGGCTGCTCAACTGTGGCCGAAGTGTCCAAGGCAACGAGGGCCGGGACCGGCTGCGGCGGCTGCCACGAGGACATCAAGGGGCTCATCGAAAAACACTTCCAGGCGGCTCCCGCCGCCTGAAATAATCGGTGGTCTGCCCAGTTGAGAGTCGGCCTGCGGCTTTCCACATGCTTGGATGCAGGTTCTTCCATCGTCTTTAGAACGACACTAGGATCGTCTCCGTGGGCCACATCCGGCCCGTAGGTAGCAGACCCTGCGCTGGGCAGTGTCATGGTTTGCACCAATCTGCAGCGTCTGCCACCAAGAAGAGTCATCACTTCGAGGAACTGAGGTAACGCAATGCATAAGAAATCACTGCTTGGTGCTGCGGTCTGTACGTTGGCGTTGGTGGGGCTGAGCGCCGGTCCCGTTTCTGCTGCACGACCGGATGATGCTCCCCGCGGCCAGGTGGAAATGGGCCCCGACCACGCCAATTCAATCTGCTCGTTCTCCGGACTGAACGACGAGCCGGACGATCCCATTGAAGGCGGACAGGTCCAGTCCTACGGCCAGATTATTAAGCTGCCCGACTTTGACCCTGCATTCTTCAAGTCCATCCATGAACACCCGGGCATGGCGTGCAATGGCCATCTCATGCCTTACCCGGAAGCCTTCGAGCCGCCAGCCCCGTAATTGGCCGACAGCCCGCAAGACAACAGGTTGGCCCCGGTAGCGGGGCCAACCGCAGTCTAAGGCACGTGCTACGCCGGGGCTTTAGGAATCATGATCCACAAGGCGATGTAGACCAGCTCGCCGATCCCCACGAGGCCAAAGATCACAAAGCCGAGCCTCACCAGGAACTTGGGAAGCCCGAACCGGGCTGCCAAGGCAGCGCAGACGCCGCCGATGATTTTCCCGCTGCGCGGCCGTACCAGAGCTGTAGTCATGCCGCCACGCTACCGCGATCCCCCTACTCCCACCAGCCCTGGTGCGGTCCGCTGCGGCGTCTTTTGGGTCACGATGTTCCGTTGACTTAGGGGCTGTGGGGGCATACGTTTCGATCAGGATGCGCCTTCAGCATCTGTGATCCGAATGAGCCCGGGGGGGACCCTTAACAACGCGGTACACATCCCTTGGAGCAGGATATGAAATTCACTTCGCGCCTGACGGTCATGGTGGTGGCCCTTCTGATGGCGCTTTTCGGACTCACCGCCGCCCCCGCCAGCGCCGCCCCCAAACCTGTCTCCCTGACACAGGTTTCGGCCACGCTGGCGAACAACATTGTCAGCGTCGAACTAACGGTGAGGTGTGACCCTGACAAGACCTACATGTTCCAGATATTCCAGGTCTTCCAAGGTGAAACGGTCGGATTCAACGATGAACCAAACTTCCTGCCCGCACCCTGTGGCACCCGCGAAACACAATTCGTTTCGGGGATGACCGGCCTGTTCACCACCGGGAAGGCCCAGTTGCGGGCGATCATCTACCTTTGCGAGGCTGGCGAAACCGATCCCACAGCCTGTCCCACGGTGGAGATATGGAAGGATGTCAGGTTGCGGGCCTGAATTGCCCCCAGCCCACAACAGCCAGGCGTCCCTACATGTGGACGTGCAGGCGCCGCGCTGCTTCCGAAATCGATCCGCTGAGTGAGGGATACACCGTAAACGTGCTGGCGACGTCGTCGACGTGGAGCTTCTGCTTCACCGCGATGGAGATGGCGAAGATCAGTTCGGACGCGTTCGGTCCCACCACTACGCCACCGATCACGGTCCCGGAGCCCTTGCGCGCGAAGATCTTGACGAAGCCGTCCTTGTGGTTGCGCATCTTGGCCCGGGCGTTGCTCTTGAGCGACAGTTTGACGATGTCGCCTTGGTATTTGCCGGACTGGATTTCGTCCTCGGAAACACCCACCGAGGCGATCTCCGGCGACGTAAAGATGTTGGACGCCACCTGGTGCAGCTTGATCGGCGTCACGCTGTCGCCGAGGAAATGGGCGATCGCGATCCTGCCCTGCATCGCGGCCACGGAGGCCAGCGCCAGGACGCCGGTGCAGTCGCCCGCGGCGTAGATGTTCGGAGCAGTGGTGCGGGAAACGCCGTCGACCTTGATGTGGCCGCTTTCGGTGAGCGCCACGCCGGCTTCTTCGAGGCCGATTCCGGCGGTGTTGGGAATCGAGCCAACACAGACGAGGCAGTGGCTGCCGGTGACCTTGGAGCCATCGCCCAGGGTGACCACCACGCCGTCGTCGGTCCGTTCCACGCTCTCTGCGCGCGCACGGGACAGGACCCGGACGCCGCGGCGCTCGAAGACTTCCTCCAGCACCTCGGCGGCGTCGGTGTCGGAACCCGGAAGTACGCGGTCGCGGCTGGAAATGAGGGTGACCTTGGAACCAAGGCCGTTGTAGGCGGAGGCGAATTCAGCACCGGTCACGCCGGAGCCCACTACGATGAGTTCCTCCGGAAGCTCATCGAGGTTATAGATCTGGGCCCAGTTCAGGATGCGTTCCCCGTCCGGCCGGGCAGTGGGCAGTTCCCGGGGATGCGCTCCCACGGTCAGCAGAATGGTGTCCGCTTCCACAATTTCGGTGCCGTCCGCGGTCAGGACTTCAATCGTGTGGTTGTCCACGAGCTTGCCGGAGCCCAGCAGGATGCGGACATTCTGGTGTTCCAGTCCGGACGAGATGTCCCGGGACTGCTGGCGGGCGAGGCCCAGCAGGCGGTCGTTGATGTGCTTCAGGTCCGCCCGCATCACCGGCACAAAATCGCCGCCATCGACGTCGAACTTCACTCCCAGCTCCCCTGCCTCGCCAACGCGGGTCATCAGGTCAGCGGTGGCGATCAGGGTCTTGGAAGGCACGACGTCGGTAAGCACCGCAGAGCCGCCCAGGCCGGCGCGTTCGATGATGGTGACCTGCGCCCCCAGCGAGGCAGCCACCATAGCGGCTTCGTATCCGCCCGGGCCACCTCCTAGGATTGCGATCCGGGGTGAGCTGAAATCAGGGTGCGTAGTCACAAACAACCATTCTCGCGCATGCGGCCCCGCACCACCAATAATCAGGCTTGCCCATGGTGCGGATCACGGGCAGTCGTGACGCTGTGCACAGCGGCAACGGCACGATAACTTGTACCAGTGAGTAATACAGACTTCCTGAACACTGACCCCTTTGCCGCCGCCCGCGCCGCCGCAGACTACATCGCCGCCGAAACCGGCGTGGAGCGCCACGACGTCGCCCTGGTCCTCGGGTCAGGGTGGGCTGAAGCCGCTGACCTGATCGGCACCACCACTGCCACGCTGGCCGCGGACGAGGTCCCCGGTTTCCATGCCCCGGCGGTGGAAGGCCACGTGGGAACCATCCGTTCGGTGCTCACCAGGGAAGGCAAACGGGCCCTGGTCCTCGGCGCCCGCACGCATTTTTATGAGGGTAAAGGTGTCCGTGCCGTAGTCCACGGCGTGCGCACGGCTGCCGCCGCCGGCTGCGGGACCCTGGTCCTCACCAACGGGTGCGGTGGCCTCAATGAAGGCTGGATTCCGGGCACCCCTGTCCTCATCAAAGATCACATAAACCTCACCGCGGCGTCCCCGTTGGAGGGGGCCACCTTCGTTGACCTGACAGATCTTTACTCCTCGCGCATCCGCGGGCTGGCCCGTGAGGTCGACTCTTCGCTGGAGGAGGGCGTCTACGCGCAGTTCACGGGACCCCACTATGAAACCCCGGCTGAGGTGCAGTACGCCAAACGGATCGGTGCGGACCTGGTGGGCATGTCCACGGCGCTGGAAGCCATCGCCGGCCGCCATGCGGGGATGGAGGTGTTCGGCATCTCACTGGTCACCAACCTCGCGGCCGGCATCAGCCCGGTCCCGCTCAGCCACCAGGAAGTCATTGAGTCCGGTCAGGCCGCCGGACCGCGGATCTCCAAGCTCCTCGCGGAGATCATCGCCCGGTTGTAAGGGGTGTCACGTGCGGGTTCCGGTCAGCCTGCTGACCGTTTCCTGCCTGGCGTCCGGAAACCGGCGTTCGATGGCTTGGGCTATCCCGGCGACAGATTGCCGGGAAAGCTCGGTACGCCAGGTGACCTCAGCATGCCGCATGGTCTGCGAAATCAGGCACGTCCGCGCATAGTCAGCGTCCATGTCGCCACCGGGTGCGTCCTTGAGGATGCCTTCGCACCTGAAGGTATGCTCGTCCCCTTCGATGGCCAGGACCACGTCCAGGACGGAGATCCGGTCCGGCCGGCGCGCCAGCTGGAAGCCGCCCCTCGGACCTGATACCGATGCCAGGATGCCTGCCCTGACAAGGGCCTGGAGCTGTTTGTTCAGGTAGGCAGCGGGTAATTTGTAGAACTCGGCCAGGCGCGCACTGCTCACTGCCTCCCCCATCGGGGTCCAGGACATGTTGACGCAACTGTGCAACGCCCACTCCACGCCCTGCCCCATCTTCATATTCGAGACACTACTTGTCCAGAAAATTTTCTGTCAAGGAAATCGGGCGTGTGGTGTGCTCCCCTGCGCGGGAAGGGGTGTTCAGGAACCTTACTTCGGAGCAATGACGATAGCGTTATGCCCATGACGTCCACCGATGCCGACTCCCGCCTGTTCAGCCAAGCCCGCGACTGGGCCGCCCAGGATCCGGATTCCGAAACTTCCGCCGCACTCGCTGAACTGGTCCGGCAGGCGGAAGACGGTGTTGGCGCTGCCCGCCAGGAACTCACTGACAGCTTCAACGGCACCCTGCAGTTCGGCACAGCTGGCCTCCGCGCGGCTCTTGGCCCCGGGCCGAACCGGATGAACCGTGTGGTGGTGCGCCGTGCAGCGGCGGGCCTGGCTTCCTTCCTCAGCAACGCGGTCAGTTCCGCTTCACCGGGCACCCGGCCGCGCGCCGTCGTAGGTTTTGATGCCCGCCACAACTCCGATATCTTCGCCGAGGAAACTGCGGCGATCTTCACCGCCGCGGGATTTGAGACCTTCCTTATGCCCTCCGCGCTTCCCACGCCGCTGCTGGCTTACGCGGTGAGGGCGCTGGATTGCGACGGCGGCGTGATGGTCACTGCCAGCCACAACCCGCCCCAGGACAACGGCTACAAGGTCTACCTGGGCCGCCATGCCGTGGAAGAAAGCGGACGGGGGGCCCAGATCGTGGCTCCGTATGACACCGGAATCGCAGCGCGGATCAATGCTGTGGGCCCTTTGGACTCCATCCCCCTCGCAGCTGGCGGCTGGACTGTATTGGATCCGTCCATCGCCGCCGACTATCAGCGCGCCGCCGCGGCACTCGCCGATCCGGCACACTTTCCGTCCCGTGACCTGCGGATCGTCCTAACGCCCATGCACGGCGTCGGCGGGGAAACGGCGGTGGCTGTGCTGAACGAAGCTGGCTTTGCCGACGTCACCCTGGTGGCTGAACAGGCTGCCCCGGACCCGGAGTTTCCCACGGTGAGTTTCCCGAATCCGGAAGAGCCAGGCGCCCTGGACCTGGCCCTGGAGACGGCTGTGCGTGTTGATGCTGATATTGTCCTGGCCAACGATCCCGACGCGGACCGGGCGGCAGTCGCCGCCAAGGATCCTGACACGGATGCCTGGCGTATGCTGCGCGGTGATGAGGTGGGGGCACTCCTGGGCGCGCACATCGTGACGCGGCTTGCGGCCAGTGGCGAGGAAAAGCCCGACGGCGTCCTCGCCAATTCCGTTGTTTCCTCACGGCTGCTCGCACGCATCGCCGCCGCGGCCGGGTATGCACACGAGGAAACGCTGACGGGATTCAAGTGGATTTCCCGTGTGCCCGGTCTGCTCTACGGCTACGAAGAAGCCCTGGGCTACTGCGTGGCCCCGGACCTGGTCCGTGACAAGGACGGCATCTCAGCTGCCGTGCTGATCGCGGAGCTCGCTGCTGCCGCCAAGGCAGCCGGCAAAACAGTCTTCGACACCCTTGATGAGCTTTACCTTCAGCACGGCCTGCACGCCAGCGACCAGCTGAGCATCAGGGTAGCGGACCTTGGCCTGTTGGATGCCATGATGAACCGGCTCCGGGTCAGCCCGCCCGATTCATTCGGTTCCTCCGCCGTGGAAACGTTCGTGGACCTCGCCGAAGGCAGCGAACACCTGCCGCCCACGGACGGTCTTTTGTACCTGACCCGGGACCAGACCCGGGTGATCATCCGCCCCAGCGGCACTGAACCGAAGCTCAAGTGCTACCTGGAAGTGATCAAGAATGTGGAGTCCGCAGCGGAACTCCCCGAGGCACGCCAAGCCGCACGCGCCGCCCTGGACCAGGTGCTCGGCGACGTGCGGGAGGCCCTCGGCCTTTAGCGGGAGCTTAGAGCTCGATTTCGATGAAGCCGTCGATGATGCGGGTGTTGAAGGTGTCCAGCCGCAGCTCAGCCGTACCGAAGCATTCGCCCGTTTCCAGGTCGTAGACCTCTTTGTGCAGCGGCGAGGCAATGGTGGGGCGCGTACCGCGGGAGCCGAGGATGCCTCGGGCCATGACATGGGCGCCGGTGGCGGGGTCCTCGTGGGCTACCGCGAAAATCTCGCTGGGGCCGGTCCGGAAGAGGGCTACCTGGCGGCCTGCAATGAGTGCGGCCTCGCCCCAGGACAGCTCCAGTTCTTCCACGGCGCAGACGCGGTGCCAGCCTGTGGCGGTGTCAGTTTCTGTGGCGAGTGCCCCAAGTTCCAGTGTTGCCGTCATGTCGGCTCCTCTCCCTGTGCTTGCTTGGCCACCTGTATGGCCGTACTAACAAGCTAGGCGTCCGGTGTTTCATGGGCATGCGCTGAATGTGTCCGGCGCGTAAAAGAGACCTCACCCGGCCGGAAATGCGTTCGTGATGCAGAAGTTAAGTTCACGAAACAATTGGGAAACTGAAGCGAAACTGCGGCTGCCTAGTCTGGATGGACAAGCTGCAGAGCACCGTCTGCGGCCCATGCGAAAGGCCCACAGTGACCGAACAGACTTCAAGCACAGAGACTCCGCGCCGCATCGTCGTCGCCGGCGGCGGCCCGGCGGCCCACCGTTTTGCGGACGCAATGTATGCCCGCGGCCTCGAAGGCTGGCACGTCACGGTCCTCACTGAGGAAGCCCACCTCCCCTACGACCGCGTGGCGCTCAGCAAGGCCCTGACGGAAATGGACTACGACCTCACCCTCGGCGAGGCGAGCATGTGGGACCACGAGGCCATGTCCCTGAAGACCGGCGAGCGCGTCGTCAAAATCAACCACGAAGCCAAGTCCGTGGAAACCGCGGCCGGAAACGTCTTTGAATACGACGACCTCGTGGTTGCCACGGGCTCGAATGCCGCCCGCCTGCCGATCCCCGGTGCCGAGCACACACACGTCTACCGCACGCTCGAGGACGTCTGGGCCATCAACAAGGCCATTGCCGAACTCACCGAGAAGCTCGGCCGCAAGGTTAACGCGGTCACCATCGGTGGCGGCCTCCTCGGGCTCGAGTCTGCAGCCGGCACGGAGCAGTTGGGCGCCAACCCGATCGTCATCGACGGTTCGCAGTGGCTGATGGCTACACAGCTGGATGAAGGCGCGGGCCAGGCCATGGGCCGGCTCATTAAGTCCAAGGGCTTCGAAGTGCACGGCGGCGTGTTCCCTTCTGAGGTGCTCTCCGACGACGACGGCCAGGTCACCGGTGTCCTCATGGCTGACGGCCGCGTCATCGATGCTGACCTTGTGATCGTCGCGATCGGCGTCCGGCCGCGTGACGAACTCTTCCGCGCGGCCGAAGGAGAGGAGCAGGTCTTCTCGCTGGGCCAGCGCGGCGGCGTGGTCATCAACGACTACTGCGCAACCGAGATCGACGGAATCTGGGCCATCGGTGAAGTGGCCAACTTCGGCGGCATGTGCCTGGGCCTGGTTGCCCCCGCCAACACCATGGCCGAGATCGTCGCCGACCGCCTGCACGGCGGGGAAGCCACTTTCCCGGGCTTCGACACCGCCACCAAGCTCAAGCTGTCCGGCGTCGACGTCGCCAGCTTCGGTGACGCGTTCGCCAAGACCGAGCACGCCCTTGAAATCGTCTACGCCGACCCGGCCCGCGGCGTCTACCAGAAGATTGTCACCACGGACGATGCCAAGACCCTCCTGGGTGGCATCTTCGTGGGCGACGCTACCCCCTACACCAGCCTGCGTCCGCTCCTGGGCCGGGAACTGAGCGCCGAGCCCGGCGCGTACCTCTCGGCCGCTGGCGGCGGCGACGCCCCGGACACCGAACTGCCGGACGACGCCATCCTGTGCTCGTGCAACAACGTGTCCGCCGGAACCATCCGCGACACCGTCAACGGCTGCGGCGCCTGCGAAGGCAACGCCCCGGTCCAGGAACTCGGCGAACTCAAGGGCTGCACGCGTGCCGGAACCAGCTGTGGCTCCTGTGTCCCGATGCTTAAGAAGCTGCTGGAAACCGAGCTCACCAAGTCCGGCGTCGAGGTCTCCAAGGCCCTCTGCGAGCACATCGAGCTGTCCCGCCAGGAACTGTTCGACGCCATCCGCGTCCTGGAACTGACCTCCTTCGAAGAGATCATGGCCAAGTACGGCACCGGTGCTGGCTGCGACATCTGCAAGCCGACCATCGCCAACATCCTCGCCAGCCAGAACAGCGCCTACGTGCTGGACGCCGGCCGCGGTACCCTGCAGGACACCAACGACCGCGCCCTGGCCAACATGCAGAAGGACGGCACCTACTCAGTGGTCCCCCGCATCGCCGGCGGAGAAATCACCCCGAAGAAGCTCGGCGTCATCGCAGCGGTAGCCGAGAAGTACAACCTGTACACCAAGATCACCGGCGGCCAGCGCATCGACATGTTCGGTGCCCGCCTCGAAGAGCTCCCGGAAATCTGGAAGGAACTGGTGGACGCCGGCTTCGAGTCCGGCCAGGCCTACGGCAAGAGCCTGCGCACGGTGAAGTCCTGCGTTGGTTCCACCTGGTGCCGCTTCGGCGTCCAGGACTCGGTGGCCATGGCCATCCAGCTCGAGCTCCGCTACCGCGGCCTCCGCAGCCCGCACAAGTTGAAGATGGGCGTCTCCGGGTGTGCCCGTGAATGCGCCGAAGCCCGCGGCAAGGATGTTGGCGTGATCGCCACCGCCGACGGCTGGAACCTGTACGTCGGCGGCAACGGCGGTGCTACCCCGGCCCACGCCCAGCTCCTGGCCAAGGACCTCGACGACGAGACCCTGATCAAGTACATCGACCGCTACTTCATGTACTACATCCGCACCGCAGACCGCCTGCAGCGCACCGCGCGCTGGCAGGAGGAGCTCGACGGCGGCATCAAGCACGTTGAGGACGTGGTGGTCAAGGACACCCTGGGCATCGCCGAGGACCTCGAGGCCGCCATGGCCAAGCACGTCGACACCTACGTCGACGAGTGGGCCGACACCCTGAAGGACCCCGAGCGCCTGCGCCGGTTCCGCTCCTTCGTCAACGCCCCGGACCAGAAGGACGACTCCATCACCTTTGTTTCGGACGAGCGCGGCCAGATGCGCCCGGCCACCCCGGAAGAAAAGGGGAAAGTCCTCATTGGGGCTTCCATCCCCATGAGGCCCCGCGATGAGAACGAGGTATAGGCATGCAGCTCAGCATTGATCTCACCGGCCGCGAAGTCCTGGTCACCGGCTCGGACCACGCCGCACGCCAGGCGGTCCGCCGCTACGAGGCAGCCGGCGCCGTCGTCTACCGCCTCAGCACCCCCCAGGGTGCCGGGCATGACGGCCCGCTGCCCGAGCGTCCATTCCTGGTCGCAGCGGTCGACGACGGCCAGCCCGGCTGGGATGCCCTGCTCGAGCGGTGCCGTGCAACCGGCATCCCGGTAGCAGCAGAGCCGTCCGCCGGCCCCGTGGGCCATGTCACCCTGGTCGGTGGCGGACCTGGAACCACCGAACTGCTGACCGTCGCCGCCATGAAGGCCCTCCGCGACGCGGATGTGGTGTTCTACGACCGGCTGGCTCCCTACCAGGAACTGCCGTCCATGACGTCGGCCGAACTGGTCGATGTTGGGAAGAAGCCGGGCCACCACAAGGTGGGCCAGTCCGATATCGAAAAGCTGATGGTGGAAAGCGCCCTTGCCGGGAACAACGTGGTCCGCCTCAAGGGCGGCGATCCGTACGTCTTCGGCCGCGGCGGCGAGGAAGTCGCCGCCTGCGTCGCGGCCGGCGTCAAGGTCCGGGTCATCTCCGGTGTCACCAGCGCCATCTCCGTACCGGCAGCTGCCGGAATCCCGGTGACCCACCGCGAAGTCAGCCATATGTTCACCGTTGTTTCCGGCCACGCGCCGCTGACGGAGAAGGAACACAAGCACCTCGCCGGACTTGGCGGGACCATCGTGGTGCTGATGGGCATCGGAACCCTGCACCAGCTCGCCGCCGGACTCCGCAAAGCCGGGATGCGTCCAGACATGCCCATGGCCGTCGTCGAACGCGGATACCGCCCCGGCCAGCGGACCACCATCGCGGACCTTGGCACCATCACCTCCGCTGCTGCCGGCTGCAGCAACCCCGCCGTGCTTGTCATCGGCGAGGTGGTTCGCGTGGCTGAGGCCAACCGTGGGCATGCCGAGGCCGCCGCCGACCTGGACAGGCTGGCGGCCTCGCTGCTCGGTTCATGAAAGGATTGAACCCCATGAACGCACTGGCACCCGCAGAACCCCAGGCTGAAGAAACCTCCGGGCAGGAGGCGGCAGACTCCCCGTTGGAGGGTTTCCGGATTGGAGTAACCTCGCACCGGCGCTCCCGGGACCTCATCGAGGCCCTCGAACGCCGCGGCGCTGAAGTCCTGCACGCACCGGCACTGAAGATCGCCCCCGTGCAGGAGGACTTCCGCCTCATTGAGGACACCAAAGCCATCATCGCCGCACGCCCGGATCTCTGCATCGCCACCACTGCCTACGGCATGCGGCGCTGGTGCGAGGCTGCCGACTCCTTTGGCATCGGCGAGGACCTGCTGGACACCCTGGCAGCCTGCCGAATGTTCGTCCGTGGACCCAAAGCCCGGGGCGCCGTCCGCGCGGCCGGCCTCGCCGACGTCGGAATCAGCAGTGACGAAACCACCGCAACGCTGGTGGACATGCTGCTCGCCGAAGGCGTGCGTGGCAAGACTGTGGCCGTCCAGCTGCACGGCTACACGGATGTCCGGCAGTTGGAGCGGCTCCGCATGTCCGGCGCAACCGTCCTGACCGTGACGCCCTACCGCTGGGTCAAACCCGACGGCGAGGACAAACTCCCCCGGCTCATCGAGGCTGCATGCAGCGGCAACCTGGACGTCCTGACGTTTACCAGCGCGCCCGCGGTGGATGCCATGTGGAGCACCGCCCATGAGATGGGTGTCTACAAGCAGCTGATCGAAAGCCTGAAAACCAACGTGACTACCGCTGTGGTCGGACCCGTCACCGCGCAGCCGCTGCTCGACGCCGGGGTGACCCCGCTGATCCCGGAGCGGTTCCGGATGGGCGCCCTCATCAGGCTGGTGTGCGAGCATCTTGCCCTTAACCATGTGCGCCGCCTGGACACGAGGTCAGGGAATATCGAGTTGCGCGGCCGCAGCCTGCGGATCGACGGGCAGCAGGTTGAGCTGGCCCCCGCGCCACTGCTGCTGCTGCGTGCGCTGCTCGGTGCCGGCGGGGCCGTGCTGTCCCGCGAATCGCTCTCGGAGCTGCTTGAGCTCAGGGGCTCAGTCCACGCCCTGGATATGACGGTCAGCCGCCTTCGGTCGTCGTTGCCGGATGGCCGCCTGGTGGAGACCGTGGTCAAGAGGGGTTACCGGATCCGCGTCTAACGGCGCGGGCTCCGGCCCGTTTGTGTCAATCGGGACCGTGGTGAGAGGTGCGTCACGGGTTCTGTTACCGGGCGGTAAACGTTGGCGAAAAAGCACTCTCAGGACGGCAACAGCGGGGAAACACGCTGGAAAAGCCGGCCGCCTACGCTGGGATCCATCAACGAATTCCCCGGCCGCTCTGCGGCCGCCAGCGAAAGGGCCAGCACATGTCCGCTCCGGCACCGTCCACCACCGTCTCCCCGGCCCCGCGCATCGTCATCGCCGGTGCCGGCCCCGCCGCGCAGGCGCTGGTCCGCCAGTTGGACGGTGCCAGGTTCCGCGGAACCATCACCGTGCTAAGCAACCGGGACGACGCTCCGGCGGAGCTCCTGGATCTTGCAGAACTGCCCCAGGTCTCGGTCCGCTTCGGTCAGCCTGCCAGCTTCATCGACCCGGACAACCGCACAGTCACTACTGCGGACGGAATGGAATTCAGCTACGACGAGCTGGTCATCGCCACCGGATCGGCCCCGGTCTCATCTCCGGTTGCAGGAGCCGGCCGCTGCCTGAGCTACTCCACAATTGACGACGCCGCCCGGATCGGCGACGCCGTCAACGAAGTCACTCGGGAGCTGGGCAGGCGGCCACTCGGGATCCTGGTAGGCACCGGCGCCGCAGCCGGACAGGCTGAAGCCGTGCTGCGTGCCCGGGGCGTCAGTCCTATCCGCACCACAGTCCGGCCCACCGCCGTGGTGCACTCCATGGATCGCGCCGGCACCGGGCTGACCGCGGCCGGGATCGTCTTTGCGGACGGCAGCAGCATGAACGGTGACCTGGTGGTCCTGGCCGAAGAACGGGTCTCCCGCGATGGCCTCGCCGCCAGCGCCGGACTCGCCACCGCTCCCAACGGCGGAATCGCCATCAACAAGGAGTTCAGGACCTCAGTTCCCGGCGTCTGGGCCATCGGCGATGCCGCAGCGTTCGACGGCGTGCGGCTGGGCTTGCTGGTTGCCGCGGCTTCGGCCGCCGGAGCGTGCGCCATGCAGCTTATGACGGCTGTAGCAGCGGAAGACCGGGTTCCGGTGGCCGCCTGACGCCTGTGGCAAGATGGTCACCGGAAGAGCCATGGACACCGTGGCATGTTGCGGCCCACGAGGCCCCGGAAAGGACCATCATGATGAGCAACGAAGCCACTCCCGCCGCGCAGACGTCAGCCGGCACGGAGCAGTCGCAGGGCAACATCGCTTCCTTCATCGACCACACCCTGCTCAAGCCCGAGGCCAGCGAGGCGGACATCCTCAAGGTCTGCGCCGAAGCCGCCGAGTATGGGTTCAAATCCGTCTGCGTCAACCCCATCTGGGTGAAAACGGTCAAGACGGCGCTCAAGGGATCCGGCGTCCTGGCCTGCTCAGTGGTCGGGTTCCCGCTGGGAGCCACTCCCACCGACGTCAAGACCTTTGAAGCCCGGGGCGCCGTCCTGGACGGCGCCGACGAGGTCGACATGGTCATCAACATCGCCGCTGCCCGGGCCGGCGACAAGGGCGCCCTGGTGGAGGACATCGCCTCAGTTGCCCAGGCGGTGCACGCCAGCGGCGCCATCCTGAAGGTCATCATCGAAACGGCCCTCCTCAACGATGCCCAGAAGGTCCTCGCCTGCGAGGCTGCAGTGGAGGCCGGCGCTGACTTCGTCAAGACGTCCACTGGCTTCAACGGTGGCGGAGCCACCGCCGAGGACGTCGCCTTGATGCGCCGGACTGTCGGCCCGGAACTGGGCGTCAAGGCCTCTGGCGGCGTACGGTCCCTCGCCGACGCTCAGGCTATGATTGCTGCAGGTGCAACACGTATTGGTGCCAGCTCCGGAATTGCGATCGTCAAGGGTGAACAGGGTTCATCCGGCTACTGACACGGATCCGGAAGCCGCCACAATTTGAGCCCCGCGGGGCCAAGGAGGAATGAATGTCCAGCAAGACCACAGCGTCCAGTGTCAACACTGTCCAGACCCCGGAAAACGAGAACAGCCTCGTCACCAGCATCGTCCTGTTTGCTGTCATGATGGCGCTCTTCCTGGGCGCAATCTACTCGCTCTCATTCCTGACGCTCGGCAACCCGTGGCCGATGGCCGTCTGCCTGGGCCTTTTCGCCTTGGCATTCTGGATCCCGCAGACTATCACCGGCCGCTCCGATTCAGCCGGCGAGCACTAAGCATCCGCTAAAACATCCGCTAAAACACACAGGCTGGGGCCCCGGATTTTCCGGGGCCCCAGCCTTTTAAGAGGTCGTCTCAGGTCGCGCCGAAAAGGCGGCTGAACATGCCCGTTCCGAGTGACAGGGCAGCGGGGAAGTGTGATTTCGCCAAAACCCAAGCTGCCACGCACATGCCCACCATGGCATAGGCGCTCACCGGTATGAGCACCAGCCATTCCCGCTTGGACCCGGCACGGCCCAACAATGGCAGGGAAAAGGCGCCATTGGCTCTCCAGACATCGTTGATCACGGGCAGTTTCCGCAGGAACTTGGGTGGCTTGATAACGATCGGCCAGAGAAGTGGGACGCCGCCCGTTGTGATCATGTCACCCACGATATGGACCACCACCCCGGTCAGCATCGACACAGGCAACCAGGTCCACTGGTCCGGGGCGAACCACGTGACAAGCCCGGCCATGGTCAGGGCGAACACCCAGTTGCTGAGGAAACCGGACTTGGGGAACAGCTTCAGTGCCTTGGCCGCGATGTTAATCATGAACATGCACAGCAGGCCGGCGCCCACGGACAGCAGTCCCCAGTCCGTCTGCAGCTGGAACTGGCCGGCCACCATGGCCAGCAGCACGAAAAATGCCGCCCCCAGCACCGAGTGCGTGCCCTGCCTGTGGCCCCCGCTGGCGTTCTCAATGCCCACGGCAATCACGTTCGATAGCGGTGGCAATGAGTTGGCTACCGTACTGTGCCGGTGGTCCCAGTCGCACACCAGCGCGGTCCCCGCCGTCGCCATGCCACCTATCAGGATGCCAGTGGCGTCAAGCGGATACCAGCCGAGGGTGTAGGGCCCGGTCGAAGCAATAGCTACCCACGCCGCGGCTCCCGACGCGGCGTGATGTCCTCCCATCAAGACTCAACCCACCGCCAGCGGGGCGTCCGAGAAGATGTTGCGGATGACACCGTTGGCCCATTCCAGGATTTCCGCGTCCTGCAGGTCCCTGCCGCCGATCTTCGCGGTCTTAGGCTTCGGGATGAGGACGGCGTCCAGCGCAGGCTTGGGCTGCGAGCCGGGGTACATCCTGGCGAGGCGCATCACCTTTGACTCCGGCAACTGCGCCGGAGAGAACTTGATGAAGTTACCCTGCAGGGCTACGTCGGAGAGTCCGGCTTCGCGGGCGCCCACGCGGAAGCGGGCAACAGCTATGAGGTTCTTGACGGGCAGCGGGGGCTCCCCATAGCGGTCCACCAGCTCTGCGTGGACCTCCTCAATGGCCTCGTTGGTGATGGCGGAGGCCAGTTTCCGGTACGCTTCCAGACGCAGCCGCTCCCCCGGTACGTAGTCGTGAGGCAGGTGGGCGTTCACCGGCAGTTCGATCTTCATCTCGGCGGCCTTCTCCTCGGCGTCGCCGCGGAAGTCGGCCACTGCCTCACCCACCAGACGGATGTAGAGGTCGAAGCCCACGCCTTGGATATGTCCGGACTGCTCGCCGCCCAGGAGGTTGCCGGCACCGCGGATCTCCAGATCCTTCATGGCCAACTGCATGCCGGCACCGAGCTCATTGTGAGTAGCTACTGCCTTCAGGCGCTCCAGGGCGACCTCACCCAGCGGCTTCTCGGACGGATACAGGAAGTAGGCGTACGCGCGTTCCCGGCCACGGCCCACACGGCCACGGAGCTGGTGCAGCTGGGAGAGGCCGTACTTGTCGGCGCCATCGACGATGAGGGTGTTGGCGTTGGAGATATCCAAGCCGGTTTCGATGATGGTGGTGCACACCAGCACATCGAACCGCTTCTCCCAGAAGTCCACGATGATCTGCTCGAGCCGGCTCTCGGACATCTGCCCGTGCGCGACCTCCACCCGGGCTTCCGGAACCAGCTCACGGACTTTCGCAGCAGTCCGTTCGATGGTGGACACGCGGTTGTGCACCAGGAACACCTGGCCCTCACGCATCAGTTCGCGGCGGATGGCTGCCGAGGTCTGCTTGTCCGTGTAAGGACCAACGTAGGTAAGCACGGGATGGCGCTCCTCCGGCGGGGTGGCCAGGGTGGACGTTTCCCGGATACCCGTCAGCGACATCTCCAGTGTGCGCGGGATCGGCGTGGCGCTCATGGCCAGGACGTCCACATTGGTGCGCATCTTCTTCAGCGCTTCCTTGTGCTCCACCCCAAAGCGCTGCTCCTCGTCCACGATCACCAGACCAAGGTCCTTGAACGCGAAGTCCTTGGACAACAGCCGGTGCGTGCCGATGACGACGTCCACGGAACCGCTCTTGACACCCTCCACGGTCTCCTTGGACTCTTTGGCCCCCTGGAACCGCGACAGTGCCTTGACCCGCAAGGGGAATCCGGAGAACCGCTCGGTGAAGGTCTCGTAGTGCTGCTGAGCCAGCAGAGTGGTGGGCACCAGGACGGCTACCTGTTTCCCGTCCTGGACCGCCTTGAACGCCGCGCGCACGGCAATCTCCGTCTTGCCGTAGCCGACATCTCCGGACACCAGTCGGTCCATGGGGATCTCCCGCTCCATGTCCGCCTTGACCTCGTTGATGGTGGTCAGCTGGTCCGGCGTCTCCACGTAGGGGAACGCTTCCTCCAGCTCCCGCTGCCAGGGCGTGTCCGGCCCGAAGGCGTGGCCGCGGGAGGCCATCCGCGCGGAGTACAGCCGGATCAGCTCGCCGGCGATCTCCTTGACCGCTTTACGGGCCTTGGACTTGGTGCTGGCCCAGTCCGAGCCACCCATCTTGCTCAGCACAGGGGTATCGCCGCCGACATAGCGGGTCACCTGGTCCAGCTGGTCGGTGGGCACAAACAGCCGGTCCCCGGGAGCGCCGCGCTTGGACGGGGCGTATTCCAGGACCAGGTACTCGCGTACCCCGTCTCCGCCGCCCGCAACCTTGCGCTGGATCAGCTCCACAAAACGGCCGATTCCGTGCTGTTCGTGCACCACGTGGTCGCCGCCCAACAGCTGCAGTGGGTCCACGGCGTTCCGGCGTTTGGACGGCATGCGCCGCATGTCCTTGGTGGAGCCGGCGGACGTGCGTCCCAGCAGGTCGGCCTCGGTCAGCAGGCCCAGCTTGAGGCTGTCCAGGACAAAACCGCGTCCGACGGCGGCCGTGGTCACCTCGATGATGCCCGCCTGGGGTTCCTGGTCAAGGGTGTCCACCCTGGCACAAGGGATGTCGGCGTCGTGGAACAGTTCCGCAAGGCGCTGGGCAGGTCCGGGTCCTTCGGTGGCCACCACAATGCGCCACTGGTCCCGGACGTGCGAGCCGATGAAGTCCATCATCTCCGCAACGTCGCCCTGGTACCCGCGGGGTTCGCGTGCGTGGAGGTTCAGGACGTCGATTTCCGGCAGCAGTTCCTCGTCTGTGGCAAGGGACGTAATGGACCACCAGGAGACCTCGTGGTCCAGGGCGGAACTGCGGGTGTCCGTCAGGGAGCGGAAGCTGGCGGAGTGCAGGGCTGCTGACGCCTGCGAGCTCAAATCCAGGGGCGCCGTGCCTCCATCGGACGCCGTGGACCAGGCGGCTTCGAGGAACTCCTCGTTGGTGGCGGCAAGATCATGCGCACGGGTGCGGACCTTTTCCGGTTCGATCACCACGGAGATGGAACCGGCAGGCAGCTGCTCCACAAAGGGGACCATCGCGTCCACGAGTACCGGCGCCAGGGATTCCATGCCCTCGACCGTGATCCCGCCGGCAATTTTCTCCAGCATGTCAGCGGCGGCCGGCAGTTGCTGCTTGAGGGTGGCCGCCCGCGACATCACGGAGGGCGTGATGAGGATTTCGCGGCAGGGCGGGGCGTGCAGGGCGGTGGGGTGGTGCAGGCCGGGCGAGGACAGCGAGCGCTGGTCTGCGACGGCGAACCATCGCATCTGGTCCACCTCGTCGCCGAAGAACTCCACCCTGATGGGGTGGTCCTCCGTGGGCGGGAAAACGTCGATGATACCGCCGCGGACGGCGAACTCGCCACGGTGCGTGACCATGTCCACGCGGGCGTAAGCGGCGTCGGCGAGGCTCCGCACCACATCGGAGAACGGCCTTTCCTGGCCCACCTCCAAGGTGACCGGAACCAGGTCACCCAATCCGGCCACGATGGGCTGAACCACCGCGCGGACCGGTGCCACCACAACACGCAGGGGTCCCGCCGTCGAAGTTTCCGGGTGCGCCAGCCTGCGCAGGACAGAGAGCCGCCGGCCCACGGTGTCTGAACGGGGCGAGAGCCGCTCGTGTGGCAGGGTTTCCCAGCTGGGGAACTCAGCCACCGAATCGGCGGGGAGGTACGCGCGCAGGGCCGCTGTCAGATCCTCGGCTTCGCGTCCCGTCGCGGTGACTGCCAACACCACGGCCGGGACCCCGCCGTCGGACGTTTCTTCTGCCGTGCCCGCGGCGGCCAGGCCGTCTGCCATTTCTGCCAGCAGGACCGCACGCAGGCCCGCCGGTGCGCTGATCTGGTAGTCCTGGCCACGTACCTCAAATCCCCTTGCAGCCTCGGCCCTGACCCGGGCGAAGGTCTGGTCTTCGGCCAGGACACGGCGCAGTCCATCAAGCGACGGACCGGGATGGGAGGTACCAGTGCGGGAGGCGCTCGGGCTCATGGCAGAAACTCCTGTGGTGTTCAAGGGGATCGCAGGCAACGCGAAAACCCGAAATTCGCTTCGAATCCCGGGTAGTTCCAGCCTACCCCCCGTGAACCACACTAAGCTTTCAGGACCCACGGCCGTCCGGACAGCCTGCCGCTTCGAATGGTTTGGTGAGAAGAAGGAGTCTGCATGACGGGCACTACCGATCCATCACAGCCCACCGAAAACCGCACGGTCCTGGTAACGGGCGCCACAGGCTATATCGGCGGCCGCCTGGTCCCGCGGCTTCTTGAAGCGGGCCACACCGTGAAGGTGCTGGTCCGGACGCCGGCCAAGATCGCCGGCGTCCCGTGGCTGGATGAAGTGGAGGTGGTCCAAAGCAGCCTTGACGACGCCGGTGCGATACGGGCGGCGCTGGGCGGCGTCGACGTGCTGTACTACCTCGTCCACTCAATGGCTGCCGGCGCAGGCTTTGAGCCCAAGGAAAAGGCCATGGCTGAGACCGCCGCGCACGCGGCCGCTGAGGCAGGGGTCAGCCGGATCGTTTACCTGGGCGGCCTGCACCCGTCCAATGTGGAGCTGTCCACCCATATGCGTTCCCGGGAAGCCGTGGGGAAGGTGTTCCTGGACAGCCCCGTGGATGCAGTAGTCTTCCAGGCCGGCGTGGTGATTGGTTCTGGATCCGCCTCATTCGAGATGATCCGGCACCTGTCCGAAGCCCTCCCCCTGATGCCGGCCCCCAGCTGGGTCCGCAACAGGATCGAAGCCATCGCCGTCCGGGACGTGCTGTACTACCTCGTGGCCGCCGCATCCCTGCAGGGGACGATCAACCGCACGTTCGATATCGGCTGCCGGCAGGTACTGAGCTACGCGGGCATGATGAAGGAGTACGCCGCCGAAACCGGCCTGCCGCACCGAGTGGTGTTGGCCCTGCCCATTCCCGCTCCCAAGCTCGCCGGCATGTGGGTGGCCCTGACCACCCCCATCCCGCTGTCCATGTCGCTGCCACTCGTCCAGTCGCTGCAGCACGACGCAGTGTCCAGGGAGCACGATATTGATTCCTTTATTCCCGTCCCGGAGGGCGGCCTGACTCCGTACCGGCGTGCAGTGGCCCTGGCCCTCGGCAAGGAGCGCGACGGTCAGGTGGAGACAACCTGGGCCAATGCAGGGGCCGACGCCGATCCCCTGCCCAGCGATCCGGATTGGGCCGGCCACACGGTGTTCGTCGACGAGCGGACGTTCCATGGGGACGTCGATCCTGCTCATGTGTGGACCATCATCGAGGGAATCGGCGGCCGGAACGGTTGGTATTCCCTCCCGCTCGCGTGGCAGGTGCGGGGCTGGCTGGACAAGCTCACCGGCGGCGCGGGGCTCCTGCGCGGACGCCGGCACCCCGGCAACCTCGCATCAGGCGAAGTCGTGGACTGGTGGCGGGTGGAACGGATCGACCGCGGAAAAATGTTACGGCTCAGGGCGGAGATGCGCGCCCCCGGACGCGCCTGGCTTGAACTGTCCGTTGAGCCCGACGGCGCCGGCAGCCGCTACCGGCAGAGGGCTATTTTCTTCCCGAAGGGGCTGAGCGGAAGGCTTTACTGGCTGGCCGTCCTGCCCTTCCACAGCCTCATCTTTCCGGCGATGTCGCGCAATATCACAGCCGCCGCCCAGAAACTTGCCAGTGCGGAGGCCGGTTCGAGGAACAGCAGGCACTCCCCGTAGGATGTGGGGAGCAAAAAGCGTTCTGACCCCAATCCTGGAGGACCCATGGCACTGAGTGCATCCACCACCCTTCCGCACGCCGTCGACACCGTTGCTGCTGTTTTCATCAACGAGGACTTCCAGCGGCACACGAGCGAATACGTTGGCGGCACGCTGGAGTCGTTCGCGGTGGACGGCGACACCGCCGGAGCTTTCAGCACCACTTCGGTCCGCACACTGCCCACTACCCGCCTGCCGGAGATCGCCCGCAAGTTCGTTGGTGACAAGCTCACGGTCACGCAGGTGGAAAACTGGGACGCCCCGGCGGCAGACGGTTCCCGCCAGAGCAACATCACCTTGAAGATCGCAGGCGCTCCCCTTGACGTGACGGCGGTCCAGCGTCTCGTTGCTGAGGGCGGCAGCACCCGCGTGGAACTGGAAGGCAACGTGACCTCGTCCGTTCCGTTCCTGGGCGGCAAGATCGCCGATGCGGCCGAGCCCATGGTGGCCAAGGCCCTGAACATCCAGTCGCAGCAGGCCCAGGCCTGGCTGGAAAGCCACTAAGGTAATGCAACTCCCCGTCTTCGCGGCCGTCCTGCTGGTCATCTCCGGCGTCTGGTCACTGGTGGTCTGGCCGCAGTTCCTGCGCCGGGTGATGAAGGATCCCCGGGCGCGGGACGCCGCAGGCAAGGCCACGAAGTTCCTCAACGTCCACCTGGTGCTCGTCAGCATCTCCATGGTGCTGGGGGCTGCCACGGCCATCATTGGGATCATGGGGCTGTTCGGCTAGCTCCTTTCCCGCCCGCGCTGAGGCTAGGGTCTCTGTTCCGGTCCGGCTTCCTGCGCTTGGGGGCTGGACGTACCGGGGACGGGGCCGGCCCTAATCCCGTCAACGTGGCTCGCAAGCGTCCGCTGCAGTGGCCTCCCGAAAAGTAACATTCCGGAACTCGACGGCAGGGCCGGCGTCGTAATTCTTCAGCAGCGAAAACCACCCTCCGCCGTACGCCGTGTCATCAGTTTCGGCGTCGGCCCCTTGCTGGTCCGGCCGCCGGGCGATGACCCTTTGAGGTGTCACAGTCAGTACCAGCCGCGTCCACTCCCCCGCACCCGGTGGCGCGCCCTTTGCTTCGGCCAGCACTACCGGTCCCGCCCCCTTGTCCCTCCGGCTGAGGGTCAGCCTGCCGTCCGCGCCGAATTCCAGCTCGTAGCCTGAAACCGCAGCGTCCGGGCGGTACGGCGCATCATCATCCTGGCCAAAGGCCACCCCGGCGCTGCCCGTCCCGGCGGGAAGGCCCTCCGGCCAGCGCAGTTCGAAGGCGAGCTCACGTTGCGGGCCCGACAGCCCGCCCATCGACCCCATCAAGTACGACGCCGGCTCCTCGCTTGAGATTCGGACAGCAGCCTGCTGGAGTGCCGGCTGTCCTTGCCAGTCCCCTTCTGCCTCCTGGGGCAGGTCCCCGGCGTACCGCAACCCGGTGTCAAAGCCATCCTCAGCTCTCCGTTCCTCTAGGTGCAGGACGTGGACGACGTTCGAACATACGAAGCCCCGGACGCCCAGCGCTTTGAGCCGTGCATAGTCACTGCGGCGCCGGACTTCCCAGGCGGCAACGGGCTTACCTGAGGCCACGAGTTCCCGCACAACGGCTGAGGGGGCCCAATTGTGAACGCCCAGAAGGTCAACCCGGGGAATCAGGGCAGCGAGATTGTCGTAGTCCGGCGCCGTCACGTATCCCCACGTGGTGTAGCCCCGGGACCTGGCCAGGGCGTGCCCCGGTGACGAAGCCGGCTGCTTCCAGACCACACGATCCCTGGCCCCGGGATAGGCCTCAAGGAGCTCCAGGAGTTCATCGGCATTCGTGCCCTGCTTGTCTTCGAGGAAAATGACCCTCGACGGAAGGAAAGTCCGGAGTACATCTTCCAACAGCGGTATCGGTTCCAGGGGTGCGGCCGGTCCCAGCCAGGCACGGGCATCGTTCCGCAACGATTCCAGCGCAGCATAACTAGCCCGCGCGATAATGAGGTCTGTCCCGGTCAGCCGCTCAGTGTTGAGATCGTGATGGCACACCAGCACGCCGTCCCCTGTCGATACCACCGAAACCTCCAATGCCTTCAAGCCGGCAGCGGCCGCTTTGGTGTAGGCAAGCATCGTGTGCTCCGGCCAGTTATCCCCCGATCCCCTGTGCGCCACGAAGAAACTCGGGGCAGCGAGCAGCCCCGCCATGGTGAACGGTCCAACGTCGCCCGCTGCGGCCAATGCCCCTTCTTCGATCAACGAGGCAGTTGCTTCCGACGCCGACACATGGTTGGGCACTGGCCTCGCCGCCTGGCCGACAGGGGACTGGGGACAGGTTTCGCCGCAGCCGGTACCGTTCAGCACGCCTGCGGCGGCCACGAGCCCCAGGAAGCCCCGGCGTCCGATCTTAGGCCCGGATTCGGTGCCTGGCCACGCTTTCATTAGCGGCCCATTGGTACGGCGGGCGCCCTGGCCTGGCCCACAGCGGCGGCCAGTTCCGCCCGCCTTGCTCGCCGCAGCGCCCGCTGTTCGTCGCCGGCAATGACCACCATTGCGAGAATGGTCCAAACAACAATTCCTGCAACGGAACGGGTGGCAAGGGAGCTGTAGGTCTGCGGAATCACGACTGCAAAGAGCCCTGCTAAGGTCAGGCCCCGGTATTCGTGCCACGCCGAGTTCCGCAACAGCAGCACCAGCATCAGGCCGAAATAGAGGACGGCGAAGAAGATGCCAAAGTCGATGCTGTACATGAGGATAGGATTCTCGAAGCTCGTCTCCAGGCCGGCCTGGACTGCCACGCGGTAGCTCGACCCGATGCCTTGGCCTGCCACGGCGTAGTCAGCCCAGCGGGTGAGGAAGTATTCCAGTGCCAAGGCCCGGGCCTGGGCAGACCCGGTGTCATCAGCCAGCCTTTCGGAGACACCTACCACCAGCGGCGACGACATGACGACCATCGCAACACCTGCAAGGAAGGCCAGCATGATTGCTTTGACCCACGGCTTGCGGTCGGCGAAGAACACCACAAGGACTACGGACACGCCCACTACGGCCAGACCCACCCTCGACTGAGTGATGAGGACCCCAACAATCATCAGCACCAGGAGGACCGCTTGGACGGAATTGCGTTTCAGCCCGGCAACCAGGGGCGCAGTCACGCAGACCACCAGGGAGAGGGCGAGTGGCTGGTCCAGCGTGCCCATCCACCGCTGGGTTTCCGGATTGAACCAGTACTGCGTCCGGAACCCGGAGCCGTAGAACAGGGCCTCACCGTTGAGCCATTGCGCCACCGCGATAGCGCAGACTACAGCCACCAGCAAAAGCAGGAGGGATCGAAGCATCTTTATCAGCCCGGGATGGCGGACACTGTTCGCAATGAGGAGAAGAAAAAAGAGCACCGGGGCCAGGATCTGGTCCACCAGCAGCAGCATGCCTCCGCCCTCTGACGAGGTCCTGGAGGCAAGGAACGCTGCCACGATCACCAAGGCAAGGACCAGGAAGACAAAAAAGTGGCGGGCCAGGGCGTCCTTAATGCTCCACGGATCGTGAAGGAGTTGCCCGGCCAGAACTGCGATCACCAGCCAGGACGCTGCGTGGAAGCCCAATGCACCGCCAGCTTCACCGGTCACCACGGAATTTCCCACTGCCGGGACCAGAAACCAAAGCGTGAGTACCGCTGCCAGCAGCACCCGCGGCCGGGAGCGCAGAAGGACGGACGCGGCCACGCACAGTCCAATCCAAAGCGCCAACTGCACCGTTTACCTCCGGCGGGTCACGGGCTTGACAGGCTCCCCCGCGGACAGGCTGACCGGCATCCACTGCGCCGCTCGGGAACGCCGCCGTGAGCGCCGAACCCTCATACGGCGCACGAACCTCCCAATGAACCTGCGACGTTCCTCCGCCAATCGGCCTGGCAGCGCGTTGAGCACAACTCCCGTTGCCTGCGTGTTGACAGCCTCAAGGTTTTTGAGGGCGGCCTTGAGCAATTCGGCCGACACCCGGCCATGGCGGACCACCAACAAAGTGCCATCAACCACGGCTCCGATCAGGGCAGCGTCGCTGAACGGCCGCAGGGCTGGTGCGTCCACAATGACCCGCGTGTACTGGGTGCGCATTTCTTCAAGCACCTCATAAAGCGCAGGACCCCGGAGCAGTTCTGTGGGGTTGGCCGGTATTGTGCCGGCCGCGAGGGCGTGAAGTCCGTCTACCGAGGTGTGCTGGATGGCGTTGCTGACGTGCAGGTGCCCGGCAAGGACATCGGACAAGCCAATGCTTTTTCCCAGGCTGATGTCGGCGGCCAGTCCCGGCTGGCGGAGGTGTGCTTCGACGAGGAGTACTCGCTCTCCGGCTTCCGCCCATGCTTTGGCCAACATCAGCGCAACGGTGGTTTTTCCCTCGCCGGATCGGGCCGACGTGATAGCGATGACCTCGGCCGACGGAAGGGAGGGAAGATGGTCAACGTTGGTCCGGAGCCTCCGTGCTGCCTCGTCGAGCAGGGAACCTGCCCCTTTCCCCAGAAGGAGGGCGGCCCGGCCTGAGGTGGCGTGGCTGTACGGCAACCTCGCGAGCAGCGGCAGCCCGGAGGCCACTTCAACCTCTTCTGGCGTTTTCAGGGACTTGTCCAGCAGCCGGCGCGAGACAGCGATCACAACTCCGGCGGCCAAACCCAGCAGAACGCCGAGTCCGAGGTTGAGCGGGACCCGCGGGGAGACCGGGTCAGGGAGAACGTCCGGGCCCGAAACGACGTTCAGAACGGTGGCGCCGCCCGGAAGCGTCCGGCCGGCTTCGAGCTCATTCACTGCAGCGCCAAAGTTTTCGGCAACGGCGGTCACGGTTGCCCTCACCTTATCGATATCCGGCTGGGTTACGGTCACGGTGAGCATCAGGGTTTCACTGTCTGCCGAGGCGCTCATGCTTTCAGCGGTCTGCTCGGCGGTCAGCCCGTTACCGCTGGCTTGGACTACCTTGTCGATGAATGAATCGCTCTTGACCAGGCTGGCAAAGGAGGCCATCTTGCCGCGCGACAATTCCAAGGACTGGAGGGCGGACTGGCCGGTGACAGCCGGGCTCACCACGAAGAAGCGGACCATCCCCTGGTACATCGGCGTGGCGTTGGAGGTGACATAGGTGGCCCCTCCGAACCCCGCAGCGACGCATACCAGGACTATCCACCAGCCCCGGGCTATAGCCCGCACATACTCTCCCAGATCCAAAGGAACCCCCATCTGCGGCTTCCATGCCGTGCCACACCAACACGGTACGTATAGTCAGTCCCCCTGACTATCGCTCCATTATTGAACGCAATGCACCCCGTAGGAAGCTTTCTGGGGGCGGGATTTTCCAGTTTCGCCAACGCCGTCCCCGGTCAGGGCCCCGGGCGCCTAGCCAAACGGTCGGCGCAGCCGTAGTCTGTCCCTAATCCGGGGCAACGCGGCTTCATCGGAGGTGGGCAGAGGCGCTATGCGGAAGGTCCCGAGGCCCCCCTTTCGAGACCGGCTGTTCCCGGCCCGTCCACGTACCCTGGGGCGCGAATGAATGAAGCAATGCGATCGCTTAAAGTCCTGGTGGCGCATCCCAGCGCCGACCTCTACGGCTCGGACCGGGTGCTCCTGGAAACGATCGAGGGCTTGGAGCGCTCCGGCGCGCGGGTAGTGGTGACCCTGCCGTCGTCGGGCCTGCTCGTTCCTGAGCTTGTACGCCGCGGAGCCCGTGTCATCCTCTGTCCCACTCCCGTCCTGCGCAAGAGCATGCTTTCCCCCCTCGGGCTGCTAAATGTCAGCGGAGCCGTGGTCCACGGCCTCTTCCGCAGCATCGGGGTCATCCGCGGTGTCCGACCAGATGTCATCCTGGCAAACACCATCACTGTTCCCTTGTGGACGGCAGTCGGCCGGCTATGCGGCATCCCTGTGGTCACCCACGTCCATGAGGCTGAGGCCAACGCCCCCCGCGCCATACGTGCCGCCTTGGCTTTCCCCCTGATCTTCTCCAGCGGGATCCTGACCAACAGCAGGTTCAGCACCGAAACCTTGGACAGCTCACTGGGCATCCTGCGCGGCCGTTCCACCGTCTTGAACAATGGGGTGCCCGGGCCACCAACGGACCGCCCGCCCCGGACCGGGCTCTCCGGCGGACTGCGGATCCTCTATGTCGGGCGGCTCTCCCATCGCAAGGGAGTGGACATCGCCGTCGACGCACTGCTCCAGCTCCTGCAGCAGGGGGTGCCGGCGCACCTGTCGATCGTAGGGGCCGTATTCCACGGCAACGAGGCGTATGAGGCCGGGCTCCGAGAAAAGGTCCAGGCAGCGGGTGCCTCGGAACACGTGACTTTCCACGGTTTCCAGGATGATGTGTGGCCCTTCTTTGCCGATTCCGACGTCGTCGTGGTCCCTTCCCGGCTGGATGAACCCTTTGGGAACACAGCGGTTGAAGCGGTTCTCGCCTCCCGCCCCGTGGTGGTCAGCAACACGTCCGGGCTTCGGGAGGCGGCGGCTGGCTACAAGTCAGCTCAATTTGTGGCCGCCGGGAAATCTGCCGACCTCGCGGCGGCCCTTAAGTCAGTCTCGCTGGGCTGGCCCGACTTCCGCGCCGCCGCGATCGCCGACGCCCGGGAAGCCGCCACCCGCCACAGCCCGGAGCGGTTTGGTGCACTAATGGCCAGTTATCTTGCCCAGGCCTCTGGCAGACCGGCGTGACAGGGAAAAGGCCGGATGCACAGGCAGAGGGACCTGCTGCACCGGCGCCAACAGAATCAGAACCGGACAACGGTGCCCGGAAGACAGCGCGAAGCGTCCGGTGGAGTTTCGGCGCTGTGGTTGCCCGACAGGGATTCCAGATCCTCTCGGCCGTAATCCTGGCCCGAATCCTGGGGCCCCAAAGTTACGGCGTGATCGCCAGCGCCACCGTCTTCATCAGCCTGGTCGCTTTGGTCCTGGACCAGGGGCTGTCCGCAGCATTGATCCAAAGGCCCGAGGTCACCCGGCGGTTGGCCGGGGCCACTGTCACGCTGAATCTCCTGATCGCGGGCTTACTCGGTGCCGGAACGTGGTTCGCGGCGCCGTTGGTCTCCGGGTTTTTCCGCGTGTCCGAGTTGGAACCCATCCTGCAGGTGCTCGCGTTCGCCATCCCCATCAAGGCCCTTGCCATCACACCGAGGGCCATGCTGTCCCGTGACCTCCAGCTTCATCGCGTGGGCGCCTCGGACATTGCAGCAGCCGCTGCCGGAAGCGCCGCCGGCATCGGTGCGGCCTTTGCCGGCGCCGGACCATGGTCGATGGTGTACCAAGTCGTGGTTACTGACCTCGTGTGCGGCGTTGCGCTGATGATTGCCAGTAAGGGTCCACGGCCAAACTTCAGCTTCCGGTCCGTGGTGCCCCTGCTGAAGTTCAGCTCCAGTGTTTTCGCCACAGACTGCCTCGCCTATTTCTCCCGCAACCTCGACAGCATTCTGGTGGGCAGGTTCCTGGGCGTAGCCGCGCTGTCACTCTACGGAATGGCCTACCGGATCCTCGTCATGCCCGTACAGCTCATCGGACAGACCGTGAACCGGGTGATGTTCCCCGCCTTTGCGCGCGCCGCCCAGGAACCCGCACTCGTAGCCGAGAAGCTGGTGGCTGCCACGCGCATCCTTGCAATCTCCGCCATACCCCTGATGGTCTACGTGGCCTGCGCTGCTCCTGTCCTGGTGAACCTTGTGCTCGGACCCGAGTGGATGCCTGCCGCGGCGCTGGTCAGCGTTCTCGCGATCGGCGGGGCACGTGAAACAGTTTTTTACATCACGCCCTCCCTCATGAAGGGGCTGGGCCAGGGCCGGCTCATCATCCGCTACGAGATCCTGGCGGCCGTGGTTCAGGTCGGCGGTATCGTCATAGGACTTCAATTCGGGCTCTTGGGGGTGGCAGTTGGCTATGCGGCTGCCGGCTTTGTCCTGACACCGGTCCTGCTGCGCATCCAGAAGTCCCTGACGGGGGTAACGGCGAGGTCACAACTTGGCAGCATCTTTCCCGGCGCCCACGCGGCTGCGTGGGGTGCCGCGGGCTACGGCTTACTCTCGCTCACGGACCTGGGGCCTGCGGGAATGTTATTCGGAGGCTTGGGAGTGTTCGTCGTTTCGGCGGTGGCTATCCTGTGGCTTTTCCATCGCCGGATGCTGAAGGCGTACCTGCGTGACGCCGCCTCGCTCGTGGGCAGACATAAGCCGGCCACATCCAAACCACATGGAGCAATGCCATGACTGAGCATGACGGAAAAGACGGGTCAGCTCCTGGCGGGATAATTATCGCGGTCCTGACATAGCGCCAGGCGGAAGACCTGAAGCTGGCCCTCCCCCGGCCCGCAGCACCAAAAGATCTTCTGGCGATCAACGCCGGACGCTTCTTCCAGCGCCGGCGATTGGCTACGGGAATTCCCCCTGAGCGTGGCGGCAACGAACAACCTCCTGTTGCATCTACCGCAGATCAGGGCCATGCCGCTCGAATTCGACGCACGATTCGGCCTGAGCGGCGGCTCGGACACACTATTCACGCGGCAACTCAGCTGCCCGGGTCAGCTCACCGGGCAAGTGGCTTGAAGACCGCGGCGCGGGGTCTCGGCATGGCGTCGGGGGCGTTCGGTTACGTTTATAGCAGCACCGCTGCAAGTGAAATTTTTCACAACTTTCCCAGCTCCGGCACGTTAGTGCAAACTTCGCCAAAACCCGGGGTTTTCCTCGGCGTGTCGCCGACTTTTATGCCAAACGAATCGGCGCCCAAGGCATGACTTGAGGCTCGAAACCACCGTTACCATTTTGCAACATTAGCCAGACTCTACTACGGTAAACCCATCAGCCGTGGTCGGGGATGCCAACGGGAAAGTCACTGCAGTTGTCGTTTGGGTTACCCCCCGCCTAGGTCTCAGGCCTCGGCATCTGCGTTGGCGCCGCACATTAAGCAATTAACTAGGCTTTGCGCCTTGGTAGACTCGGCATTAGCCGTCCCATAGCGCTGGCCTGTGCGATTCCCCGTGCCCGGAGAACGAGACGTAGAGGTTATTGCATTATGGCGAAACAGACACAAAACATACGCACCCGAAGAAGTTATTCGCTGAGCGCAGCCGTCCTTACGGTGGCAGCGCTCGTCCTGACGGGCTGCGGACAGCCGTCTCTTGTGGGCGCCAGTTCGTTGGCAAACCCTGAATTTGACGCGGCGGCGGCCCGCAGCCCCGCCGCTCCCGCGTCAGCAAAGGCAGCACCAGCGACGCCGGCCGCCCCGGAACCGGATGCAGGCACGGCAGTTGAAGCAACTGCTCCGGCGGCTCAAGAGCCCGAGCCCGCCCTGACCGTTATGCCCCAAGGCAAAGTTGAACCCGCTCCGGCGCCACAGCCTGATGCAGCCGACCGTTCCGGTCTCGTCACCGGAACCTACCAGCCGTCAGCGGACACCACCGGCGTACCTGCCGGCACCGTGCTGACGCCGCACAACACTTCAGGGGCAGACCTGGTCATCACCCAGGACGGCACCATCCTGGACGGCCTGGAAATCTACGGCGACATCAAGGTCCGTGCCGCAAATGTCACCATCAAGAACAGCCGTCTGCACGGCGGCACCCATATCCCGGGCAGCAATACGGGCATCATCGACGCGAACAGCTCTGCCGTCTCCAACCTGGTTGTCCAGGACAACACCATCATCCCGGACCGGCCCTCCTACTATCGTGACGGGATTGTGGGCCATGACTACAAGGCCCTGCGGAACCACATCCAGCGAACAAACGACGGTCTGGGCATTTTCAACCGGCCGGGAGGTCCCGCGGCAGCCAACGTGTCCGCCGAAGGCAACTATATCCACTCGCTCACGTACTGGTCCTCCGACCCCGCACACAGCGACGGCACCCACAATGACGGAATCCAGGTCCAAGGCGGCGAGAACATCCGCCTCGCCGGAAACACCGTCGTAGCCAACGCCGTCCTCGGCGAAGGCTCCGGACCCAACCCCCGCGGCGACCACGCCGGCATCGGCATCATGCTCCAGCAAAACGTGGCCAAGCTGGCCAACGTCGTGGTGGAGAACAACTGGGTAGATGACGGCCAGACCTCGATCAACATCGCCAACGGCAAATACGCCGACATCACGGTAACGGTCCGCAACAACAACCTGGGCCGGAACCAGTACGACTTCGGAAACGGTTCAAAATACCCGATCCGAATCATTAGCCGCTCAGCTAGCACCGTATATGGTCTGGATAGCAACCGCTGGGCGGATACCCTGGCGTTGCTCGTTGAAGGCCGCGACGGCGGCATCCGTTACAACAGCTAGTCCCACTTCACCGCGGACCAGGGGTCTCAAGCCGATGTGCGCAACCGCGTTACGGATGCTTCCTGCCTGCCCGCCTGTTCTTAAAAAGGAATAGTTATGAACTCAACGAACACTCTTACCCGTCGCCGTGCCCTGGGGCTCGGCTTCGCCGGCGCCCTCGGTACCGTTCTGGCCGGTTATGGGGTGGCCCAGCCAGCAACGGCAGCCACCAGCCGCGACGGCTTGATATACGGCGAATACAAGCCCACCGATGCCAACACGGGCGTTATCACCGGCACAGCGCTGACGCCCCACAACACAGCTGGCACAGACCTGATCATTACCAGCGACGGCACGGTCCTTGAGAACCTGGATATCTACGGCGACATCAAGGTCCGCGCCCGCAACGTCGTTATTCGCAACTGCCGGCTCCGCGGCGGCAAGCATATCCCCGGCTCCAATACAGGCATCGTGGATGCCAACAGCGGTAGCTGTTACAACCTGCTTGTCCAAGACTGCACCATCATCCCGGACCGCCCCAGCTACTACCGCGACGGCATCGTGGGCCACGAGTACACAGCACGCCGCAACCGCATCAAACGGACCAACGATGGCCTTGGCGTGTTCAACCGTCCGGGCGGTCCGGTGCAGGCAAACGTCACCATTGAAGGCAACTTCATCAATGAGCTCACTTACTGGAGCAACGATCCGGCACACTCTGACGGCACACACAATGACGGCATCCAGGTCCAGGGCGGCGAGAACATCACCATCGTCGGCAATACCGTGGTGGCCTCTGCAGTGACCGGTTCAGGCAGCGCACCGAACCCCCGCGGAACGCATGCCGGGATCGGTATCATGCTCCAGCAAAACGTCGCCAAACTCGCTAATGTTCTGGTCAGGCGGAACTGGGTGGACGACGGCCAGACCAGCATCAATATCGCCGTGGGCAGCAAGTACAGCGATATTGTGGTAACGGTCCAGAGCAACTTCCTGGGCCGCAACCAGTACGATTTCGGCAACGGTTCCAAATACCCCATCCGCGTTATCAGCCGTTCCAGGAGCAAAGTCACCGGTCTCATGTACAACCGGTGGGAAGACAACAACACCTACCTCAAAGAAGGAAGGGACCTGGGCATCCGCTACGACAGCTAGCGGAGGTGTGCCGCGAAAATGCGGCCCCCTGACGATCTGCTGCAAGCACTCAGGGAACGGGCCATCGGCCTGTTCCCTGAGTGCTTCGGCGTTTCGGCCTAGCCGGGCACCGAAGTGAAATCGTCGAACCGTGCAATCACCGGAGCATTCGTGGCGGCACTCGAGAGATAGGCCAACAGACCCACCGAACCGGCGCTTTGCAGCGCGGCCGTTGTGTCGGTCGAGGTCAGCATCCAGCCCGCTGGCTCGGCCGTTCCTGCACGCCAGGCCTTGGCCCGGATGGTGGTAGGTGAGGTTCCCGTCGCCTGGACACGCAGCCTGACTGCCTGCCCCGCCGTAATGGAGAAACCCGTCGAGGTCTGGCTGAGGGTGGTTTCACTGCCACCCGCCAGCCGGGTGATTTGCAGCGTCACCGCTCCGTTGGATTCCACCTTGATCTTGGCCCGATATTCGTTGCTGGCCACCCGCCTGCCGGTCACTCCGAGGAACGTCCCGCCGCCATTGCCGATCTTGTCGAGCGAGAGCGTTGCTGAGGTGTCGGCTGCTGTCACCGATACTCCCGGAAGATAGGCCGAGGGTCCCCGGCCTGCGGCCAGGTTTATGGCACCCAGGCCATTTCCCACCGCGAAGTACGACGACGATCCGTTCAGCGCCCAAGTGCCGCCGTCGTCGGCCGCGCCCCAGCCAGTGGACAGCGTCCGCTCGAAAGCATCGGAGGCCAACGCCCCGCCTGGAGTGGAATTCACGGTGACAGTCCGCGTGGTGCTCGCTGTGGCGCCGTCGTTGTCCGTCACTATCAGCGTGATGGTGTAGGTTCCTGCAGCAGCATAGGTGTGCTGCGCTGTCGCGCCGGTGGCTGTGCCGCCGTCGTCAAAGTCCCAATTGTAGGAACTGATGCTGCCGTCGGGGTCAGAAGAGGCGGAGCCGTTGACGGCCGCGCTGAGCCCGCTCACCGACGTGGTGAAAGAGGCCGACGGCGACTGGTTTCCGCCGGAACTGACCGTGACGTTCCGGGAGGTGCTGCTGCTTGCCCCACTGTTATCCCGGACCGTCAGGCTGATGCTGTAGGTGCCGGACGCAGCATAGGTATGGCTGGCGGTGGCGCCCGTAGCGGTGCCTCCGTCTCCGAAGGCCCAGGTATATGAGCTGATGCTGCCGTCCGGATCGGAGGAGGCGGAGCCGTTGACGCTGACCGTCAGTCCGCTGACGGACTCGGAGAAGCTGGCCACGGGCGGCTCATTGCTGGTTCCGGCAATGGATATCGTCCGGCTGTCCCCCGTGACAGTGTTGCCCAGCGGATCTGTAACCCTGATCCGATAACTGTGCGTTCCGCCAGCAAGCCCGCTGTCATTGAATGTCAGGGTGGGCCGCTGCCAGAACGTGGAGAGTTGTGAGACCGTGTAGGCCGGCAACCCGTTTCGGAGGACCGTATATGTCAGGTTGGAGTTGTCGCGGTCCCAATTCGACTGCCATTGAACTCGAACCTGGCCCGCCCCAGGGCTGCTCAGCGATGGCACAAAGTTGGAGCCGGAAACCCGTGGTCCCTGGTTGTTGGGAGCTATCTCCTTCACGGCAAAGCGTGACAGGCCCTGCTGCGGGCTCTGGTTTACGTTCCTGAACTCGCCCACCATCACGACGTAGTTGTTATTGCCAGTAACCGCCCACGGGCCCTGGCTTTGTCCGCTGGCCGTCCCGGTGTCCATATCGGGGAACCAGTTCAACATTGAGGGGGCGGGCTGGCCGGTGAAGGACGGATAGCCGTAGATGTCCTTCGTGAGGGTTCCGGTCGCCGCTTTGCCGAAGGACACAGCCCGGTGCCACGTCCGCGGAGTGGTTTCGGGGAAGCCGCCAAAATTCCCGCAGTAATGCGGGTGACCGGCTACGTACACGGCAGTGTTCGTGGCGAACGCACCGTAGGAGTCTCCGTGACAGTCCTCGATCCATTTAATCCTGGCGTCGGACCAGTTGGCTGCAAAGGCGCCCTCGAGGTTACCGCCAGTGCCAAAAATATAGCCTGTGCCGTAGAAAGTGGTCCCGTCGCTGGACAAGGAAAGGATGGCCGAGTCGGTACCGGCATTGCGCACGATGTCGTTTGCCTGGATAGCAAGCGTCGCACCGGTGGTCGCGTTGACCATGCCAAGCCCATAGCCGGGTCGGTTTGAACCGTTGAGGGTAGTGAAAGCGCCGCCGACAACCACGCGCTCTTCTTCGGGCGAGAGTGCCAAGGCATTGACGCGGCCGTTCGCCGCATTGGGGGCCCAGGACAGCAACGCCCCGTTGCTGGCGTTTACCGCGGCGAGGCGGTTGCGGGACGCCGAGCCCACATTTGTGAATGTGCCGCCGAACCAGACCGTGGAGTCGCTGGCCACGACGGCCCGGACGGTTGCGCCCACATTGGGAGCGAAACCGCTGATAAGTGCTCCGGAGTTCGGATCCAAAGCGGCAATTCGGTTCCGTGTTACTCCGTTCACCGTAGTGAAGTCACCACCGACGTAGATGCGGCTGCCGTCCGGCGAGGCCGTTATGGCCAAAGCCTGGCCATTCAGGACCGGGGCGAAGCTGGTCCTGAGCTGGCCGGTCGCCAGGTCGAAGGCAAGAATATTGCGCCGCGAAACCAGCTGCGTTCCAGGTGCAGCCCCGAAGGGTCGTGCGTTGTTGAACCTTCCGGCCACATAGACCGTGTTACCGACCGTGACCGCGTGCCAAGCCACGCCATCGTGCTGGGCAGTGGGGAGGCTGTCCGCCGTCACCGTGACAGGTGTTTTAGGGTCATTGGGGTTCACCGGTGCCGAGTCAGCGAAGGCAGGCGCACCCACCATCACGCCGGAAACAGCCAGGATCCAGGCAGCCATCGTACAGAGCATCCGAAGATACAGATGGACCCGGACGTCCCGTACCCGTCCCTTGGGCGCACTCCCCGGGGAACTATCCGCCGGCGGCAGGGGCCTCAATTCGTCAGTATCGGGCCGCGCCGGCTCAGTCGCCCAATGGCGCCCATACTTTCGTGGTTGCCATGACATCTCAGTGGCCTTTCAGCTCGAAGCTCGCCTTCAGCGGATCATCCAGTGGAAGTCACGCTGTCGTCATCGAAGCGCACCATTGCGGGTGCGTTTCCTGGGCGCTGAGCCGCCCACTTTTATTGGCAACTGGAGATCGTCCCCGCTGCGACACGACGGGAAACTCGGGCGGTGGGAACTCTTCCGCCTGTGATTTCCGTCATATATAGGTTAGCGCTTTCGTTGGACTTATTTCGAGTTTCTCCGCGAGGATTGTCATTGCTGGCCTTCGCGCCGGTAACTCCCACAACATAGCTCCCATGCTTCACTTCGCCGTGAAGCTGACGGTTGTGGAGGGCTTTGAATTCCCGAAGGGATCCTTGACCACAATCCTGTAACTGTGCGCAGACCCGGAGGCCACCGTGTCCAAGTACTCCAAAGTAGGCCTGTTCCAAAATGTCGTCGCTTTCGCCTGGGTGTTGACCACAACGCCGTCCCGATAAACCTGGTATGTGAGGTTGCTGTTGTCCCGGTCCCAGTTGGACTGCCAGCGGACCTTGATCTGGCCCTTGGCGGGCGAGCTCAGGGCCGGGTTCGTGGCGGCGGCCGACGACCTCGGACCTTCCTTATTGGGCGCAAGCGAAGAAACGGCAAAACGCACAAGACCTTGCTGGCCTTTGAAGTTCACCGTCTTGAATTCCCCTCCCATCAGGATGTACTGGCTGTTGCCCGTGACATGCCAAGGACCTTGGTTCTGGCCCGTGGCCGTGCCCGTATCCATGTCCGGGAACCAGGTCAGCAACTCTGGCGCTGGCTGGCCTGTAAAGCTCTTGTACCCCTGGGTGTCCGCCGTTAAGGTCCTGGTAGCTGCCTTGCTGAACGCGATCGCCCGATGCCATGTCCTTGGACTCGTCTCCGGGAAGCCACCAAGGTTTCCGCAATAGTGGGGATGCCCTGCGACGTAGGCAGCCGTGTTGTTCGCGAACAGGCTGTACGAGTCTCCATGACAATCCTCAAGCCACTTAAGTCCCAAATTCGACCAGTTGGCCGAGAAAGCACCCTCCAAAAGGCCTGTGCCGGCGAAGTCGTAAGCCGTGCCGTACCAGTTGGTGCCATCCGTAGACAGAGACGTAATTGCCGCACCGCTGCCTGCATTGCGAACCACATCGTTGACTGGCGTCGCAATGATGCCGCCGGATACCGCATCCGTTGCGCCAAGACCATACCCGGGCTTCGAGGAACCGTTCAGCGTGGTGAAGGCCCCTCCGGCGACCACGCGCTTGTAATCGGGCGAAACTACCAGGGCATTGACCCGGCCACCGCTGGCATTAGGGTTCCACGCCAACATGAATCCATCGGAGGACCGGAAGGCCGCCAGCCTGTTGCGCGCCACAGTGCCGACTGTGGTGAAGAGGCCGCCCACCCACACTGTGTCTGCAGAAGCGACCACCGCACGGACCGAGCCGTTCACCTTGGGCGCGAAGCCGCTCAGCACTGCGCCCGTGGTTGGGTTGAGCGCTACCACCCGGTTTCTGGTCTGGCCACTGACCGACGTGAAATCGCCACCGACATAGAGCCGGGATTTGTCCGGCGAAGTGGTGATCGTGAGGCCCTGGGCATTGAGGGTCGGGGCAAAGGACGAAATCAGCGCGCCCGTGGTCAAGCTGTAGGCCAGGATGTTCTGTCGTGGCACAGTCTGTGATCCCGGTGCTGCACCGGCCGGACGGGCAGAGCTGAATTTGCCCACAGCATAGACGGTGTTCCCGATGATCGTCTGCGACCAGACAACTCCGTCTATCTGGACTGTTGGCAGGGCATCCGCCGACACAGTTACCGGTGTCTTAGGATCGTTTGGATTCGTCGGTGCCGTATCGGCAAAACCTTGGGGCATAGCGATGATGGAGGCGGCAAGCAGCATAAAACCAGCTGCGAGGGCGGCGACCGGCTTGCCGCCGCCCTTTCGTGAAACGTGTGCTTTTAGTACGTGGTTCATACTGTTCCTTCCCGCACTAGGCGGACGGCTGTGAACCAGTCATAGGCTCCGCCGGCTCACGGTGTGGTCACGGCAAAGTCGTCGAAGCGGACGGCTACGGGAGCATTGGTTGCGGTGCCCCACAAGTAGGACATCAGGCCAACGTAACCCGCCGCCTGCAGGGCCGCCGTTGTGTCCGTCGCCGTCAGCTGCCAATCCGCTGGCTCCGTGGCTCCGTCCCGCCAGACTTTCGCCCGGAGCGTGGTGGGATTCGTCCCGGTGACCTGGAGCCGTATCTGTACCTGATCGTTGGCTACGAGCGTGAGTCCCGGGATCGAGATCGACTGCAAGGTTGTTTCCGCTCCGGCCGAAAGCCTCGTCAGATACAGCGAAGTCGTCCCGTTGGCAAAGATCCGCAGCTTTGCCCGGTACTCGTTCCCAGTACCGACCTTGCGGCCTATCACGCCGACAAACGATCCTCCCCCGGTGGCTATCTTGTCCTGGGAGACTTTGACGCGTACATCGGTGTCGGTTGCACTGACGGCCTGCAGGCCTGCCCAAGGTCCTGCATTTGGAGCTCCCAAGAGCATGGTTCCAACGCCGTTTCCAACATTGTAGGAGCCACCTCCTACGGTCCAGGCGCCGCCGTTGTCGGCGCTGCCCCAGCCAGAAGCCACGGTCCTGCCGAAAGCGTCTGCTGCCAGGACGCCTGGCGGCGGCGGAGCAGCCACAGTGACCGGTTGCGTCACGGCGTTCGTGGCGCCGTCGTCATCTGTCACCGTCAGCGTCACCTGGTAGGTGTTGGCGGCGGCATAGGCGTGCGACGGCGTCGCGCCGCTTCCCGTGGTGCCGTCACCGAAGTCCCAGGCGTAGTTGGTGATCGTGCCGTCGCTATCCGAGGATGTTCCGGCGTTCAGGTTGGCCGTCAGTCCGCTGGTGGTGGACGTGAAGGCGGCAATAGGCGCCGCGTTTGCCACCGGGGCGCCGCCCGCGGTGACGTTGAGGTTGTCGTAGCGCAGCGTGACGGGTGCGTTGGTTGCACTGGCGGACAGGTAGGACACGAGGCCGGTCCCACCAGCGACCTGTAGGCCTGCCGTGTTGTCACTTGCCGTCAGCTGCCAGGCGGCAGGCTCCGCTGCAGATGCCCGCCAGACTTTGGCTGTGAGGGACGTCGGGGACGTGCCCTCAAGCCGTAGCCTCAGGACGACCGGATCGTTGGCCGCGACTGTGAGTCCGGCGACGTTGACCTGGGCCAGTGTCGTCTCCGTTCCGCTGACCACGCGGGTCAGGTAGAGCGTCACCACACCGTTGCTCGCCACTTTGATCTTGGCGCGGTAGTCGGTGTTGGCGGCGTCGTCGGCAAGCCTGCGTCCAAGCAAGGAGGCAAACCAGCCTCCGCCGGTGGATGGCTTGTCGGCGGTCACGGTCACCCGCGAATCGTTGGCCGCGGTGGAAACGGACTTCAGAAGTGCCATTCGGCTCTGGCCTGCACCCAGCGAGACTGCTCCGCTGCCATTGTTGACGGCGAAGCTGGACGTTCCACTGGTTATGGTCCAGGCCCCGCCAGTATCGGCGGTGCCCCAACCACCCGTGGAGGTCCGGCCGAAGGCGTCGGCGGCCAGGACTGTGTTAGCCGGGGGTGCCGTCACCGTGACGTTCTTGGTCACTGTTCCGGTGGCACCGTCGTCGTCCGTCACTGTCAGCTTCACCGCATAGGTGCCTTCGGCCGCGTAGGTGTGGTTCGCCGTCGCGCCCGTTGCACTGGTGGCGTCGCCGAAGTCCCAGGCGTAGCCGGCGATGGTGCCGTCGGCGTCTGCCGAGGCTGAGCCGTCGAAGGCCGCCGCGAGATTGCTGGCAGTGAAGCTGAAGTCAGCCACCGGCACCTGGTTGGGCGGCGGAGCCGTCACCGTCACGGGATGGGTCACCGAATTAGTGAGGCCCGTGTTGTCAGTCACGGTGAGTGTAACGTCGTACGTCCCTCCTGCAGCGTAAACGTGCTGGGCAGTGACGCCGGAGCCTGTGCCGCCGTCGCCGAAGTTCCAGGCGTAGTCTGTGATCGGCCCGTTCGCGTCGGAGGATGTTGTGCCGTCAACAGAGGCTGTCAAGCCTTCTGTAGTCGAGGTGAATGCTGCCACTGGCGGGGCCGGCGGAGCGTTGACGTTCCGGCCTGAAGCAACGTAGTGCGCCTGGATCCGGGACAGCGGGAGGACGGAGGGGTAGATGGCGACGTCGTCCAATTGGCCGTTGAAGTACCGGTTGGTTGGCCGGTTGGTCCAGCTTCCGAGGTTGTCCCCGCCGATCCTCCAGAAGCCGTCGAACTGCCACGCTGACGTGACGTCGGTTCGGCTTCCCACCAGCACGCCGTCGACAAACAACTGCATGCCGTTGCTGCCCAGGGTGGCCACTACGTGGTGCCATTGGTTGTCGTTGTAGCTGGCTACAGAGCTCACTGTTTGGCGTGTGACTCCATTTGGCCGGACTCCAAAGAACAGCCTGCCGAGGTTGGACATGTAAAGCACCCGATCGAAATCGGTGGACACCGTGGTCTGGGTGTTGCCATATCCGAAGATCTGGCCGCCAGTGATGGATCCGGTCTTGAACCAGGCCTCCTGGCTGAAGACCTGCGGCCTGAAGTCCAGTGTTCGGTCGACGGCAATCCCATCCAATGTGCCGTTGAAAGTTGCAGCCGTATCGGTTTCCCCGCCGATCGCGCCCGGCGCACCCAGGGTCACGCCCGGGCGGAAGAGCAAGTCATCCTTGCCTGCGAGATCGACGCCCGCGGTGCCGCTTGGATCGCCGAGCCGCCAGTAGTTGTTCGGCTCGTCCGCCAGGACGCTTTGGGCGTAGGAACCTGGCGGCGTAACTGAGCCGGCCACTGTGATGTTGATGGTCTCGCTGCGGGCATCGTTTCCGAACGGATCAATGGCGAAGATCCTGTATCCGTAACTCTGTCCGGGGACCAGCCCCGTGTCCAGGAACGTCATGCCGGGGCGGTTCCAGAATGTGGAAGCCTGGTCGATCGTGGCGATGACTGCGCCGTTGCGCCGGACCTCGTAGGTCAGGTTCTCGTTATCCTGATCCCAGTTTGCCTGCCAGCGGACGCGGACCTGGCCGGCAGCCGGCGTGGAGAGCGTCGGGTTGAAGTTCAGGCCGTCGACCCGGGGGCCCCTCAGGTCGGGAGCGATGTTGCTCTTCGCGAAGCGGACAAGGCCCTGCTGCTGTTGGTTGTTGACGATGGTGAACTCACCGGCCATGACCACATAGTCTGAGTTGCCAGTGACCGTCCAGGGGCCTTGGTCCTGCCCTGTGATCGTTCCGGAATTCATGTACGGGAACCAGTTCTGCAACGAGGGCGCAGGTGTGCCCGCGTAGTTTGTGTACCCATGGGTTTCCTGCGTCAGGACCCCGGTAGCTGCCTTGCTGAACGCCAGGCCCCGCTGGAACTCCCAAGGTTCCGCCTGCGGGAATCCTCCGACGTTCCCGCAATAGTGGGCGTGACCTGCCAAGTAGACCACGTCATCCATTGGAAAGACTGAATAAGTGTCGCCGTGGCAGTCTTCGATCCACTTGGTGGAGTCGTCCGACCAGTTGACGGAGAACACGCCTTCGAGGGTGCTCGTGCGGCCGAAAGTGTAGCCGCCGCCATACACGTTGGTTCCGTCGGAGGCCAACGTTGTGATGGAGCCGTTTGTTCCGCCGTTGCGGACCACGTTGTTGATCTGGAACGGGAGGTTTGCGCCAAGGTTGGTGTCCACCTTGCCCAGACCGAAACCCGGATTGGCGGAGCCGTTCAACGAGGTGAATGCACCGCCGACCACCATGCTCGCTCCGTCAGGTGACAATGCAAGGGCGTTTACCCGGCCGCCGACGGCGAGCGGATTCCAAGGAAGGAGCGCACCGTTCGACGCCGAGACGGCAGCCAGCCGATCGCGGCTGACCGAGCCAACCGCGTTGAAAAGTCCGCCAAGGTAGACGGTGGTTGGAGTCGCCACGATGGCCCGCACGGATGCAGACATCCGCGGCAGGAAACTTGTGATGAGGTTTCCACTGGTGGGGTTCAACGCAACTACACGCCAGACCGTGGAGCCGTTGATGGACGTGAAGGCTCCGCCGACGTACAGCCGTGTTCCATCCGGAGACGCTGCCAAGGCGGTCACTTCACCGTTGAAGCTGGGAGCGAACGGCAGCAGCGCACCCGTGGTGAGGTTGTAGGCAAGGATGTTGTTTCGAACTACTCCTCCGGTACCGGGTGCCGCTCCGGCTGGCCGGGCCTCCGTGAAGTTTCCGCCCACATAGACCGTGTTGCCGATGATCACCTGAGTCCATGCGACTCCGTTGATCTGGGCAGTCGGCAGTCCGTCAGCGGATACCGTGACAGGTACCCCTGCAGCGGGTGCAGTGTCTGCGGCCGCCGGCAAGGCTCCGCCCACCACACCGAGAGAAATCGCCAGGGCCGCGCTGAGGGAGACTGCAAGGAAGGATCTTAGGAGGCGCAGCTTTGTGCGGACCATCCGTAGCGCCGTCGCTTCGGGCACGATGCGATTCCCGCCCCCCGATTGTCCGTTAACTCGCATTGCTCTCTCCATCCTTGAGGGTTCCGGCGTCGCCGGCAGTCATAAGGGCCATTACGTCCGAGGTTGAGTACAGAGCCCGGATCCAATCGTCGTTGCGGTGTAATCCCACGTTCACGTCGCTCAAGGCGTGGGCTTGGCTGCCGGGGATCATTGGGAAGTGACGGGCTACCTCGCGCACCTGCCTTGTCTGGATGCCTGCCCCAAGGGCTACCCAATGGAGCCAGATGTCGTCGGCTCCCGGGCAGAAGTCCATGAACTGGTCCCCACGCGTCCTGAGTTCCCGCAGCATGCCTGGCGGGTAGATGACTCCCGAGACGCCCAGCGCAAAATTGTTGAGGCCGGGGGAAGTGTCCCGGCGTTGCGTCCAATCCTTGTAACGGGAGATGCTTCCGTCGTTGAGGCTGATCATCCGCACCCAGTGTCCATGGACCATATCCGGATGCTCGTGGTTGGCCTCGACAAGGGTTTGGAGCCACCGTGACGGATAGATGATGTCGTCGTCGGCTGTGGCGAGGGGGCAATCGAACTCAGCCGAAGACTCAACATACGGAAAGTACTTTGTGTGCGGGCCGAAGTTCCTGGTCAACCTGGTTTCCAGGCCACGCCGCTGAAGACGCAGCAAAGCGGGGGTCCGATGCTCGAATGCCGCCGGATCGTCCAACCACAGGATCATCCGCTTCGGCTTGACTGTCCCCCTCGCAATCGACTCAAGGGCGATGTCCACCGTCCGCAGCCGGGCGCCGTAGCTTGTCATGGACACGACGACGTCGGCCGTGCCCGTGACCGGTTCACGCACCAGCAGGTTTCGGCACCGAAGAATCAGCAGGCCGCCATAGGCACGGATCCGCTTGAATACCTTACGGACACGCTTGACGGCGGACCGTGCCACGGGATGAGCGCTCATGCCGGTGCCTGCCCTTCAAAAGCGGCTATCGGGGTGGCGGCGTCAAGGTTAAGGTAGATCTTCACAAGGTTCCGGGCATCCTTCGGAACTCCGAAGACAAAGACCCCCGAAGCGCTCGTGCCTGGGGCGACGCTGGCGGGGAACGGCACAGTACCGGGGCCGCTCAGCGTGCTTGCTGGAGAGTCGTCCTGTCCGTAACTGACGTTGATGACAGCCGGGTCCAAGGAAATCTCGGCGCCAGTATCGTTCTGCACGGTCACCTTGAACCGGATAGCGGGGCCGGCGATCTCGCCGATGCCGATGGCTTCCCCTTCCACGGCAACAAGTTCGCTGATCGTCGCGGACACGCCTGACTTCACAACCTTCGTGGCGACCAGCGGTACGGGTGGTGCCACGGGTTGGTCGATGGTTGCCAGTTCTTCGTCGCTCTTGTTCGAACGGTCCACGGGAGCCGGATCGCCGGGCTGCGGAACAGCCGCCGCCGTGGCCGGGCCAGTGGTCTCCGGCGGTGGTGAGGAACTGCCGGGGTCAGGGGTCGTGGTAGGACTAGCGGAAGGTCCGGCCGTCTGCGTTGCTGATTCGGTCGGGCTCGCGGAGGGCCCAAGCGAATCCGGGCTCTGCACCGAACCCGGGCTCTGTGCGGACATTTCGGATGCCCCCCATTGAGTGAAGGTCCAGATTGCTCCGGCCGCTGCCAACAGGGCCAGCACCAGGGCGAAGCCGACCCACCGTGGACTCATTCGTCCATGGTCCCTTGCGTTGTTCCCCGGCTCGCTCATGTCCTATGCCCCAAGATCAGATAGTGTCGCTACGCCGCTTCCGGCCTGGTTCCGTTTCGGAGGCGTAGTGGACGGCGTGCCATAGAGGATTTGCAACTCCCGGAACCACTTCACCGAAGCCATCGCCAGGAAGGCTGCGGTTGCGGCGAAAATTGCGGTGTAAATGGCCATGAACAGTGGGGTGGCGCCGTAAACGAAGAAGCTCAGGCACAGGACGCCGTAGTCCATGGGGACCACGAGGACAGAACGAAGCCACGAGGGTCCTGACGCATCGTTGGCCAGCGAAACCACTCCGCGTTGCCTGCGCAGTTGCTCGGTGAGAATCATGCTGAAGAACAACACTGCTGCCACGACGGCGGACCCCAAGGGAACAAGCAGCCAAATTTGGTCCACTGCTTCGAAACGGTAGAGGGCAACGAGCAACGCAAGGGGCAGAACCGACGTCTTGACGGAGTCCACCATGTGGTCGAGCCACTCACCGGCAGGCGAGCCCTTGCCTGTAAGTCGCGCGAGCTGTCCGTCCGCCGAATCCAGGGCGTACCCCACAACCAGGCACAGCGAGACCGCGATGCCCAGCCCCCACGACGGCGGGAAGGCCACGAGCAGACCGATGCCGGAGAAGGTGAAGACTGCGCTGATCGCCGTCACAGCATTGGGCGTCAGTCCCAAACCAAATGCGGCTGCCGCCAAATACCGTCCCAGCCGCCGGTTCACGAACCTCGAGTAGGCCGGCGCACCCCGCGCCGCCGTCTTTTGCGCGCCTGAAAGCCGGGAGACGGCGTCGCGGTAGCCTGCGTAGGGCATGAGCTCTGCGGCGGCGGCCACCTTCGCATGTTGCCCGGACATCAGCGCGCTCCTACGGTGTTACGCCGCTTGAGGGCGTGCTTGGGACTCCGCTGGCGGTCCGGCCGTGCCAGGGCACGAGCAGGCTGGTGTGCCAGGACGAGGTCGCCGCACAGCTGTTCATATCCCGCCGCGACCATGTCCCAGTCGAACCTCCGGGCGAGCTGCTGCCCCAGCGCGCCCCTCTCCCGCAGAGCGGGCAGCTGCACCTCAGCCTCCTCTGCAAGCGCCGTGACGTCGTCGGGGCCAACGAAATACCGGCCGGAGTCCGAAAGCACCTCGCGGTTGAAGTCGACGTCGAACGCATTTGTCGCCGCCGCGGAACCGATCGCACGGAGGAGAGAGGGGTTGGTGCCACCTACCGAATGGCCGTGCCAGTAGACGAGGCAGTGGGCGTAGAGCTGGTCCAGTAATTCCTGGTCCCAGACGCCACCAACAAACCGAACGCGTTCGTCGCCGAGATGGTGAACCAAGCGTGTGTATTCATCCGAATACGGTGCCGAGCCCACCACTATTAACGGTGCCTTCGCCTGGCTGCGGACGTAGCCTTCCACGATCAGGTCGACGTGGTTTTCAGGCTCGAAGCGCGCTACGACCAGATGATAGCTGCGGGGCTCAACCCCGAGTTCTGCCAGCCTGTGCGATGGGGCGTTGTCCAGTATTGGCGCACCGTACGCCAAATAGACGGTTTCGGCGGCGAACTTGTCCCGGTAGTAGTTCTGGATGCCCACAGCATCCGCGATCAGCGCATCGGACCAGCGGACAGCCAAAGCCTCCACGCTTAGGTAGTACCGCTGCCCTCCCCGGCCCCACTTGGCCCGTTTCCATTCAAGGCCGTCCACGTGCGTTGCGACAGGTATGCCGGCAGCCCTGAAGAGGGGTAGGTACGGGGCGTTGGCCGCGTTGAAGACGATGGCCGCGTCGGGCCGGTGACGCAGCAGGTGCATTACTGAAAGGCCGGTATGGCTCAACGTCTCCAGTGCTCGCTTATGCATCGCCGGCAAGTAGACCAGGTCCATGCCGAGGTACGTCGATTCACGCGTCGCGCTGCCATCAAGGTCACGGCAGTAAACCGTCACCTTGTGTCCCCGGGCGCACAGTCTCTGGCCAATCTCTTCGATGGCTGTCTCGAATCCGCCGTAATGGGCGGGGACACCACGCGTCCCCACCATCGCGATTCTCAGTCCATTCATCGCTGTACCTCGTGGATCCGGCCTTCCGGGCCGACCGGGTGATTGATAAGTTCAAGGGCAGTGCGCAGGACCGAGCTTGACGTGTGCACGGTATAGGGGAAGTAGACAACTTCGACGCCAACCTCGCCGAATGCCCGCTCCAGCCGCTTACCTTCGGGCGTACCACGCCAGTCATCACCCTTGAAGAACACATTGAACCTCAGTTCTTCCCACACCTGGAGCTTGTCCGGAATCAGCTCCGCATACACCTTGTCGACATACGTGATGTTTTTGACGATCTCCAACCGCTCGGCAAGCGGCACCACCGGGAGGTGGCCCTTGGCCCTTTCGAGAATCTCGTCGGAGACGACGCCGGCGATCAGATAGTCGCATTGCGCCTTGGCGTGCTTGAGGATATTGAGGTGACCTATGTGAAACAGGTCAAACGCGCCTGCTGCATAGCCGATTCTTAGGCCCACGCCATGCCTCCTTCCAATTCTTGGCCGGCTAAGCCAGCGGTGTGTGGGAGGGCTTAGTCTCAGGAAGTTCCAAGACTTCGGCTCTGACCGCAGCGCCGGCGGATCCGGCGCGCCCTGATGCAGGAGCAATAAGTGCTGTGAGTTCGCAGGAGTCAGGTTGGTGAGCCAAAAGGCGCGGCGTCCCGTTGCTCGAAACAATGCCCGCACTTCGGTAGTGTTCGCTTTTAGGGACGGCGAATACCCTGACCTGGCTCATCCTGAGACCTCTTCTGGGTGGGTTCCTGGAATTAGTACAAGTCAAGCCCCTTGGCACATGGGGTGCACCCGTAATTGCTACCTGTCTTGACTACTGGCGGCTACCTGTTTGTACTCAGGTGGATCCGGGGCAGCTACTTGAATGAGGCCATGCCCTGGCCCGCCCCGAGGGAAGCGTCGTCTAGACTGGTCAAAGGTGCGCCGGGAAGTCTGGTCGGCAATATTTTTGTCGACCCCTTGTTTAGGACACCTTCGTGAATAAAAACCCGTCTGCTCCTCAGCGCTCCTCCGTTTTGGGACGAGGAAGCTACGCCGAAGTGCTGCGCATCGGCGAGATCCTGCGGAAGGAAACCGTTGGCGGTATCTTGTTGGTCGCCGCAGCGGTCATTGCCCTGATCTGGGCAAACTCCCCGGCTTCCGACAGCTACTTCGCTTTGCGCGACTTCCGCATCGGCTTCGAGCCGTGGCACCTGGAACTCAGCCTGGGGGCGTGGGCCGCCGACGGATTGTTGGCGATCTTCTTCTTCCTCGTCGGGCTGGAACTCAAACGTGAGTTCGTGGCCGGAGACCTTCGCCAATTCAGTAAATCCGTGGTGCCCATCGCGGCGGCCGTTGGAGGCGTCGCAGTCCCTGCAGTCATCTATGCGCTGATCAATCTGACCAGTCCTGGGACCCTGCGGGGCTGGGCTATCCCCACGGCGACGGACATCGCCTTCGCCGTGGCCGTGTTGGCGATCATCGGGTCGCACCTGCCCAGTGCGCTACGGATCTTCCTCCTGACTTTGGCCGTGGTCGATGACCTCCTGGCCATCAGCATCATCGCGGTGTTCTATTCCAGCAACATCCAGGCCGGGCCGCTGCTGCTGGCCCTCATTCCGCTGGCGGTGTACACCTTCCTGGCCCAGAAGTACCGCCGGTTCTTCGGGACCAGACCCGCTGCGGCGTGGGTGATCCTCCTTCCCTTGGGCGTGATCACCTGGGCATTGGTGCACGCCTCCGGCATCCACGCCACCGTCGCCGGTGTACTGCTGGGGTTCGCCATCCCTGTCATCCGGTCGCAGGCCAGCGGCGGCCCCGCTGCAGGACCTGGCCTCTCTGAGATCTTCGAACACCGCTTCCGGCCGATTTCAGCCGGCATCGCGGTCCCGGTCTTTGCCTTCTTCTCCGCCGGTGTCGCCGTGGGTGGCCGGGATGGTCTGATCTCGGCTCTGACTGACCCTGTAGCCATCGGCATCATCGTGGCGTTGGTGTTGGGCAAACCGATTGGGATCCTGGGCACCACATGGCTCCTCACAAAGGCCACCAGAGCGTCCTTGGACAGGTCCTTGAAGTGGATTGATGTATTTGGGATGTCCCTTTTGGCCGGGATCGGCTTCACGGTTTCGCTCCTCGTGGCCGAGCTGAGCTTCGGACAGGGCAGCGCCCACGATGACCACGCCAAGGTGGGGATCCTCGCCGCATCGCTGCTGGCCGCCCTCTTAGCCGCGGCAGTCCTGGGCACCCGGAACCGTCAGTACCGTGCCGTAGAGGCGGAGGAGGCCGTCGACACTGACCGGGACGGAGTCCCGGACGTTTACGAAGAAGACCGCCGCCCGTGACCTTATCCGGCCCGCACATGTGGAGGCGTCATCGATGATGGCGTGGTCGGGGTCCAAAGCGTGGACCGTGACGAAGTGTGCGACCCTGCCCGGGAACAGCACCACGGCTACCAGCACTCCGACGAGGCCGCGGGGAACTCAGGAAGGTGGCATCAGGCTCAGGATGCCTGGTTCAGGGCGTCCTCTGCCGCTACCCAGGAAATCATGGCGCACTTGACCCTGGCTGCGTAACGGGCCACACCCTCAAACGCGGCGGCGTCGCCAAGGATCTCAGGATCGGCGTGGATCTTTCCGCGGGACCGCAAGACTTCGCGGAAGTTATCGATGATCGTGTGGAGTTCGGCCACTGACAGCCCTTCGGCCAGCTCGCTCAGGACTGAGGCTGAGGCCATGGAGATGGAGCAGCCCTCGCCGTCCCAGGAAACCTGTGCAACCTTGCCGTCCGCCACCGCAACCCGGAGTGTGACTTCGTCGCCGCAGACGGGGTTGAGCTGGTGTGACTGCCCGGTGGAGGCGCCCTCGGGCGCAGCCGCACCGGCAAGGCCGCTGCCGTGGCGGACTTTGGAATGGTCCAGGATGATCTGCTGGTACAACTGGTCAAGGCTCATGATCGTTTACCTTCGGGAAATCGTTCTAGACGCGGAAGTAGGACCGGACCTCAGCCACGGATTCCAGGAATGCGTCGACGTCGTCGGTGGTGTTGTACAGATAGGCGCTGGCCCGTGTCGTTGCGGTCAGTCCCAGGCGGCGGTGCAGCGGCTGGGCACAATGGTGCCCCACCCGGACGGCGATGCCCTGCGAATCGAGGAACTGTCCGACGTCGTGGGCGTGCACTCCTTCAACGGCGAAGGCCGCGAGGCCGATCCTCTCCTGACCCGCAGCAGGGCCAAGGACGCGTATCCCCGGAATGTTTTCCAGTCCAGCCACCATGCGCTGGCCAAGCTCAGATTCCCAGCGGTGGACGCGCTCCAAGCCCGTCTCGGTGAGGTAATTTGCCGCTGCTGCCAACGCAACAGCCTGGGAAATGCGCTGAGTGCCGGCTTCAAACCGTTGCGGGGCCGGCAAGTACTCCGCCCGGTCCATGGTCACAGTGGTGATCATGGAGCCCCCGGTGAGGAACGGAGGCAGGATGTCCAGGATCTCCTGCTTGCCATACAGCACACCGATTCCGGTGGGTGCAAGCATCTTGTGCCCGGAGAAGACAGCGAAGTCAACGTCCAGGGCTTTGACGTCCAGCGGCAGATGTGGGGCGGACTGGCACGCGTCCAGGACAACCAGCGCTCCGGCCTTGCGGCCCAGCTCCACCAGTTCCTGGACGGGGTTGATGGTTCCAAGCACATTGGACGCATGGGTGAAGGCAAGGACTTTGGTCCTGCTGCCCAGGATGTGGGCAGCCTCGTCCATCTGCAGGCTGCCGGCGTCGTTGATCGGGATATAGCGGAGCGTAGCCCCGGTCCTGAAGGCAAGCTCCTGCCAGGGGATGAGGTTGGCGTGGTGTTCCATTTCGGTGACCACAATCTGGTCACCCGGCCCTATACCTAAGTCCTTGAGCCTGGCGTCCCCGCGTCCCTGGGCAGCCCACAGTGCAGCGTTGGACAGTGCGTAGCTGACCAGGTTGAGTCCCTCGGTGGCGTTGGACGTCCACACTGTTTCTGAGTAGTCGGCCCCGATAAAGTCGGCCACAGTCCGGCGGGCGTCTTCGAAGACCTCTGTAGCTTCAACGGCAAGGAAGTGGGCACCGCGGTGCACTGCCGCATTCCGTTGCTCGTAGAATTCCTGCTCTGCCTCAATCACACTGAGGGGGTTCTGCGAAGTAGCACCGGAATCGAGGTAGACCAGCGGACGGCCATTCACCAACTGCCCAAGCACCGGGAAGTCGTTCCGGATCCGAAGCACTTCGGCGTTGTCCATGGCCGGCAAAGCCCGTTCCAGCGTTGCTGGGGTTGTTACTACGGCCAACACTCACTCCTTGAGATGTCAATGGATGACACTCAATTGTCCCACAGCACGACTGTGGCGGCCCCCTAAAAGGTGGCCGCCACAGTCGTTCCGGGCTTCAGCCGGAGAGTGGAGGGCCGGCGACGGCTGGGGGGAGAGCCTCGGTCTCAGAAGACTCTGACGTCGCCGGCCCCGTCTCAGTCCGGCTGTTGCGGGCCGGAAGTTATAGTGCGAGGAGGCCTGAGTAAGTACTTCGGCGGAGTCTGCGGCTTCTTTCGGTCCGCTTCTTCCTGCTTGTATTAGTTAATCGCGCCAGGCAGCCCAGTACACGAGTAGGTGGTACTCGACTTTCAAGCGGCCTTACTACGGGTTACGCACTGCCGATACGCGTATTTGGAAATAAAACCACCTAGGTACTCCCCCACACGCCAAAAGCACCGCTATCCCAAGGAAAGGCGGTCCGGGCAGGGTTTGGTCGCGGCGCCTACTTTGGCAGGGCCGAGGCAAGTTCGTCGCGGCTGCGGACACCGAGCTTGACGTAGGTACGGTAGAGGTGGCCTTCCACCGTGCGTACTGACACCATCAGCCGCTGGGCGATCTCCCTGTCAGTGAGGCCCTGCAGCGCCAACTCCACGATGTCCTGTTCGCGCCGGGTCAGGTGCACTGCCGGCGCGGCGGCGATGAAGTGTCCTTCGCGGAACCGCTCGCCCAGTTCGTGGTCGCATTTCTCCCGAAGGGCGATTGCCTGCCTGGACCGCCGCCGCTCACCGGACTGTTCCAGGAGCGTGCTTGCCCTGGCATAGGCCTCGCGGGCCAGGTTGACGAATCCAGTTGCTTCAAGGTTCGTAGCGGTTTCCATCAGGGCGTCGGCGTCCGCGGATTCCCAGTTCCGGGCCAGCGTCAGCATGGCCGCCGCCCACCGGCCTTCCACTTTACCGGCGAGGGCCAGCACGAGCGGGATGACGGAGTGGTCGCCCAGGTCCCAGCAGATGGCCAGGAACTCCAGGTTCATCCCCTCCCTGGCCGAGACTTCCGGAGTAGTGGCCAAGGTGTGGATCGAGGCCAGCCCTTTGCCATCACGGCCCGCGTACTCGGCAGCAGCGTCGGCATAGGCTTTGGCAAGGAGCTCGTTGGAGGGCGAGCCTGGGATTGAGTCCTTATAGTCCAGCTCCAACCGCTTGGCCTGCGCGGCATCTCCGAGCCTTGCGGCCACGTAGAAGCCCAGCGATGAGCCGAACCGGAACAGCTGGAGGGGATCGTTGAGCCTGAGTGCCTCAACTGCCGGAAGCAGCATCTGGTAGGCACGTTCAATCCGGCCCTGGCGCAGCAGCGAGTAACCCCGGAGGAGCTGGACGGCTCCGCTGAAGCATGGGGCTCCGGGGGCCTGTTCCAACGCGTAGTTGGCCAGCTCCCGTTCGGCGGATTCCCATTCGCCCATGGCCAAGTAGCCCATGACCATGCGACCCAGGACAAACTCGTTGAAAAAGAACACACCGTCGCGAAGGGCAGGAAGTTCAGAGGCGGCCAGCAAAGCGGCATCGAGGCCCTGGACGCCGCGCCCAGCCACTGACAGCGCCTGGGAATAGAGCGCCAGTCCGATGGCCCGGAGGGCGTCGTCCACGGGCTCTGCGGGGTTACGGCTCCTAATGTCCTGGACGGCTGTCCCAAGGGCGTTGTAGTCCCCTGCTTCGCCTAGTTCCAGGAGGCGCAGCATCTGAAGCTGCCAGGGCCCCGTGCCGGCGGCTGCAGTGGAATCCACGGACGTGCCGGATTCCGCCCCGTCCGGATGGGGAGCCGAGGGTTCTTCCAGGAGCCCGGCCTGGCGCAGGAGTTCCCGGGATTCGGCGACGATGGCTGCGACGGGTTGTCCAAGGGCCTGATGGGCAGCTATGCGCAGCAGCAGGACGTGGGCCGCCTCGGAACTGTCCGCCAGTTCCAGCCAGCACCGGTCCAGCACGCCGGCTGCCTCGGAATAATGCGCCTCGTTGAACAGGGCCCTTGCCTGAATGGCGCGGGCGTGTGGTGCGAGGACTGGATCCTGAACCCTGGTGGCCAACATCCGGGCGTTCCCGTTCCCGTATCCTGCGATAGCCGTACCCGCCGCCTCCAGCAGTTCCGTGTCCGGAACCCGGAGGCCGCATTCGAGCGCCCATGCGGCGGCCCGCAGCCTGCCTTCAGGACTGGAGGGCGGCGCTTCCTGCTGGGCGCGGAGTTTTTCAAGGAGCTGCAGGCTGCGTGAGACGGACACGCTTTTCCTGACAGCGTCACCAATGAGGCCGTTCCACATCCTCAGCACGGCAGGGCTGCCGTTGCTTTCCACAACAGTCTGCTGGTCCAGTAATGAACGGACCAGCTCGGCTCCACAGATGTCCTCGATCACCTTGCGGCCCACGGGCTCGGCCAGGGCGACCAGCTTCAGTGCTTCCTGTTCCTCAGGCCGGCGGCGGAGGAGATCCTTGGAAACCACGGACGAAAGCCTGGGTCCTTCGGAGGGCAGCGGCCCGAGCAGCATCCAAATTCCGTTCCGCTTGGCGAGGACCCCTTGCTCTGCCGCGTCGTGGAGCAGGGCATCGAGGATCCGGGGGTTGCCGCCTGAGGCGTTCCAGATGGAGTCAACCGTTCCTGCGGGAACGCTGCCGTCCAGGGCGTGTGCCAGGACTTCTTCGATCTGCTCCCGGTTGAGCGGCCGCAGGTCCACCCGGTCCGCCAGACCGTCGTACCAGAGCTGGTCGAGCGGCTGCGGGAGGCCAGGGCGCGGCCTGCCGGCGGCTACCACGCTCGCCCAGCCGGCGGAGATCATATCTGCCACGATGCCAGCGCTGGCTTCGTCGAGCTGATGGGCGTCATCAACCACCAGCAGCAGCGGAGTGTCCTTCCCGTCCTTGAGTTTTTCGAAGTATTTCCACACGGACCTAAGGACAGCCACCGGGGAGACGGAATCTTCCGCCGTCAGCTCAGCCGTGTACGGGGTCAGCACCCCAAAGGGGACCCCTGACAGGGATGAACTGCCGTGGATGCGCAGAACGATCATCTCCGGGGACAGCCGCTCGGTGATGGCTTCGGCCAGCGCGGACTTGCCGATGCCGGGCCCCGCCATCAGGAAGACGGCCTGGCTGGTGCGGCTGCGGATGATGTTGCAGATCCGGTCCAGCGGCTCCCGCCGTCCCGTCAAAAGTCGGGACGATGCGCCTGATCTTGGTGCGTGGCCATTAGACGAGTCCAGTCAGATCACCCCTGGAAGTAACTCCGAGTTTGGTGAAGACCTGGTACAGGTGGCCTTCAACGGTACGGACCGAGACACCCATCTCCAGCGCAATGTCCCGGTTTGACGCTCCCCTTCCGGCCAGCCGTGCAATTTGGCGCTCCCGGCTTGTCAGCAGGGGGCTGCCGGTGCTCGGCACGATCGGAAGGTTGGCGACAGTGGCAGCCAGTATATCCAGCCGTGCCTGCGCAGTCCTGGCCGACACGGAGTCCCCTGCCTGCCGGGCGTAGTCCACTGCAAGGGCCATGCACCGTGCTTCCACGGCGTCCAGTTCCAGGGTTGCCGCGAGTTCTCCGCCGGCCAGCAGGGTCTTTGCATCCTTCGTCCTGCTGCCCACGGCGATCAGGCGGGAGATTTCCGCCAACGGTCCCTGCCGATGCCCCGCCACTTGTTCCAGGAGCCTGAAGTCGGCGTCTGTGCCATTGACCGTTGCTCCCAGCAGACTGATCCCGGCAACGGTGAACCGTCCCGCCTCGATGTTCCGGCGAGCGGACTCCTTGAGGCGGGCGGCGGCGTCGTGCTCCCCCAGCCACCTGCCGGCCATGTCGGAGCAGAATTCGATAATGCTTCCGGTCATGAAGTCACAAGGACCTGTCGTACGCTGGAGCTTCTCCAGGTACCTGCGGGACTGGCCGGCGGTCCCAATCTGGGCGTAGGCCAACGCGGTCGCGGCGTATGCGGAACGCAGGGAGCTGTGCAGCGGCCGGAGTTCGAGCTGGGCCGCAGCGGAGAGCAGCGGGTCCAGAGCGGCCGCTCCCCTTCCGCTGTACACATACGCGATGCCGGCAGCCAACTCAGTGGCCGCGCTGCGGTACGGGAGACGGTGCGCATCCGTCACCGCCGGCGGGTCCAGGAGGTCGATGCAGCGCCGCCACTGCCCTGCCATCAGCAGGACAAAGTAGGCGCGGCTGGTGTATTCCTCGCGCAGGCCAACGATCTGGGCAGCGTCCGAAATCTGGCCACCGAGGGTCCGCATCAGGCTGAGGGCGTCCATTTCCTGCCCGGTCAATGACAGCGCAGTCATCAGGATGATTGAGGCATTCATCCTGAACGAGACGTCCGGGTTGCGGGTGGCGTCGGAGGCAGCTTCGAGCGCGGGAACCATGGACGCGAAGTCGCCCACGAAAGCCTTGTATTCGAATTCACTGAGGCTGATGCGGTTGGCGGCAATGGCTAGGGGGGAGGGCCATCCCTTGGCAAGTTCCGGGCCTACGCCCAGCCGTGTCCTTGCCTCCTCAAGCAGGCCCGGGACCCTTCCGGTGTGTTCGGGCAGCCAAACCATGACTTTGGCCTTAGCGGCCACAACCTGGGCGTATTCATCCGCATCCAGGTTGTCCAGCTGCGGCTGCGTAATGTCGTCGAGGGCAGCCATGGCCTGGATCGGGAGGTCTAACAGGAGGTACGCTGCGGCCTTCTGCCGCTGACCGGGCACCCACTGGGGGTCACCCCTGGTCAGGGTCTCCGCGTAGGCGAGGGCGGAATGCGGATCGAAGAGCTGAATGGACGCTTCGGCGGCAGCCAGGGCCATCGCTGGGCTGAGTTCGGCCTCGCATTCCCGGGTCCAGGCGGCAAACGCCATCAGCTCCTCGACGGTCATGGAGCCCGGGTCCGGTTCCTTGCCGCCTAGGAGCTGGGAGCGGAGTTCCCTGCGACGGGCGATGCTGAGCCAGGAGCGGACGACGTCGCCAAGGTACTTTTCGCGGAGCGATACCCAGCGGCTGTCCGAGCCATCGATATCCAGGAGGCCCGCGTCTTCCATATCAGCGACGATGCCGGCACCGAAAATCGATGTGAGGGCGGACAACTCCACGCTCCGGGCACACGAGAGCATTTCGATGACGTCCCGCGTCTCACGAGTCTTCCTCGCCCATCTGGAACGCACAATGTCGTCCAGGCTTGCGGCGCCGTCCAGCACCACCTTGTCCCGCAGTGTCCACACAGAATCAGAGAGCACCAGGTTCCCGGACAGCTGCTGCTCCGTCACCAGCGCCTTTAACAACAGCGGATTGCCGCCCACCATGTTGTGGTAGATGCTCACCAGCGACGCGGAAACGCGATGGCCCAGCAAAGACAACAGCACCTGGCGGGTCTGAAGCTCGTTCAGGTTGTCTAGCCTGACTTCGGTCAGGCGGCGCTCGGTGAGCAGCCAATGGAAGTCTGCGGGCAAGTCGCTGCTCTTCGGGGCCACGGCGACGATCCTGGCTGTCCCGGTCAGGAGGATGTTCAGGAGGACACCGGCGCTCATGTCGTCGATGCTCCCCGCCGTGTCCAGGGTGATAACGCAGGGCCGGCCTGCTGCGTCACTCCTGATCAGGGACGTGATGCCCCGGAGGATGGCAGTCGGGGAACCCATGTAGGCCTGGGGAAGCCGTGCCAGTAAAAAGGAGAGGCAGCCGTAGGGGGTCTTCGAGGCAGGGTGGCCGCTGCGCAGCTGGAGAGCCCAGATATCCGGGCCCAACTCGGCAACGGCGGTCCTGGCCAGGGAGGATTTCCCCACTCCCCTGCCGCCGGTGATGATCACGCCATAGGAATCTTTGCTCGTCAGCGCTGTGCGTACGGCTTCGAGGTTGGCACTCCGGGCAGGGACGGACCATCTCTGGTGCTCGGACTGTGCAGCCGTGTCCGTGGGCAACTCAACGTCGTTGAGCGTTGACCCACGTCCCCAGCTGAGTGGCTCGATTGACATGAACTTATCCCCTAGATCCCGCCCTAGCGGAGATAAAGCCCCATCGCTCCCCCGCTTAGGAAGAAGACTACCCCGAGGTACTGACTACTAGACAGCTAACTGGCGATTAAGTTTTTTTTGCTACAACTGGGACTTTGCCGGATGGAACTTTTGCTGCGCCACGGTCAGTCCTTCCCTGACCAGCACATCCACGGCGTCTGCCGCTTCATCCAGCAGGAACGGCAGCTCCTTGCGCTCAGCCGTGCCGAAGTCGCGAAGGACGTAGTCGGCGGTGTCCATCCGCCCGGGAGGCCGTCCGACCCCAACCCGGACCCGCAGATAATCCTTGGTTGACAGGGCCTTGGACATGTCGCGCAATCCGTTGTGCCCGCCTTCCCCACCGCCGGACTTCAGTTTGACCGTATTAAAGGGGATGTCGATCTCGTCGTGCACTGCAACGACATGGTCCGGTCCGATGCCGTAAAAATTGGCCAGCGCTGCGACGGGGCCGCCGGAAACATTCATGTAGCTCATGGGTTTGGCCAGCACAACGCGGGGGCCACCAATCCCCAGGCGGCCTTCGAGTACCTGGGCCCGGGCCTTGTGCGTCTTGAAACTGCCGCCGATCCGGCTGGCTAGTTCATCCAGGACCATCTGGCCTACGTTGTGCCTGTTGCCTTTGTACTCGGTCCCGGGATTCCCGAGGCCAACGATCAGCCACGTGTCAGTCATGCGTCAATCCTAAGGTGGTAAAACGGCAGTGGCCGGATCCCGTGGGGGATCCGGCCACTGCTGCTGCGGTCCGAAATTACTCGGCTGCTGCCGAGGAAGCCTCAGTGGCGCCTTCGGATGCCTCTTCTTCGGTGACCTCGGTGGCCTCGGAGATGTTGACAACCAGGGCGTCAGCGTCGGCCAGCAGGACAGCGCCCTTGGGAAGAACGAGGTCGGAAGCGTGGATGTGCTCGCCGGCGCTGCGGCCTTCGATGCTCACCTCGACGGCGGTGGGCAGGTGGGTTGCCTCGGCTTCGAGGGAGATTACGGTCAGTTCCTGGTTGTAGACGTTGCCCGGGGCAAGTTCGCCTACGACGTGGACGGGGATGTCGACCGTGACCTTCTCGCCCTTGCGGACGGTCAGCAGGTCGATGTGCTCGATGATCTGCTTGATGGGGTCGCGCTGGACGTCCTTGACGAGTGCCAGGTGGCCTTCGCCGTTGATGTCCAGGGACAGCAGGGCGTTGGCGGTGCGGACGGCCAGGGTGGTGGCCTTTGCCGGCAGGGTGATGTGGATCGGCTCTGCACCGTGGCCGTAGATGACGGCCGGGATCTGGCCGGCCATCCGGGCGCGGCGGGCGAAGCCCTTGCCGAATTCAGTGCGTACTTCTGCTGCGAGCTTCTGCTCAGACATGTGTTTCTCCTTGAAGACTAAACGGTGTTCAGCAAGGGCGGAGGTCTGTTGCGACCTTCACGCCGGGCGGCCCGCGGGCGGCCCTTCAAGAAGGGAGGTTCAGACCCAGTCGATAACGGAGACCTGCAATCTGATGTCCGCAGAACGGCAACCAGGTGCTCTCCCTCGCCAAGGTTTCGTGGAACAGCTTATCAGCGCCGGGCCCAATTCCTGAAAACGGGGGCTCGATACGGATAAGGCGTGGTGGGGCTAGCCGGGTCCCGGCTGGCCCCACCACCAGGATCAGGCGTTGCCGTCGAACAGGCTGGTGACGGATCCGTCGTCGAACACTTCGCGGATGGCGCGTCCAATCAGCGGCGCGATGGACAGCACCGTCAGCTGGGGGAAGCGCTTGGCGGCAGGGATGGGCAGGGTGTCGGTGACCACCACTTCGCGGGCGCCTGACTCGGACAACCGGCGGGCGGCAGGGTCGGAGAAGACGGCGTGGGTCGCGGCGATGATGACATCCTTGGCCCCGGCGTTCTTGAGCACCTGGACGGCTCCGGAGATGGTTCCGCCCGTATCGATCATGTCGTCGATCAGGACGCACGTGCGGCCTTCGATCTGGCCAACAACGGTTTTGGAGACTGCCTGGTTTGGAACGGTGAGGTCGCGGCTCTTGTGCACGAAGGCCAGCGGGGCGCCACCGAGGCGCTCCGCCCACTGCTCGGCCACCCGGACGCGTCCGGTGTCCGGGGAGACGACCGTGATGTTATCCGCGGCAACCCGTGTGCGGATGTAGTCAGCGAGCAGCGGGATGGCCATGAGGTGGTCAACGGGGCCGTCGAAGAATCCCTGGATCTGGGAAGTGTGCAGGTCAACGCTCATGATGCGGTCAGCACCGGCAGTCTTGTACAGATCTGCGACCAGACGGGCGGAAATCGGCTCGCGGCCGCGGCCCTTCTTGTCTTGCCGGGAGTAAGGGTAGAACGGTGAAACTACGGTGATGCGCTTGGCGGATGCCCGCTTCAGCGAATCAATCATGATCAGCTGCTCCATGAGGTGGTTGTTCAGCGGTGCCGGGTGCGCCTGGATGACGAAGGCATCCGTGCCGCGGACGCTCTCACCGGCGCGCACGTAGATTTCCCCGTTGGCGAAGTCATACGCGTCGATGGGCAGCAGCTCGGTTCCCAGCTCCTTAGCGATCTCCCGGGCAAGCTCGGGATGTGCCCGCCCCGCGGCAAGCACCAGCTTCTTCTCGCCGTGCGCCGTAATTTCGCTCATTATTGCTTGCCCTCTTCTGTAGGTGCCTGGGTACTTGAGGAATCTTCGGTGGCCGCCTGGGCCAGCTCTGCGGAGCGTGTGCCGGGACGGTTGGCCAGGACCCAGCCTTCTGAGTTTCGCTGCGCGGCGAGCGTCACTGCCAGCGCGCCTGCCGGTACGTCCTTGCGGATCACGGCGCCGGCACCGCTGTAGGCCCCATCACCCACGGTGACGGGGGCCACAAACACTGTGTTGGAACCTGTGCGGACGCCGGAGCCGATGACCGTGCGGTGCTTCTTCTCGCCGTCGTAATTGGCCGTGATGTTGCCGCAACCGATGTTGGTGTCCTCGCCGATCTCGGCGTCGCCGGCATAGCCCAGGTGGGACAGTTTGGAGCCGCGGCCGATGGTGACGTTCTTCGTTTCGTAGAAGGCGCCAATTTTGCCGGTGTCGCCCAGGACGGTGCCGGGACGGAGATACGTGAAGGGCCCGACGGCGGCATCCGCTCCAATCACCGCGCCGGAACCATGGGTGCGGACCACCTTTGCTCCTTCACCCACTACAACGTCAGTCAGGGTGGTGTCGGGGCCGACGACGGCGTCGCGGGCCACCTTCGTGGCGCCGTGCAGTTGCGTATTGGGCAGGATCCGGACGTCCTCATCGAGTGTGACCGTGGAATCGATCCAGGTTGTGGCGGGGTCTACCACGGTGACGCCGGCCCGCATCCAGGCCTCGACTGTCCGGCGGTTGAGTTCTGCCCCGAGCGCCGACAGTTGGACGCGGTCGTTGGCACCCTCAACCTGCCAGCGGTCCTCGGTGACGACGGCGGCGACCCGGCCGCCCGACTGCCTGGCCAGCCCCAGGACGTCAGTGAGGTACTTTTCGCCCTGCGAATTCTCGGTGGTGACGTGCACCAGCGCATCGCGCAAGACACCGGCGTCGAAGGCGTAAATGCCGGAGTTGACCTCGCGGATGAGCCGCTCTGCTTCGGAAGCATCCTTGTGCTCACGGATGCCGGTGACGGTTCCGTCGTCGCCGCGCAGGATGCGGCCATAGCCGGTGGCGTCGTCCAGCACAGCCGTCAAGACGGTCACCGCGTTGGATTCGCGTTCATGGGTGGCAACCAGTTCGGCCAGCAGGCTGCCGGTCAAAAGCGGAACATCCCCGTAAGTGACAACGACCGTGCCGGTCAGCGGCTGGTGTGCGTCGAGGGCGTGGAGCGCAACTTCAACGGCGCGGCCGGTGCCCGGAATGTCATCCTGGTCAACGATGACGGCGTCCGGGTCAAGGTCCACCAGGTGCTTGGCCACGAGGTCACGCTCATGCCGGACAACAAGGGCCAGCTGCCGGGGGTTGATGCTGCGGGCGGCCAGCAAGGCATGCCCCACCATGGAGCGGCCGCCAATTTCGTGGAGGATCTTGGGGGTACGGGATTTCATCCGGGTACCGGCGCCTGCTGCCAGAACGATGACGGCGGCTGGGCCGGTAGTCTCGGGGATCACGTACGGGCTCTCCTTGCTTTGTTTGCGCGGTGCTTGCGTGCGCCGTGCGCCGCCGCGGTGCCGGCCGGGCCGGCGGCCTGGTGCGGCACCGAGTTCATCCTACTGGACGGTCATCGCACAGCAGTTCCGCCCATAGGATTCGAACCTATACTCCACGGCTCCAAAGGCCGGGGTGCTGCCATTACACCAGAGCGGACCATGCCGCCGGCACAAGGCCCGGGCACAAGTATTTATTTTGCCATGGGTTCGGGGCCCGATGCGACATCGGCCGGAATCCGCCATCATCGAGGCGCTGCCCGACGGTAAGGCATGATGGAAATGTGACCAACAACCCTCCTCGGATTCGCATGACAGGCCTGCAGCGGCGCAGCCAGCTGATCGAGGTGGGACGCGGGCTCTTTGCCATCCGAGGGCTCGACGGAACAACGATTGAGGAGATTGCCGCCTGCGCCGGGGTATCCAAACCGGTCATCTATGAACACTTCGGTTCCAAGGAAGGCCTGTACACGGAGGTAGTGGACTTCGAGTTCCGCATCCTGCTCGACGCGATCAACAGCGCCCTGACCGAAGAAGCCAAGCCGCGCATCATGGTGGAGCGCGCCGCCCTCGCCCTGCTGACCTACATCGAGGACCGCACCGACGGCTTCCGCATCCTGATGCGTGACGCCCCGCCGTCCCAGCCGGAAGGCGCCTTTTCCACGTTGCTGTCCCACGTCACCGCCCGGGTGGAACACATTCTTTCCGACGAATTCGACCGCCGCGGCTTCAGCGCCGAGGACGGCGCCATGTACGCGCAGATGCTCGTGGGCATGGTGGCCATGACCGGCCAGTGGTGGCAGGACAGCCGCCAGCCGGACAAACACACGGTCGCGGCACACCTGGTCAACCTCGCCTGGAACGGCCTCACAGGCCTCAAGAAGGAACCGGAGCTCCGCGGCGAGGCTTAGTTTCCGGCAGTGGTCACCACCACGGCGCAGGCGCCCTTCGCGGTCGTCCGTGGTCACCACGGCGGCGCAGTGGCCCTTCGCCGTCCCCTGGTCACCTTTGCGGCGCAGTGGCCCTTCGCCGTCGCTTAGACACGACGCATAGGGGCACCTGCGGTCGCTGAGCGACCTCCAGCGCCCGATGCGCCGCGATGCGCGACTACACGAAGACCCCCTGCCCCGCGATTGCCGAAGGTTCCATTGGGGATCAGCCGCAAGGCACCCTCACCCACAACCTGCCGAAGGTTCCGTGTGGGTTGCCTACTGTTCCACGGCGGCAAGGTAACGTGCCCTCGCCCAAGGCGACCGAGGCCGGCGAGGCCCCACAGGCTATTCGCCGAGGACTTCCAGGGCCTCTAACCATTCGAGTTCCAGCGCTTCGCGTTCACCGGCGAGGTCCTTGAGTTTCTTGTTTTGCTCGCCCAGGGCATCGAAGTCGTTCTCCGCGGTGCTTTTGACCATCTGGTCGTGGAGCTTCTTTTCCTGCTGTTCGAGCTTGCCCAATTGGCGTTCGATCCGGTTCTTGGCCTTGCGGGCGTCGCGTTTTTCGGCTTCGGAGGCTCCGGAGGATGCGGGAGCTGCGCTGCCGCTCGGACCGGTGACGGGATTGCCGCCGCCGGTGATGGTGGATCCGGCCAACGCTGATTCGCGGAGCTCCAGGTACTGGTCCACGCCACGCGGCAGGGCGCGGATCTTCCCGTCACCCAGGAGTGCCATCTGGTGGTCGGTGACGCGCTCCAGCAGGTAGCGGTCGTGGCTCACCACCACGAGGGTGCCCGGCCAGCCGTCCAGGACGTCCTCGACGGCGGCGAGGGTGTCCGTGTCAAGGTCGTTGGTGGGCTCATCGAGCATCAGCACGTTGGGCTCCCCAACCAGCAGCCGCAGCAGCTGGAGGCGCCGGCGCTCACCGCCGGAAAGATCCTTCACCGGAGTCCACTGCTTCTCCTTCGTGAAGCCAAGCTGCTCCACCAGCTGGCCAGCCGTGAATTCCTTGCCGCCCACGTTGAAGGATCGTTTCTCGCGCTCGATCACTTCGATAACACGGAGGTCCGAGACGTCGTCGAGTTCTTTGACTTCCTGGGTCAGCACGGCGGTGACCACAGTCTTGCCGCGCTTCAGCTTGCCGGAGGACGGCTCGATCTGGCCGTTGAGGAGCTTCAGCAGGGTGGTCTTGCCGGCCCCGTTGACGCCCACCAGGCCCAGCCGCTCACCAGGCGCAAGCCGCAGGGTGATGTTGTCGAAGAGCTTCTGCCCTTCGTCGCCGCCAAGGTAGTCCAGCGACACGTTTTCCAGGTCCAGGACGTCCTTGCCCAGGCGGGCCGTGGCCATCTTGCTCAGTGCCGTGGAGTCGCGCGGCTCCGGAACATCGGCGATCAGGGCATTGGCTGCCTCGATCCGGAATTTCGGCTTGGCCGTGCGGGCAGGGGCGCCGCGCCTCAGCCACGCCAGCTCCTTCTTCACCAGTTGCTGGCGCTTGCTTTCCATCACCGTGGCCGAGCGGTCACGCTCGGCGCGAGCCAGGACGTAGGCTGCGTAGCCGCCGTCGAACGGGTCCATGATGCCGTCGTGGATTTCCCAGGTCTTGGTGCAAACTTCGTCGAGGAACCAGCGGTCGTGTGTGACCACGAGGAAGGCGCCCTGGTTGGCCCGCCACCGGGTCTTCAGGTGCCGGGACAGCCACGCGACGCCTTCGACGTCAAGGTGGTTGGTGGGCTCGTCGAGCATGATGACGTCATGGTCCTCGATCAGCAGCTTGGCAAGCGCCACCCGCCGCTTCTGCCCACCGGACAGGGCGTGGACGTTCGCGTGCCAGTCGACGTCGGACACCAGTCCGCCCATGACCTCGCGGATTTGGGGGTTGCGGGCCCATTCGTAGTCGGCCTGGTCGCCAACGATCGCAGCACCGACGGTAAGGTCGCCGTCGAGTACGTCACTCTGGTCCAGGTATCCGATGTTGACTTCGCTGCGCTTGGTCACGCGGCCGGAATCCGGGGTGGAGCGCATAGCCAGCAGGCGCATGAGCGTCGACTTGCCGTCGCCGTTCCGGCCCACCATGCCGATCCGGTCGCCCTCCTCAAGTCCGAGGGTGATGCCGTCCAGGACGGTGCGCGTCGCGTACGAAACCGTGAGGTTTTCGCCGCCAAGAAGGTGTGCCAAGGGAACTGCTTTCTACTGCTTAATACGAAGAGGGCTCTTAGAGGAGGGTATCGGAGATGATGCGGGCACCCGGCACGGGCCCGTGCACAGCCCAGGCCGTAAGACCGTGGTGCAGCAGGTCCTCCGCGAGGCTTTCGGCCGCCGCCGGGCTGTGGGCCAGCAGGGCCACAGTGGGACCCGAGCCTGAGACGATGCCGGCGATGGCGCCGAGCGATTCGCCCATGCCCAACGTGCTGCGGAGGTCCGGGGCCAGTTCAATGGAAGCACGCTGCAGGTCGTTCACCAGCACCCTGCTCAACGCTTCGGCGTCTCCGCTGCGCAGTGCCTGCAGGATCTTGGGATCCACGCCGTCAGGCTCGGCTGCCACAACGCCCTCGGCCTCGCGAAGCCTGTCCAGGGTCCGGTATACCTCCGGGGTGCTGAGGCCGTACTCAGCTGCCACCAGCACCCAGTCGGTCTGGGCCTTGGCCAGCGCCGGCGAGAGTTCGTCACCCAGGCCCAGGCCCACGGCCGTCCCGCCCAGCAGGGAGAACGGAACGTCGGCACCCAGCTCCCCCGCCAAGTGGGCCAGTTCCTCCCGCGACAGGCCGCTGTTCCATAACGCATCGCACGCCAGCAACGTCGCAGCAGCATCCGCCGAACCACCGCCCATGCCTCCAGCCACCGGCACGCGCTTGGTGATCTCGAGGTGGACCCCCGTGGCGTGTTCGGAGACATCGGCCATGATGGCAGCGGCTTTGTAGGCAAGGTTGTTCTCATCCAGCGGGATGTCCACGCCGTCGAGGTCAAGGGTGCTGTCCGGGCTGATGCTGACTGTAATGCCCGGGGCCTCCATGCTGGTGGCGGAGACCTCTTCGTAAAGAGAGACCGCCAGGTACACGCTGGCGACCGAATGGTAGCCGTCCGGCCGGAGCGGGCCCACATCCAGGGAAACGTTGACCTTCCCGGGGGCTTTAACGCGGACGGTCCGCGCGGCGAACCGTCCTGCAAGCGCATTCACGCGGTGGCCTCGCGGGCTTCGGCAATCCTTGCGAAGGCTAAGATATCGATGACTTCGCCCCGGGCCGTGGGATCGACGCCAGCTGCCACCAGGCAGCGCTCGGCCTCGGCCGCGCCACCCGCCCAGCCGGCCAAGGCTGCCCGCAGGGTCTTGCGACGCTGCGCAAACGCAGCGTCGATCACAGCGAAGACTTGTTCCCGGGTAGCAGTGGTGGCAGGCGGCTCCCTCCGTGTGAAGGCCACTAGCCCGGAGTGGATCTTAGGTGCAGGCCAGAACACGTTCATGCCGATCACCCCGGCCTTGCGCATGCTGCTGTACCACGCGGCTTTGACGGACGGCACACCGTACGTCTTGGAACCCGGTCCTGCCGCGAGCCTGTCGGCCACTTCGTCCTGCACCATCACGAGGCCGTGCTGGAGGCTCGGGAAGTGCTGAAGCAGATGGAGGACCACTGGTACGGCCACGTTATAGGGAAGGTTGGCAACGAGCGCGGTCGGTTCCACGGGCAGCGTCGTCACCTTCATCGCGTCAGCCTGGACGAGGTGAAAGTCGTCAACGGCCCCTGGCCGCCATTCAGTAACGGTGTGGGGCAGCTTCGCGGCCAGGACCGGATCAATTTCGACGGCAACTACCGACTTTGCGGCGTCCAGCAGCCCCAGCGTCAGGGAGCCGAGCCCAGGACCCACCTCCAGGACCGTCTCGTCAGCTCCGATATTGGCAACTGAGACGATCCTGCGGATGGTGTTGCCGTCGATGACGAAATTTTGCCCGAGAGTCTTTGTGGGCCGGATTCCGATCTCTTCCGCCAGCCGGCGTATGTCGGAGGCACCGAAGAGGGGTGCGGGCGCGGCGGGGCTCGGTTCAGTCACCTAGGTATCCTATCCCGGCGGTCATCCCCGCCATGCGGAATCAACGTAATGGCCGGCCCCGGTAGTCCGGGGCCGGCCATTACGTTGATTGTTCAGTCATTCCCGGCGCGGCTGTGGTCGGCTGCCACGGCAGGGTTGGCCCGTGAATCGGGAGCGACGGTCCTAGCTGGTGGCCGCCCAGCCACAGCCCCAGGGCTGGAGGCCACGCTGTGCGTACACGCGGTTGGCGATATCAATCTGCTGGGCTTTGGTGGCCAGGCTGGCGTTCGGGGCGTAGGCACCGCCGCCCGAGCCGATCCATGTCCGGATGTCGAACTGGAGGCCGCCGTAGTAGCCGTTGCCGGTGTTGATGGACCAGTTGCCACCCGACTCGCACTGGGCGATCTTGTCCCACATGGCTTCATTCATCATGGCCGGGGCAGCGGCACCGGTGTTTGTGCCGGCGGGGGCGGTGGCTGCCGGCTTCGCCTTGGTGCCCACTGTGACCTGCTCTGTCACAGGCTGAACGGTCACGGTCTCGGAAACCAGTGTGCGGGACGCCTCGCGGCCATCAACCAGAACCAGTTTGAAGGTCCGCTCAACCTTTCCGGCGGCGCCAGCCTGGGTCACCTTCTTCTCACCCTTGAACATATCGGCGCTTTCGGAGGTCATCGTCTCGAACTTGACGTCCTCCGTGGTTGCCGCCGTCTGGCCGGTATCCACTCGGGAAACCTTAACCACCATGTTGTTTACCACGGGGGCGTTGCCCGGCTGCGAGCTCCGGTCGTTCACGCCCAGGCTCACGCCTGCATCCTCAAGGACGGCCTCCACTGTGGAGGCGGTGGTAGTTGTCGTGGTGACTTTTCCGTCGGCAACGATGCTGACGTTCTTGGGCGTTGTGATGGAGACGAACGATCCGTCCACGGCCAGCTGGGCGTCCTTCGGAACGGACACGGACGACGAACTGGCCACACCGAGCTCGGTCACGAGTCCGGCGACGTCCGGGGACGTGGTGCTGACGGTCTTTTCGGAGCCATCGAGACTGACTTTCACGGCCTTGGCCATGTTCACATTGATAACGGTGCCGTTTTCAACGGTCTCGTCGACGGACGGCGATACCCGGTCCGCCGGCTTCAGGTCCAGTTTTGCGCTTTTGACAACCTGGCCCACTGTGCCGCCGAAGGTCTGGACTGAACTGACCTTGCCGTCGACATTAAGCGTGATTGTTTTGTTATTTCCGACAAAGGCGACGAGCCCGAGCACGAGCGCGCAAAGCACCACCAGCTGGGTACCAACCTTGACGAAACTGAACTTGCCGTCAGATGTGAAAAGCTTGACCACGATTGCCCGTAACTTTAGGACCATCCGGGCACGGGGAAAAACGCAGTAAAACACCCGGCGCAGAACCCCTGAGGTCAGCTCCGGGCACCTTTGCGCCGCCACACTTCACGCGGCAGGCATGCGGCATCACGGCCGTTCATGATCCTGCAGCGGATGAAGTGAATTATCCGAAGGCCTTCCCCGACCCCGGCTAATAGTTACCCACTGTAACCGTAGCGTTATAAAGCGGCCAAGAATTTTGCATACCCGGTATTCGCAGGTCCTCAGTCTAGGGTCGCGGTCTCAGTCCCAGGATCCGTAGGCCCGCACGGTATTTTCGCTAATCTGCTGACAAAGCCCCGCAAGGTCGGCTCCTGTCACATCAGCCATGGCCCTGACCGTGTACGGCACCATGTAACTGGCGTTTGCCCGCCCACGGTGCGGGTGCGGGGTGAGGAAGGGCGCATCGGTTTCCACCAGCACCAGCCCCGGTTCGGCCACTGCGAGCGCCGCCCGAAGATTGTGGGCGTTCTTGAAGGTCAGGGTGCCTGCGAAGGACATGTTCCAGCCCTCCGCATTGCAGATTCGGGCCAACTCCTCGTCCCCCGAAAAGCAGTGGAAGACCACGCGCTCGGGAGCCCCTTCTTCCCGCAGGACCTTAACAACGTCATCGTGGGCGTCGCGGTCGTGGATCTGGAGGGTCAGGCCCAGCCTCTTGGCGATGTCTATGTGGCGCCTGAACGAGTAGCGCTGATGCACCAGGCCCTCCCCTTCCGTGCGGAAGAAATCCAGCCCGGTTTCGCCAATAGCCCGGATGCGGGGATGGGCTGCAAGCCGCTCAATCTCCGCCAAAGCGTCCTCCAGCTCGCCGCGGGCGGCGTAATCCGGGGCGTCATTGGGGTGCAGTGCCACAGCACCCAGCAGCCTGCTGTCCTGACCTACCGCCTCCACGGTGAAGCGGGAGGATTCGAGGTCGCAGCCCACTTGGACCACCCCCTGCACTCCGACAGCCTGGGCGGCATCCAAGGCAGCGGAGATCCCCACTGGCCCCGCGCCGTCGGGAAAATCAAGGTGGGTGTGGTTGTCCATGACCGGGACCGGCAGTGGCTCGGGCGCCGGCGGAAAGGCCCGCCCGCCAGCAGCCGCAACCGAGGCTGAACCGTCCGTCCCGGCGGTACGGTAGGCGGCGGGAATCAGCGAATTGCACATCCCACTAGCCTAGCGGCGGCCGATGCACCGAGAATTACGGGAACTCTCTGTCAGGCACGGCAGTTCTGTTAGTAGTCTGTTACCAACAGATGCGAACGCCCACCGACGGGCGAAGGCAGGCTTGCTGTCCCGTCCCAGTCGATACCGGGCTGAAAGGTTGCCGATGGACTCCCACCGACGCACGGCCGTCAATGAGATCGAAACCGCAGGCCGGACCTTCGCAGGGATTGCGGAACCGGTCACGCAGCTGAACGGCCACAAGGTCCAGGCGATGGACGCGGCCGCCTTCCACTCTGCAAGCCGGCGCATCCTGGACGAGATCAATACAGTCATCGATGGAAAGTCTGAGGCCGCAAAACTGGCCCTGACCGTCCTTCTGGCCCAGGGCCACCTCCTGCTCGAGGACGTGCCCGGCGTCGGCAAGACGCTGCTCGCCAAGACCCTCGCACGGACCATCGACTGCACAGTAAGCCGGATCCAGTTCACCCCTGACCTGTTGCCGTCCGACGTCACCGGCGTGTCCATCTACAACCAGTCTTCCCGCCTGTTCGAGTTCCGCCCGGGTGCGGTGTTCGCCAACATCGTCATTGGTGACGAAATCAACCGGGCCTCGGCCAAGACACAGTCCGCGCTTTTGGAGTGCATGGAGGAGCACCAGGTCACCGTGGACGGGCACTCCTACAAACTTGATGAGCCGTTCATGGTGGTCGCCACGCAGAATCCGATCGAGATGGAGGGTACCTATCCCCTGCCGGAAGCGCAGCGGGACCGCTTTATGGCACGTATCTCCATGGGCTATCCGGACAAGGACTCCGAGATCGAAATGCTGGAAACCCACCAAGCCACGTCGCCGCTGGCAAAGGTCTCGGCCGTGGTCACCGCCGCAGACGTCGCGGCGATGATTGCCGCTGTCCAGAAGGTCTATGTATCGCAGGCCGTCAAGGAATACACCGTGTCCGTGGGCAGGGCCACCCGTGAAAGTCCCCTGCTCAGACTGGGCGCCAGTCCTCGCTCGATGCTGCAGTTGCTCCGCGCGGCCAAGGCCACGGCAGCCCTGGACGAACGTGATTTTGTGCTTCCCGATGACGTGGTCAACGTTGCCGAATCTGTCCTTGCCCACCGGATTATCCTGGACCGCAAGGCCGCCAGTGCCGGGGAGACCCCACACAGCGTCATCCGCGGCATCCTGAACAGGCTTCCCGTCAGCCAGGACCTGGCCGACGCCGCGACCCGGTTCGGGGCCAAGCCGGCGCCGGGCACGCCACCGGGCTCCGGGCTCCGCAGGAATCACTAGGCAGAGTCCCATGGCACTGCTGGACCGACTGCCCCGCCACCTGTTCAGCCAGCGCGGCTGGGGCCTGCTCGCGGCCGGTGCCGTGTCGCTGTTGGCCGCTCAGATCATGGGCCGCCGGGATCTCCTGAGCCTCAGCGTCCTGCTGATCGTGCTTCCCCTCATCTCGCTGGCCGGAATCCGTCTGGTCAAGCCCAAATTCCAGGTCTACCGGGAGTTTAATCCTTCGCCGGTGGAAACCTCGGCCGCCACCACTGTCCGGCTGGCTGTGGCGCGCACCGGGCAGGGCACGGGCCGCGCGATCATGGAGGAGCGGCTGCCCCCGCGGTTCGGGGAGTCACCGGCGTTCCGATTCCCCGCGCGGTCGGCAACCGGTGGCACCAGCCGGTATGAATACCACCTGCGTTCCAGCCAGCGCGGTCAATTTCTCATCGGGCCGGTAACGGCGGAGTTCACTGACCCGTTCGGGCTGTCCCTTCACCGGCAGGCAATCGACGACGGCGACACCCTCACGGTGACGCCCGCCGCCGTCGAGCTTCCGGTCACGGGACTCGCTGGGGCTCGCGGGAACGACGGCGTCACCGCGACCCGGATCCGGGCCAACCCGAGCGACGATGACGTGATGACCCGCGAGTACCGGCACGGCGACCCCATGCGCCGGGTACATTGGCCGGCGACTGCCCGGCACGGAGCACTGATGGTCCGGCAGGAGGAGTCGGTCACTACTCCGGAGGCCACCATTATCCTGGACCAGCGGTTTGTCGCCTTTTCCGGCAGCCCCGGGACCGGATTCGGCGGGATCGGGTTTGGCGGATCCGCTGCCGTGGACGGGCACGACATGCTCACCAGCGGCACCTTCGAGTGGGCAGTGGTGGCGGCCATCTCCGTCAGCACCCACCTTGCCGAACGGAATTATGCGCTGCGGCTGCTCGATGCCCGGGGCGAACCGGCTTTCCTGCGTTCGCCCTCGGCGCCTGAACCGGAGGTGGAGGAGTACGTGGGCACGGGTGGGCTGCAGTCCATCGCCGAAAGCCTGGCCGCCATCCAGCTCTCCGGTCCGCATCACGGCCATCACGGCCATCACGGCCACAATGAGGCTGGCCGTGGGAGTCCGGCTCCCGCGGCCGCCCCCCGCAAGGACGCCGCCGCCATCGGGCGGGACCATGGCTTTGGGCAGGATTCCGGTCCGGCCCCGTTCGACGACGAACTCATGGACAAACTTTCGGCGCACCGGATGCGGGGTCCTATCATCGCGCTCCTGGGCAGGGTGTCCATGGCCGAAGCCAATGCCTTGGCCCCGGCCGCAGGCTATGGCGCGAATGCGTTCGCCATCATCGTCGCCGAAAGGCCGTCGGAGTTCCACGAACAGCTTGAAGAGCTGCGGCGCGGAGGGTGGCGTGCAGTTGCCGTGTCCCCGGCGGTTCCGGTGCCTGCAGCATGGAGCCACTTTGACCAAGGCGGAGCTGCGCTGGATACCGCAGCAGCCGATGTCCGGCGCGGCGCGGGGGTGGCGCGATGACACTCGCCCCCGAGAAGCACACCTCCTCCACCGCGGAGCCGGCAATTTCTCAGACATCCGGCCGTGCGCCAGGCAGGGCGCGGGTCGGCGCCTACCCGTGGGTCATGGCTGGGGCGGTAGGGCTGTCTGTGTGCGGCGCGGCCTTGTCACTGAACGGTGTCCTGAGGGGCTGGGCGTGGTATCTGCCGGTCCTGACCACCGTTTTTGTGGTTTGCCTGACCATGGCCGCGCTGCGGGCCGCCCGGGCGCAGCCTCTCCTCGTCACCGCCGGCGGCTTCGCTTCGCTCATTGCCATCCTGACGCTGACGTTCTTCCGCAGCACAGGCATTGCCGGAATCATCCCGTCGGGCGCCACCATGAAGGAGTTTGACAGGTTCATACGCCGTGCCAGCGAGACGGTACTCGCCGAAAGCGCGCCCGTGGCCCCGAACGCCGGAATCGTCATGGTGACCTGCGCGGTCCTCGGCCTGATGGTCATTCTTATCGACGCATTGGCGTTGCCCCTCGGCACGCCGGCCACCACGGGCCTGGGCCTGTTCGCCATCCTGATCGTGCCCGCCATGGTTAAGCCGCAGAGCGTGGGAGTGTGGAGTTTCAGCGCCACGGTGGCCGGCTACCTGCTGATTCTGGCGTGCAGCCAGTGGTTCGCCCCGGACGCGGGCACACCAGCGGACACCGCCCGTAACCCCGGGCATCTGAAGCGGGCCGCACTCACCGGATCCGTTGCCCTCGTGGCCACGCTGATCATTCCGATGGCGATCCCCGGCTTCGACCAAGGTACATTCCCGCAAGGGTCGCGCGTGAACCCCTGGGGCGCGTCCACGGGCCTTAATCCCATGATCACGCTTGGAAACAGCCTCCGCACTCCCGCTGGAACCGGACGGATCACGTACGCTACGAACGCCGTCACGCCGCTCTACCTGCGTTCGGTCACGGTGGACAATTTCGACGGCGACTCCTGGGGACCGGACGACCGTGAGGAATCGCGCCAACCGGTGGCCGGGCCGATCGAGCCTGGCTACGCGATCCCTGCTGAGGAGCAGCTCCGCTACGTGACCGCAGTGGAAACGGGCGCCTTCACGAGCCCATACCTGCCGGTGCCGTATGCCCCTGAATCGATCCGGGGGCTGGGCGGGCGCTGGTCCTGGGATCCCGCCACCCTGAGCATCAAAGGGGTAGATACCAACTCGAGAAGCCAGGAATACACCGTGGTCTCCTCTGCGCCGCGGCTCACTGCCAGTCTGCTCGACCGGTCCTCAGCAGCAGTGCAGGGCATTGCGGAGGATTTCACCCGGGTTCCAGGCAACGTTCCTGACATCGTCAGGACCACGGCCGACTCCGTCACCGGATCGGGCGGCAGCGCTTACGCAAAGGCGATGGCCATCCAGAGATACCTGCGGTCAGCGGAATTCACTTATTCCCTGCAGTCCCCGGTCCAAGGCGGCTATGACGGCAACGGACTGTCAGTGCTCGCTGATTTCCTCACCCAAAAGAGCGGATACTGTATCCACTACGCCTCCGCTATGGCCGTCATGGCCCGGTTGGAGGGGATCCCCAGCAGGATCGCCGTCGGCTACGCCCCTGGGCGGCTGACTGGAGCTACAGTGAACGTCGCCGGACTAGGACCACTCTCCGAGTACGAAGTGGACGCCCGTGATGCCCATGCCTGGCCGGAGCTCTACTTCCAGGGGCTCGGGTGGGTACCGTTTGAGCCCACCCCCTCGCGTGGGGTGGTCCCCGAGTATGCCATCGAAAGCTCGGCAGCAGGCGCCCCGGGAGCCATCGAAAATAATGACGACCTCATTCCATCCAACGGTGCGACAGCCACGCCTTTGCCCAGCGCGGCACCATTGCCCGTTCCCGGTGACGGCGGCCCGGGCAGTGAGGCAGGTTCGCAGCTTCTGCCTTGGCTGCTGGGCCTGGCAGGATCGGCAGTGCTGATCCTCCTGCTGTCCTCACCCAGGCTCGTGCGGCTAGGAGTCCGGGCCCGCAGGCTGCGAACCACTGATCCTCCGTCTCCTACGGCCATCCCCATGGCGTGGTCCGAGCTCCGTGACCTCGGCACGGACTATGGCTTGCCTCCCGGACCGAGTGAGACGCCCAGGTTGTATTCGGCCCGGCTCCGCAGCTCGCCTCTGCTCGGTGAACCCGGCGGAATGGACGACGCCGCGCACCAGGCCGTCATCTCGCTCACCGCCGATTTCGAACGGCGCGCTTACGGCCCTCCTGTCGGCGATTCCCCCGCGGCGGGCAGGGACAAGCCGGCCGCCGCCCGGATTGTGGCCCTTCAGGGCTCCATGCGGGCCAACGTCACCCGGGGCAGAAGGCTGCGCGCCGAGTGGCTCCCGGCGTCGGTCATGGCGCTTTGGGGGAGGATGTTGACGGCGCCTTTCCGGTTCATTGGCCGGCAGGTCCGACGGACGGCAAAGGCCGTCGCACGCTCGTGGTCACGGGCGCGCGACGACCTCCGGCGCCTCAGCGAAGGCTAGTTGCCCCAACCGATGCGCACCTGGCTTCTGCGAAGCCTCAGCCTGCGTAGGGGTCGGCAATGCCGATGTACTGGGTGTAGAGGTATTCCTCGATGCCTTCCAGCCCGCCTTCACGGCCCAGGCCGGACTGCTTGACGCCGCCGAAGGGGGCGGCGGCGTTGGAGATCACGCCGGCGTTCAGGCCGAGCATGCCCGTTTCAAGGCGTTCACCCATCCGGATGCCGCGGTTGAGGTCCCTCGTGAAGACGTAGGCCACCAGGCCGTACTCGGTGTTGTTGGCGAGCCGGATGGCTTCCTCTTCGGTGCCGAAGGTGATGATGGGTGCGACGGGGCCGAAGATTTCCTCAGACAGGATCCGGGTTCCTTCGGTGACTCCAGTGAGGATGGTGGGCTGGTAGAAGTAGCCCGGACCTTCTGCCGGGGCACCGCCCAGGACTGCCCTCGCGCCGGAGGACACGGCGTCGGATACCAGTTCGTGGACCTTGTCCCGGCTCTTGGCATCGATCAGCGGACCCACCTTTGAGTCCGGCTCGGTGCCGCGGGCGGTGGTCATTTCGGACATCTTGGCGGCGAACTTCTCCGCGAACTCGTCAGCGACGGACTCGTGCACGATGAAACGGTTCGCGGCGGTGCAGGCCTCACCCATGTTGCGCAGCTTTGCCAGCATGGCTCCGGCGACTGCGGCGTCCAGGTCCGCGTCCTCGAACACCACGAACGGGGCGTTGCCGCCGAGCTCCATGGAGGTCCGCAGGACGGTTTCGGACGCGTCGGCAAGAAGGCGGCGGCCCACCTCGGTGGAGCCGGTGAAGGAAAGTTTCCGGAGGCGCTGATCCTTGATCAGCGGGCCGGTGGTGGCACCGGCCGTGGAGGTTGGAATGACGTTCAGGACGCCGGCGGGCAGGCCGGCTTCCTGCATAACGGCGGCGAAAAGCTGGGACGTCAGGGGTGTCAGGTTGGCGGACTTCAGCACCATGGTGCAGCCTGCGGCGACGGCGGGAGCGATCTTGCGGGTGGCCATGGCCAGCGGGAAGTTCCACGGCGTAATCAGAAGGCAGGGACCCACAGGCTTCTTGGTCACGAGGAGGCGCGACTTCCCGTCCGGGGAGACCGAGTAGCGGCCGAACGCGCGGACGGCTTCTTCGGAGAACCAGCGCAGGAACTCAGCGCCGTAGGTCACTTCGCCGCGGGCTTCGGCCAGCGGCTTGCCCATTTCCATGGTCATGAGGAGCGCGAAGTCTTCGGCACGCTCGGTCACCAGATCAAAGGCACGGCGCAGGATCTCCCCGCGTTCCCGCGGCGGGACCTTCGCCCATGACTCCTGTGCCGCCGCGGCGGCGTCCAGGGCAGCCTTGCCGTCTTCGGCACCCGCATCAGCAATGCTCAACAGCACCTTGCCCGTGGCGGGGTCCTCGACGTCGAACGTCTTCCCGGAAGCGGCCGGCCGCCACTCACCATTGATAAGCAGGCCGGTGGGAACAGAGGCCAGCAGCTCGCTCTCGCGCTCTGCGGTAACAGCTGGCAGTGCAGTGACAGTCACGATGACTCCCTCGTCAGTAAGGTTTTTCCAGCCGTGCAGCGGCGCCCGAGCGGCACGCCTTGTTGGCTGATTAACTGCCAGACTACTGCCGCCGCAACCGGCGGTCTACGCCTCTACGCACTACAGAATGAGCTCGGCTCTGTGCAGGTGCACAGCCCTGTCCCGCGCGATTTCGCGCTATCAGTCGGCCGTTGGAAAGTCTCTCCAGGGCCGGTTCAGCGCGCCGCCAGAACGGCGGAGTACAGTTCCCGCTTGCTGACCCGGACGTCTTCGGCCACCGCAGCAACGGCTTCCTTAAGCCTGATTCCCTGTGCTACCAGCGCATTGACGGCCGCTACATGGTCTTCCGGCGTTCCCGGCGCCTGCTCAGGCGCTCCGCCCAGCACCACGGCGATCTCACCCCGGACCTCATTGCCTTCAGCCCAAAGCAGAAGCTCGCCCACAGTTCCCCGGATGACCTCCTCATAGGTCTTGGTCAATTCCCGGCAGACCGCAATCCTGCGCTCGGCGCCGAACCGCTCCCGCAACGCCCTGAGCATGACCTCCAGCCGGTGCGGAGCTTCGAAGAACACCATGGTTCGCCGCTCCGCAGCAAGGTCTGCCAACCTGGACGCCCGCTCCCCCGCTTTCCGGGGAAGGAAGCCTTCAAAGCAGAACCTGTCGGTGGGCAGGCCGGAGAGTGCCAGGGCTGTCAGCACCGCTGACGGGCCCGGGGCGGCAGTGACGGTGAGCCCGGCGGCAACGGCTCCCTCAACGAGCCGGAAGCCCGGGTCCGAAACAGACGGCATCCCCGCGTCGGTGACCATGACCATTGTTTTGCCGGCCCTGACGGCGTCGAGGAGTTCGGCTGTCTTCGTCGCCTCGTTGTGCTCGTGGTAGCTGATGACGCGGCCTGCAACCGTGACGCCAAGGTTCTGCACCAGGCGGTGGAGCCGCCTGGTGTCCTCTGCAGCGACGATGTCAGCAGTGGCCAGCAGTTCGACAAGCCGTGCGGAGGCGTCGCCTGAGTTGCCAATCGGCGTTGCGGCCAGCACGATCCTTCCCGGTCCTGCAGTGCCGGCGTTAGGCATGACGTCGTCAGGCAGGTTGGAGTCGGGAAGGGTTTCGGGGTTAGGGTCCACGCCACCAGCCTACTGCTGGCCGGCGGCACAAGCTGCAAAAGGTAGCATGGGGCACGTGACGCAGACCCCCACGCGGCCCGCCGAGGCCGGTCAGGCCCACCCGCTGGACCCGCTCATCGGCCCGCCGGAAAGCGCCGCACTGGCCGTCGCCTCAGCCGGCAAGCCCTGGATCGTCCGGCCAGCCGTGGCATTTTCCACCCAAGCACTCCAAGAGCGGCTGATCGGCGGTATCCGCAGCTGGCGTGACTACCCGCCCTCGCTCCGGTTGTGGTTCTGGTTGGTGCCGCTGCTGACGACGGCCATCGGTGGCGTACTCCGGTTCACCCGCCTGGACACTCCGCCCAGCCTGGTTTTTGACGAGACGTACTACGTCAAGGACGGCTATTCGTTGCTCGTCAGCGGCTATGAGCGAAGCTGGCCTGACAAGGCCAACGACTCCTTCAATGCCGGGAACCCTTCCGTCCTCCTGGGCACGCCCGAGTATGTGGTCCACCCTCCGGTGGGCAAATGGATGATCGCCGGCGGCATGTGGCTCTTTGGCGCCGACAACCCCCTGGGCTGGCGCTTCTCAGCGGCCCTTACCGGTACCGTTTCCATCCTGCTGCTCGTCCTCATCGCCCAAAAACTGTTCCGGTCCCTGCCCCTGTCCGCCGCGGCAGGGCTGCTGCTGGCTGTGGACGGACACCACCTGGTGATGTCACGGACGTCGCTGCTGGATATCTTCCTGATGTTCTGGGTCCTGGCTGCCTTCGGCGCCCTGCTAATGGACCGCGACGACGGCCGCCTCAAGCTGGCGGCGCGACTCGCCAGGCAGGCCGCGGCCGGGAAGGATGGCAGACCCTCCCCGGGCCAACTGCTGGCCGGTCCATGGCTTGGCATCCGGTGGTGGCGGATCGCCGCCGGCGTGTGCCTGGGCCTTGCGGTGGGGACCAAGTGGTCCGGGTTGTTCTTCCTGGCGGGCTTCGGGCTGCTATCTGTCGTGTGGGACCTCTCCGCCCGGCGGGTCGCCGGAATCCGCGGCTGGTTCACCGGGGGCGTCATCAAGGACGGGCTGCCGGCTTTCGCCAGCATGGTTCCGGTCGCAGCCGTCGTGTACACCGCCACCTGGACCGGCTGGTTCCGTTCCGATGACGCCTACTTCCGTCGCTGGGCCGGGTCCAACCCCTCGACCGAGTGGGGTTGGCTGCCTGACTCTGTCCGGTCGCTGGCCCACTACCACCTGGAGGCGTACAAGTTCCACCAGGGGCTGGGCTCCGAGCACCCCTATGAGGCGAGCGCGTGGAGCTGGCTGGTGATGGGCCGGCCCACGTCCTTCTTCTATGAGTCCCCGAAGCAGGGAGCCCCGGGATGCGATGTCCCCAACTGCGCTTCAGCCATCCTCTCCGTCGGCAATCCCCTCGTATGGTGGGGAGCCACCATCTCGCTGGCAGTACTCCTCTTCTGGTGGGCGGGACGCCGCGACTGGCGTGCCGGGGCCGTACTCGCCGGGGTGGCTGCGGGCTACCTGCCCTGGTTCCTGTACCCGGAGCGGACCATGTTCTACTTCTACGCCATCTCCTTCGAGCCGTTCCTGGTGCTGGCACTCGTGTATTGTCTGGGCCTCGTCCTTGGACGGAATACAGATCCACTGTGGCGCCGTCGTTCCGGGCTCTACCTGGTAGCAATCTTTGTTGCCGGCGTAGTGCTGTTGTCGGCCTTCTTCTACCCAGTGTGGACAGCCGAAGTCATTCCGTACCATGAGTGGCGCCACAGGATGTGGATGCCTTCCTGGATCTAGGGCAGGATTGCAGAAGACCCTGACGATTTCAGCCGCGCAGCGCTATGGCAGCCGAACGGAGACCGCCTGTGAGAGAAGCCAGCACAGAACTGCTCGTGGAGCTTGATCCTGCCAGCAATGTGACGGACCTCCTCCTGGAACAGCAGGCCAATCCTGCCCACGCCCTGTATGCACGCAAGGGACCCAACGGCTGGACGGACATTACGGCGCAGAAGTTCCTCCAGGATGTCAGCGGCCTGGCAAAGGGCCTGATCGCCGGCGGGCTGGAGCCTGGCGACACCGTAGCGGTCATGTCCGCCACCCGCTACGAGTGGACGCTGGTGGACTTCGCCATCTGGTTCGCCGGCGGCGTCACGGTGCCGATCTACGAAACTTCGTCGGCAAGCCAGATCGAGTGGATCCTGCATGACTCCGGGGCTCTCAGGGTCTTCGCGGAGGACCATGGAAAGGTTGCGCTGGTAGCCAAGGTTCTGGCGGCTTCCGAGCTCCTCAAGGACCGTCTGGTTAACGTCGTGAGAATGGACCACGACGGCGTCGCCCCGGATCTCGCGAGCCTCGCCGCTGCCGGCATGGGGGTTACCGACGCCGAGCTCGAACGGCACCGCTCCGCGGCTGCACTGAACGACGTCGCTTCCCTCGTGTACACGTCCGGGACTACCGGTAACCCGAAGGGCTGTGAAATCACCCATGGGAACTTCGCCCTGGTGGCCAAGAACATCGTGGTCTTCCTCCCGGAGCTCCTGGTGCAGGAGAACGCCCGAACCTTGATGTTCCTGCCGCTTGCCCACGTGCTGGCACGTGCGGTCCAGGTGGTGTGCCTGAGCGCCGGGGCCACGCTGGGGCACACGGGCACCGCAGCGCAGCTACTGGAGGACCTGGCCACCTTCAGGCCGACGTTCTTGTTGGTGGTGCCGCGAATTTTCGAAAAGGTCCGGGCCGGCGCCGCCCAAAAGGCCGCCATCGCCGGCAAATCGGGCATCTTCAGTACCGCATCGGCTGCTGCGATCCGTTTTTCGAAGGAGCAGGACGAAGCTGCCCGGGGTGAGGGCAGCGGGCCCGGTTTCCTGTCCCGCACCGCTCATGCACTCTTCGACCGGCTGCTGTACCCCAAACTCCGCCAAGCCATGGGCGGTCAGGTCCGCTACACCGTTTCCGGGGCCAGCCCCCTTGCTGCTGAGGACGCCCATTTTTTCCGTGGTGCCGGCATTCCGGTCCTGGAGGGGTATGGCCTGACCGAAACTACCGCACCGTGCACGGTGAACACCCCCACCATGACCAGGGTGGGCAGCGTGGGCATACCCATTCCCGGCACGACCATCCGAGTCGCTGAGGATGGCGAGATCCTGGTGAAGGGCATCGGCGTTTTCAAGGGCTACCACGCCAACGAGGCCGCCAACGCCGAGGCTTTTGTGGACGGCTTCTTCCGCACCGGGGACCTTGGCCGGCTTGACCCCGAGGGGTTCCTGACCATCACAGGACGGAAGAAGGACATGCTGGTCACTGCCGGCGGGAAGAACGTTGTTCCCGGTCCCCTCGAGGAAAAGATCCGCGCCCACCAACTGGTGGGCCACGCTGTGGTGGTGGGAGAAGGGAAGCCGTTCGTCTCCGCCCTCGTCACCCTGGATCAGGAAGGCCTGGAGAGCTGGTGTGCGCTGCACAAGCTGCCGGCACTGTCCCCGCGCGAAGCCGCGGCTGATCCGCGGGTGCGGGCGGCCATCCAGGAAGCAGTGGACCAGGCCAACGCACTGGTCTCCCAGGCCGAATCCATCCGCAGCTTCGCAGTGCTGGACGCCCAGTTCACCCTCGATTCAGGGCACCTTACGCCGTCGCTCAAACTCAAGAGGGCCGCCGTCGTCCGCGATTTTGAGGCGGAAATCACCAAGCTTTACGGCTGAACTGCCCCCCCGGGGGGGGCGGAGCCGCCCGGCCCTACACGGCCTCGGCCTTGGCCGAAGCCTCCTGTTCGCCATCGGTCAGGCCGCGGCGGCGGCGTGTAGGCCACGTCAGAACCAGGGTTGCCAGCGCCACAAGCAGCACGAGGGCGGCTATCACGATTCCGGCGTCGATCCAGAACTGGCCCGGGAACAGCCTGATCAGGGTGTCCTCCAGCGCAAAGGTCCATGTCCCGCTGGCGAAGAAGATCCGGTGGAATTCGGTGAAGAACTGTTGCCAGCCCAGCACGGCCAGCGCACCGAGACCCAGGATGATCACCAGGGTCAGGATTGATCCTGCGAAGAGGCCGCGACGCACGCCGCCAGTGCTTCGGCGGCGCAGGTAGGCGATAGCGATGATGCTGACGAGGATCAGGAGGGCGCCGGCGCCGAAAGCGGAAAGGATGACGAGTTTCACGTCCGCCATGTGGCTGACCTCGCTGCCCTTGAAGAGTTCGTCTCCGCTGCGGTTGACGAGTTCGCCCAGGTAGCGGGGCCCGGACCAGTTGCTGAGATAGTCAACGGCGTAGGAGCCGTAGGTCATTCTGTCGTCGGTGCTGAAGCCGTAACCGTCGCCCGGAAATCCGGGGCGGTTGTACTCGATCCAGAGGAACAGGGGGCTGGTGACGGCGCGGACTCCCAGGACCAGGAGGATGACGGGATACATGATGGCCAGCAGCACCTGCATCACACGCGGCGTCAGCGGCTTGGCCTTTGCCGCACTCTCGCGCTCGGCGTTGCGCCGCTCAACTTCTTCCTGTGGCGGACGGACCTGGAGGGCTGAGGTGGGCAGCGGTTCGCTGAACAGCGGCGGACCTTGCTCGCCCGCAGGTTCGACGGCGGCCTCGGCAGCCTTGCGGCCAGCCCGGCTTTCGGGCTGCGGGGAAGTTTCCCCGTTGCTGCCTGCGCTCTTCGACGGCCCGGTGCTGTCCGGCCGTTTTGAGGGCCCCGTCTTGTCCGGGCTGCCTGACGGGGAGTCACTCATCCACGAAAAGGCGGGCTCATCCGAATCCGCCGAGGTGTCCAAGAGGGGATCCGGCTGCGGCTCCTTGCGTTTGGCAGGGGTCGGAGAATTGTCATTCACAGCAGCGTCACTTCCGTTGGGGTCCGTGGAGCCGGCTCGGGTCCGGGCAGCACAAGTATCTCTTCACGAGCCTACCGTCCGGTCCTCCGGCAGTGCGAGGTGCCACCCCGGGCAGGCATCGATTCAGGCTGCGATTTCGCTGTACCCGGCATCCTCGGTGCCAAGGTCACCGCGGGCCCCCGCCAGATAGGCCCGCCGGCCCCAGACCAGTACATACAGCCAGTACGCGGCCAGTACCGCGGACCCGATGCCAATCTTCGCCCACACAGGCAAGGGACTGGGGGTCACGAATCCTTCCACCAGGCCGGAGACGAACAGCACCAGCACCAGCCCCAGCGCCACGGTGATCAGGGACCGGCCCTCCTGCGCGACGGCACGGCCGCGAGTGCGGCGGCCAGGGGAAACCATGGCCCAGAAGATCCGAAGCCCAGCGGCGCAGGCGATGAACACGGCCGTCAGTTCCATCAGGCCGTGCGGGAGGATGTAACTGTAGAAAACGTCGGTCTTGCCGGAGGCGGCGAAAATTCCGGCAGCAATGCCAACGCCCTGGGCGTTGCTGAACAGGATCATGGGCACCCAAAACCCTGTGATCCCCAAGGCAACGGCCTGCGCGCTGATCCAGGCGTTGTTGGTCCAGACGGCACCGGCGAACGAGGCTGCCGGGTTTTCCGAGTAGTAGTCGATGAAGTCCTCTTCGACGTACTGCCGGACAGCTGCTTCGGACGCAACGGCACGGAGCGCCTCCGGCGAGGTCCCAATCCACAGCGCGTACGCGGCGCCGATCAGGATGAACGCTGCCCCGCATGCCACCGTCAGCCATCGCAGGCGATACAGCGCGGCGGGCAGTGCGACTACAAAGAAGCGGGCCAGATCGGCCGCAAAATTCGAGCGGGCTCCCGTGAAGCGAGTTCTCGACTGGGCCAGGGTTGCCGAGAGTGACGCCGAGAGCCCACTTTCGGGGGCGATGGAGCGGATGAGGGAAAGGTGCGCGGAAGTCAGCTGGTACAAGCGCAGAAGTTCGTCGGCTTCGGCCCCGCTGAGGCGGCGTTTGAAGGCAAGCTTGTGCAGCCTCGACCAGGTATCCCCGTTGACGGCGGAGAAGGCATCCATATCCACGGCTACAGCCTAACCTCACGCCATTAGACTGTGAGCGTCTGCAGGATAATTCGCGTGGAACGGAACACCGCATTGAGCTCTATCGTCACGGGCGAGGCCGTTGTCCTGGAGCTGCGTCCCGCCTCCTTCGCCGCGCGTGCGCTGGGGCTGCTGCTGGATGTGATGGTCAACGTGGTCCTGCTGGTTCTCATGCTGTTCGGCGTGGCCGCCGCCAGCGCCGAACTCGATGAAGCTGCCGCCCGGGCCCTGATGCTCTCCAGCGTGGTGTTCTGCTTTGTGATTGTCCCGGTGGCTGTGGAAACCCTGAGCCGGGGCCTCTCGCTTGGAAAGCTGGCTGCGGGTCTGCGCGTGGTGCGCGACGATGGCGGCGCCATCCGCTTCCGGCACGCCGTCATCCGCGGGCTTACCGGCTTCCTGGAGATCTACCTCACCCTCGGCGGTCTTGCCATTGCTGTGGCGCTCTTCAATGACAGGTCCAAGCGGCTCGGGGACATCATGGCGGGAACGTACGCCCTCCGGAGCCGCGTGCCCGTTGAAGGGGCCGCCCCGGTGTATATGCCGCCCCGGCTGCGCGCCTGGGCAGCAGCAGCCGATATCGGCCGCATCCCGGACGCCACTGCCCGCCAGGCATCCCAGTTCATTCGCCAGGCGGGCCGGATGTCACCACTGTCGCGTACAGGCATGGCCGCCTCTATTGCGACCGAACTGGCACGGCATGTGGCACCTCCCCCGCCGCCGGGAACCGGCCCTGACGAGTACCTGGCCGCCGTGGTTGCCGAGCGCCGCAACCGGGAGCTGTCCCGGCTCGCCGAGGCCCGTCGTCGTAATTCCGTAGTGGGCGAGCGGCTGGAACGGCTCCCGTTTGGGTCGTGACGGTCAGTTGTCGTACTCAGCCCAAGGGATGTTCCAGTCACCGTAGCCGTCTTCGTGGGCCGCGTAATCCCCTTCGGTGTTGATGATCTGCACAACATCACCAGTGGTCATGTTGTCAAAGACCCAGGCGGCGCCGTCGGGGGCGAAGCCGATGCAGCCATGCGAGACGTTTTTGTTTCCGATGTACGGGAATGCTGATTCGAGCGCCTGGTGAATGTAGGCGCCGCTGAGCGTCAGGCGGATTGCGTACTCAACATCCACTTCGCCGTAGTACGCGGGATCCCCGGGCTTGAGGCCGATGCTCGCTGCCCTGAAGTGGTCGTACCGGTTCTTCTCCATCAGAACGGCATAGCCGCGGGCGGAGGGGAATCGCTCATCTCCCATGCTGACCGGCAGCGTCTTCACTACTTGGTCGTTGACGCTCAGGGTAAACGTGTGCGCGGCGGCGTCGGCGATGGCCACCCGCTTGTCGCCGAAGTTGACCTTGACTTTTTTATTGAAGTTGGCGATCTGCCCGTTTCCGAGGTCAACGCCGAAGAGCTGCATGTCCATGGTGACTGTGGAATTGGCCGCCCAGAAGGCCTCCGGCCGGTACCGGACCATAGTGTCGCTGAACCAGTGGAAGGCTCCGGTCTGGCCGGCGCTGGAGGTGATCTTGATGGCCTTTTCGACGTCCGCACGGTTCACCACCGGCTCGCTGAAAATGACCTGGAGGGGCTGGCCCACACCGACCTTCATGCCATCCAGGGGGTAGATGGCCGCATCCGCTTCATGCGTGCTTGAAACAGTACTGAACGAGTGCGTTGTGCTTGTTTCGCGCCCGGCCCCGTCGGTGACCACGTAGGTGTAGCTGTACTCGGTGTTGAACTTGAGGGGTTCGGCGGCGGTCCAACTGCTCCCGTCGTCAGCAAAGGTGCCCTGAACGGGGTGGCCGGCCGTGCTGGTCAGCGTGACGCTCTCGATCCGCCCATTGCCAACCTTGACGGCGACAGGCGCTGCTGGATTGACCTGTTTGGCGCCGTCGGCCGGTGCGACATCCACCTTCACCGGAGCAATCACGGGCGACGCGACGCCGGGGGCCGAGCGGACAGCAGAGCCCGCCTCGGATTCCAAAGAAGCATTGGCCAGGCCCGGCGCTACCGCGGCGAACGCCCCACCGGCAGCGGCCAGGACGCACACCATAGCCACCAGGAAGATCTTCTTGGCGGTTCCGGGACGGCGCGGCTTATTGTCAGGCTCCATATACCGATCTTATGGGTAACAGGTAACAACCCCGGGCACGGCCAGCGCCCGGGGCGTCACGCCTCAGTAACGATAGTGCTCTGGCTTATAGGGGCCCGCGACGTCGAGGTCAAGGTAGCTGGCCTGCTCCTTGGAGAGTTCCGTCAATTCGACGTCGAGGGCCGCGAGGTGGAGGCGGGCAACCTTTTCGTCCAGGATCTTCGGCAGGACATACACCTGGTTGACGTACTCGCGCTCCCCTTCGGGCTGGTCGCGCTTGGTCCACAGCTCGATCTGGGCGATCGTCTGGTTGGCGAAGGAGTTGCTCATCACGAAGGACGGGTGGCCCGTGGCATTGCCAAGGTTCAGCAGCCGCCCCTCCGACAGGACGATGATGGAGCGCTCTTCCGCGGTCCCGGCGTCGAAGACCCACTCATGCACCTGGGGCTTGATCTCCACTTTCTTGATGCCGGGGATGCGGGCCAGTCCTGCCATGTCGATCTCGTTGTCGAAGTGGCCGATGTTGCCCACGATGGCCTTGTCGCGCATGCCGGCCATGTGCTCGGCCAGGATGACGTCCTTGTTGCCGGTAGTGGTGATGAAGATGTGGCCTTCGCCCAGCACGGACTCCAGCTTTGCCACCTGGTAGCCGTCCATGGCAGCCTGGAGCGCGCAGATGGGGTCGATCTCCGTGACAATGACCCGCGAACCCTGACCGCGGAACGCCTCAGCGGCGCCCTTGCCGACGTCGCCATAGCCGCAGACGACGGCGACCTTGCCACCCATCAGGACATCCGTGGCGCGGTTGATGCCGTCCGGAAGTGAATGGCGGATGCCGTACTTGTTATCGAACTTGCTCTTGGTGACGGAGTCGTTGACGTTGATGGCCGGGAACAACAGCTTGCCCTGTTCAGCCAACTGGTAGAGACGGTGCACGCCAGTGGTCGTTTCCTCGGTGACGCCGCGCAGGCGGGAACCGATGCGGGTCCACTTTTGCGCGTCCTCCTGCAGGGACGCACGCAGGACATCCAGGAAGACAATGCCTTCTTCGGATTCGTCCGCGGCGGCTGCCGGAACGGCGCCAAGGGCCTCAAACTCGACACCCTTATGCACCAGCATGGTGGCGTCTCCGCCGTCGTCGAGGATCATGTTCGGCCCGAGGTCAGGGTCGGTGTCGGCCCCGGGCCAGGTCAGGATCTGCTGGGCAGTCCACCAATATTCTTCAAGGGTCTCGCCCTTCCAGGCGAAGACTGGAACGCCCTGTGGATCCTCAATGGTCCCTTTACCCACTACGACGGCAGCAGCGGCTTCGTCCTGGGTGGAGAAGATGTTGCAGGAAGCCCAGCGGACCTCCGCGCCCAGGGCCGTGAGCGTCTCGATCAGCACGGCAGTCTGGACCGTCATGTGGAGGGAACCGGCGATCCTGGCGCCCTTGAGCGGCTGCGTGGGTCCGAATTCTGCGCGGAGCGACATGAGCCCGGGCATTTCGTGCTCCGCGAGGCGGATCTGGTGCCGGCCGGCCTCTGCCAGCGAAATGTCGGCAACCTTGTAATCAAAAGTCATGGGGATCCTTTGCTCTGTCCGATGGGGGCGACGGCGTCAATGCGCCTGCGGTGGGTGGGGCGGGTGCTGAAGGCTTATGGCGTGCCGGCAGCGGCGGCCGAACCAGACCGGGAGTCGTGCTGGTCCGAGCCGGCGGCGTTGGCAGCCTGAAGCAGTTCCGGCGGCAGGAGCAGCGGAATGCCGTCCTCGATCGCGTAGCGGAGCTTTTCGCCGGAGTCCCCAGCAGCCGTCGAGACGAGTTCCTCGCCTTCCTGGACCAGCTTCGACCCGGTGACAGGGCAGCGCAGGACTGACAACAGTTCAGGACTGATCTTTGGCATGTTTGATGCTCCCTGGAGGGCCTGTTCGCCCCGGTGGCTGACTGATTAGCAGCTTCCAGCCTACCGCCAGATGGGCGTCAGGACGGTTCACGGAGCACACGGAGGTGGCCACGGCGGGCACCTTCGGCAGCAGCCGGGGCCTCGAGTGCTGAGTGGGTCAGGCGCTGCGCCTGCGACGCGGGAGCCTGCGGTGGGAGGGCTGCGGCTTCCCGGACGGCATTGGCCAATGCCAGGAGGTCATCAGGCCCGGGCTGGTGCGGTGTGGACGGCATCGCCAGCCGGAGGACTTCCCAGCCGCGGGGAACTGTCAGTGACCCGGCATGCTGCTCGCACAAATCGTAACAATGCGGCTCGGCGTACGTGGCCAGGGGGCCCAGGACGGCAGTGGAGTCTGCGTATACGTACGTCAGAGTGGCCACCGCCGACTGGCGGCAGCCTGATCTTGAACATTGACGGATAGCTCCCACGACATCCCAGACTACTCGCTGTCGCCGCCGGTTCCCTGCATTGCCCCCGCACGCCGCGCCATGGCGGCCGTGGCACTTTATGTCGCGCAATCGAGCCGCCGGGTTTAGAGTCAATGTATGCAGTCATCGAACCATGATTCAGGCTTTACGGTCCGGTTGGCTGACCCGGGTGTCCGCAGTGGGGACACGGGTTCGGACTCCCCGGGCAGGAGTTTCGCGATGCGCCGCCGCAACAGGCACGGGCGCGGCCTGCGGGGCGAGCTGATGCTGCCCACCCATCCCGGTTACCGGACCCGGTCAGACCGCTTCGATGACATGGTTCTCGACTCCGCGCAACGGCTCCACGATATCTGGGGCAAAACCCTGGACGGTGTCCGGTTTGCCGTGGACGAAATACCCCCTCAGCTGGAACAGCTCGTTGCCGACTCCGGTGCGGCCCCCATGGGTTCCTATACTCCGGCCACCGCCGACGAGGGACCCATCATCACCCTGTACCGCCGAGTCGTGGAACAGGGCTGCGCCAGCCGGGAAGAGCTCCAGGACCTGGTCCACGACGTCGTTGTGGAACACACAGCCGAGATGCTTGGCGTGGCGCCGGAAACCCTCGACCCGGTGTACCGCCGCCGTTACTGACTACCGGACAGTGGTCCTGCCGGCAGGGGTTGCGTCAGTACCCGAGCGTGACCGGAACTTGTTCCTGGCCTGACGCGGCGGGCATGAGGGCAAGCGAAGAGATGTCCTCCCGGCCGTCCTGCTGCAGCAACAGCGCCCCGTACGCGGCGTCTCCCGAGGCGGAAACGATATACCCCACCACTGTGGATTCTTCGACCTTCTCGGGGACATCGATTGACGTGGTGGTTCCCCCTGCAATGTCCGCCGTGGACGCGGCCTGGATCTTGCCGTCGGCTGTGATGGCTGAGTAAGAAATGGAAGCCCGGTCCTCCAGTGCGCCAAAAATCAGGATTCGTTTGCCGCCCTGGGGCACCGGCACCACGTGCTGGCTGCCCAGCCGAATTCCAGCCGCGGCCCACGCGACGTCGGACGCCTGGTTGTCCTTGAGCCCGCGCGTCACCCGTGTCGCAGCTACAAACGACACGTCGGAGCTGGCGGCCACGGTGTAGTGGCCTGTCGGAACGCCCGCCAGGGAAACCTCCGTCACGGAACCGGCTTTGGCAGTAACCACTCCCCCGCCCGGCAACGCTTTCTGGCCGTCGCGCCCAAACAGCTTGATCTCCACCACCGCGTCTGATTGCCCCGGGACAGTGATTTGCAGTGCAGGGCCGGCGTCCTCATAGCCCTTTTCGCGGGTAAGGGACGAGAGGGCGCCGGCGTCCTGGATGTCGATGCCGGTCATGACCTGGCGTGCAGCCGGGGCGGCCCCGGGGGAAATGAAATCCACCCCGCCGGGCGTCAGACCCCTCAATACGCTCTGCTGGATCGCTGCGGCCACGGGACCTCCTGCGCTCCGCACGTGGACGCTGAGCTGCGCTTCGCCGGGAGCGAGTCCTGCCAGGACGATGGACCTCGTACTGCCTGGTGCCACCAGCAGGCCGCGGCTTCCTGGCGCCTGGATCTGGCCCTTGGCGCCGTACAGCTCCAGGCTTACGGTAGCTGGCGTGGTCGAGGCATTGCTGAGGGTCAGGACGGAGGTGCGCCCCAGCGTGGTGCTGGCACCGGCCAGCCAGACGTCGTTGGAAGGCGGCTGGCAATTGGCAGCAGCGAAACCCTGGAGATCGCCATCGGTTGCCGAGAACTTCATCAGTGCCGCCGCCGAGGCCTTTTGGCCGTTGCGGGCATCAGCGCTCAAAACGCTCGCGGCGTCCACGGCCCGTTGTTCGATGACGCCGGCTTTGAGCTCCTGCGGACCGGCGGCCCCGCCGGCCTGGGCGTCGTCCCGCGCGATTTCGACGGCGGCCGTCCCGTCAAGGGCGGACAGACGGCTGCCGGGGAGGACCCCGCCGGGAGCACTGATGACGGCGCCGGAGACGGCGCTGCGTGCTGTCGCGGATTTCGGACTGAACTGAGGATCGGTACCTGCTTCGGTACCTTCCAGGAGCCGGGCAGGACCCGGGCAGACGCCAACGCTGGAGCCTGCCGGCACAGCAGCCAGCGCGGCCGGGAGGCTTCGGCTGCCCGCCGGTTCGGGAGCAAGCGTGCCCGCGGCAATGATTCCCCCGGCGGCGGCAATTATCGCCGCGGAGGAGACCAGGCCGGTCAAGAGGCCCTTGCGGGACGCGTTGCCCCCTTCCGGGGTTTTGTCCTTATGCATTCTGGTGTTCCTTACGCAAGGAGCCTTCATCCCGGGACAGCCCGGTATTGGGCCGGCGGGCCGGCATGGGGATCGCGAGCATGACAGTGAGGCCAATGACGGTGATCTGCAGGATGGCGGACCACAGTGCCCAGGGGTTCTCGTAGCGGATGGTGAGCTGCCCCGCCGAAGACGGCAGGGTAAACGCCTGGGCCCAGCCTGAGGTGGTGGACGTGAGCTTCCGGCCGTTCAACCAGGCGCTCCACCCGGGATCTGCACGTTCAGCGAGTACCACCAGCCGTCCGTCAGTTCCCTCCGGGACTGCCGTGTCGACGTCGTCAAAACCTGACGGCAGCAGCGCAATAGCGGCGCCTTTGCTGTCAACGATCCGGGCACGGTGGGCAACATCCGCTGGCTGCAGGACGGGCTGGTTCAACGGAGTGATCCGCCAGAGCCACCCGACGTCCGTCTGTCCGACGGCGATGAGTCCAGGCACTGCGTCCATCCTGCTGGCGGTCAGCTGGGCAGCAGTATCCACAGAACGCAGAACCACAAACCCCACCCCCAGCTGCTCCAGTTCAGGGCGGGGGTCGACTCCTTCTCCGGCCACGATGGTTGCTACGACGCCGCGGAGTGTGCTTGTGACGGTGTCGTCGTCGCGCACTGTTTCGATGCCAGGCGCGCCCAGGATGTTCCGGGACGACGCGATGGTGGACAGGCTGTCCAAGGTGGTGCCGGCACCGCGCATCAGGGCAGCGTTGAATGTGCCGTCTTCGGAGGTGCTGATCAGCAGCGTCCGGGTCTGCTCCGGGCCTGTTCCGCGGTCGATTGCGGTGGCCGGGAGTGTCCTGGGATCGCCGGCTTCCACCAGCCGGGGAACGCCGAGCGGTTCGCCTGCTGCATCCTGGGGCGGACCCGCCGCGGTGGCTGGCCTGAGCAGGTTCTGGGCGGACCAGGCTGCCATTCCGGCCAAAGGGCCGGCCAGCAGCAGGACCGTGGCCAGCGCGACGGCAGAACGAAGGAGAATTCTCCGCGGCCTTGTGGCAGCGGAGACCCCGTCCGCGGCATCGAGTAGCCGTTCGGCGCCGATGAGTGCGGCACCCAGCAAGGCGAAGCCGGCCGCCGAGACCGATGGGCCGGTGAAGGGTGTCACCAAGGTGTCCGCGTTGACGGCGGTGGCGACGTGGCTGGCCAACCAGCCGGCAGCAAGGACGATGAGTGCGGCCAACCAGAGGGCACGTGCCGCGTGGCTCCGCTTTCCCGGCACCAGAATCGCCGCAGCCGCGAGGACCAGCACGGGCACGGCTACCAGCAGGGCGAGCAGCAGGGCCCACGGGACGGCGCCGCTGAAGAACGGAAGTCCGGAGAGCCCGCCGTCGGCGGTGAACCTGATCGGCTGGCCCAGGATTTGCTGCCACAAGGGGGCGCCCGTGAAACCCAGCGGAAGGCCTGGATCAGCAAGCAGTGCGCGCGGCCTGTCCAGCACCGACAGGGCGAACGGGATGAACAGCGCCGCGCTGGGGAGCAGGGCCCACCAAACGGTGCGGCCGCGACGGCCCAGCAGCAGCCCGCACAGGACAATGACGACGGCGGCCGGGGCCAGCAGCGAAGGTGCGGAGGCGGCGACGACCGCCAGTGCCAGGCCTGCGGCCGCAGCGGCCGTCCAGGACGGCGTGCCGTTGATTCCCGGCTTCTCCGGCGGCCTCTCGGTGAAGCGCCGGTCACCGGGCGAGGGCAGCAGGAAGCGACCGTGTCCCAAGGCGGTGCCGGTGGCGCGCAGCAGTGCCAGGACAACCAGGGGGATCATGATGTGCGCGATCAAGGCGCCAACCCGGCCCTGGTTCAACGCGACCTGCAGTGCCGGCGCGGCGGCCCAGAACAGGGCGGCGACAAGGCGGAACCTGCGTCGGAGCGTCAGGGCGCCGGAGGCGAACCAAGCCGTCAGACCGGCCAGCGGGGCCGCCAGCAGGAGCAGCCATGCCATGGCGCCGTTTGCGTCGCCGCCGCCCAACAGGCCGAGGATCCACAACACGTAGCCGAAAGGGTCACCCTTGCCTGGCAGACCGGCGCCCAGGCTGATCCACCAACTGGACGCGTGATGCCAGATCTCACCAAGGGTGGAGGAGACAGGTATCAGGGCACCGCCGGAAACAGCCTCTGCACGAAAGAGGCCGGAGAGTGCAGTCAGAGATGCCACGGACGCAATCAATACCGTTGCCAGCGCGCCGCTGCCCACCCAGCCTCGTTCGCTGGTGGTCAGGGCGGCAAAATCATCTGCTGAATCGCCGCTCGGCTGGTCGGCGAGGGGATCCTTTTTGAGGCCTTCCGTGGGCGAGGCGTCGGACCCCAGCGCCTCCATGAGGGAGCGGCGGTGGCTCCAGACCTCGCGGCGGGACGTCTGAAGCTTGCTGACGACCGAGCGGCGGATGCGTCGCGTTCGCGCGGCAGCCCGACGCGCCTTCGCCACTGCGCGCGGCCGGCCCAAGGCTGTCAAGGTGGCTGCGAACTGGGCAAACCCGTACCCCGGATCCTTGACCGCGATGCTGAGGACGAGTTTGAAGATGCTCCCAAGGAGCGCGCCAACCGCGTGCAGCGGCACCTTCCATAGCGGTGCGTGCTTGAGCCTTAGGTGAACCTGTGCCTTCCTGGCGGCGGAAGCGTTCCCGAGGGCATGGGGCCTGTGGGCCACATGGAACATCCTGGCGGTAGGGACCACCACCACCCGGTGGCCGGCAAGGCGGTTTCGCCAGCAAAAATCGATGTCGTCACCGCTGCCTGGCAGTGCGGGGTCAAATCCCTGCAACTGTTCCCAAACGTCCCGGCGGACCAGCATCCCGGCTGAGTTCACCGCGAAGGTGTCGCTGCGGCCATCGTATTGGCCTTGGTCCAGCTCGTCAGCATCGATCAGGGTAAGGCGCTCCGCCCACCTGCTGGTGGAAAGTCCGACGTCGATCAGCCGGCGCTGGGCGTGCCAGTCGAGCTGTTTGCAGCCGGCGACCGTCACCGAGGGTGCGCGTTCGACTGCGCCCAGCAGTTCGGCCAGCGCTTCCGGGCACGGCGCGGCGTCGTCGTGAAGCAGCCAGATCCACTCCGTGGACGCGCTTTCGGGATGTCCGGCCCAAGGCGACAGGGCTTCGAGTCCGGCACGGACGGCGCCGCCCATGCCGGTTTTGGAGTGCGGAAAGTTGATGACATTGGGTTCGCCGAGGGCCCCAGCCAAAAGGGTTTCGGAGTCGTCCCTGGAGCCTGTGTCGACACCAATGGCTGAATCGACAGGCCGGGTCTGGTCAGCCAAGGCAGCCAGGGTTCTGGGGAGATAGGCACTGCCGTTGTGGGACACCACAACGGCAGTGACATGCACTTCCTGAAGAATTAGATTGCTCGCTTCCTTAGCCGCCGGCGCTCACGCTCGGAAAGGCCTCCCCAAATGCCAAACCGTTCGTCGTTAGCCAGCGCGTATTCAAGGCATTGGGACCGCACGTTGCATGCGCCACAGACCTTCTTGGCATCGCGGGTCGATCCTCCCTTTTCAGGGAAGAATGCTTCAGGATCCGTCTGGGCGCACAGAGCGTCAGTCTGCCAGCCCAGTTCGCCCTCGTCGTCGAAGTCCTGCTGGAAGGGCAGCCCGATCCATACCGGCTGCGTAGTACTTCCGCCGGCAGGGACCTGGAGTTCCATGGGCGGATCCAGGTCGTCATCGTCCTGGTCGTGTCCGCCGTCCAGCAGCGCTTCATGGGCTGCGAGGAATGCAGTTGCCTGATCCTCAAAAGACTCTTTGGTGTTGCGGTTGTAACGCTCAGCGGCGTCCGGATCCGCAGGATCCACGTACCAGTCGCTCGGCACGCCTCGTGAACGGTATTTCACCGTCGCCTGACCGGCGACGACTGCATCTTCATGGATACGCTCTGCTTGCCCCACGGCGACCCTCCTGATGTTGCTGCCCCTGCCTGGATACTTGGACACTCGGTTGTGTGCCGGTACTCGCGCAATGGCGTTCGATATCTAATTACACGCGTGTAACTACAGGCGAGTCAAGCCGCGGAGGGATAATAATCAACAATCCCGGACAACTCGGGTCACGCCACGCCCGGGAATTTTTGCCGACACGCCCGCCCGGGAAGCCCAGTCACTCAAGGAGCTTCGACTTTCCTGCCAAAACCCATGGAATTCGGGCAAAAAATACAGCGTGAGCGTGAATAACGCAAGCGAAATGAGAAATTGATGTGAGTAAAATCACAGACTCCGCGCAGGTTCGCCGCTCAGCTTGAGTCCCGTCCGGGGCCCACGAAGCCGGTGACTGGCTCAGGCTGCCGTGCCAAGATGTAGCAATGAGCATCCCAGCGATCGAACTGATGACAACCCTGCGCTCCGGACATTCCACATCGCCGCGCCTGACCTGGTACGGACCGGACTCAGAGCGGGTCGAACTTTCCGGGCGGGTGCTGGATAACTGGGTTGCCAAGACCAGCAACCTGCTGCAGGACGAACTCGACGCCGAGCCAGGGATGCGGGTGAACCTTGACCTTCCGGCACACTGGAAGTCGGTCATTTGGGCCCTTGCCGCCTGGCAGCTCGGAATGGAAACCGTGCTGGACGGCGGTGAAGCCAATTACCTTGTGACGGATCGGCCGGATTCAACCGGCCCGTACGACGCCGTCGTTGCCGTTGCCCTTCCGGCGCTGGCAATGCGGTGGCCGGGTGAGCTGCCTGGTGGCTTCATCGATTACGCCTCCGAAGTCCGCTCACACGGTGACGTGTTTATGGCCCACACCGATCCTTCGGCTTCAGGATGCGCCGTTCGCGGCAGCGACGGCCGGCGCCACCTCCATGAGGGACTGCTCACCGGCTTTGCAGCCCCGCACGAAGAGGGAGTCCGCCTGCTGGTGGCAGCTGCAGACGGCCTGGAAGCGGCCTTGTCGAACTCCCTGGGCGCCTGGCACAGTGGCGGGTCAGTGCTGCTGGCGCATCCGGACGTGGACCTGACGGACAAGCTCCTGGCGGCTGAACGCATCCGCGGCAAATAGCGTTGCCGGGCGCCGATCTTGGCCGCGCCGGAAACCCGGCCGGCTAGGACTCCCGGGGAGCCCCGGGAGCTTCTTCCTCCAGGTGCTCTCCGCGCTGGGCTGCGGCCGCTGCGGCCTTCTCGTGGTGGTGCAGCTCGATGAGCTCGTGGTCGTGGGAGAACTCCGGCTCCTGGTCCAGTTCCTCATTGAACACAAGGAACCGGTAGGCGAAGAAGCGGACAACCGTCGCTACCAAAATCCCCACAACCCCGGCGGCGAACAGCATGTTCTTATCCGTCACATTGAACGAGTACTTGGCCAGGGCAGTAAATCCTGTGGAAATCCCAATCCCAATGCCGTTGATGAGAATGAACATCAAGAACTCGCGGACAACGTTGGATTGCCGCCGATGCCGGAAAGTCCACAGCCGGTTGGCGATCCAGGAGAAAATCGTCGCGATGCTTGCGCCTACGAAGCGCGCTTTGGCTTCGCTGTCAGTCATCGGACCGTGCATCAGGTAGTAGGTCAGTCCGTTATCAATGACAAAGGCCACACCGCCCACCGCACCGAACTTGGCCACTTCACGCCAAAACAGCGAGGCGAGCCCCCGGATACGATCTGCAAGTGAACTAAACATGACCCTCCATGGCCGTCAGAAACTGTGGGCCACACGGCCAAAAGCCTATTTTAGCGCCGAATTGCCCCACACCACCTCCACCTATGGGGAACGCGGAGGCCAAATTCCCCTAAATTCGCTTCCCGTGCCGTCCGGAAGCCGGGATCCGGCGCGCTTTTCTGTAGGCTGGCACTTGTGACTTTTCCAGTAATCGGCGTGGTTGGCGGCGGCCAGCTCGCGCGTATGATGGCCCCAGCCGCCACCGCCCTAGGCTTTGAACTCCGCGTCCTGGCTGAGGCGGAGGACGTTTCAGCAGTTTCAGCCGTTGCCACCTCGCCAGTAGGTGACTACAAGGATCTCCAGACCCTCCTCGACTTCGCGGAAGGCCTGGATGTCATGACCTTTGACCACGAACACGTGCCCACGGACCACCTCCGCGAGCTGATTTCCGCGGGCGTCAACGTCCAGCCCGGCCCGGACGCCCTGGTCAATGCGCAGGACAAGCTGGTGATGCGGGCCGCAATCGACAGGCTTGAGCTTCCGAACCCGGCCTGGGCCGCTGTCACGGACGTGGCAGGGTTGGTGGACTTCGGCGACGAGATCGGCTGGCCGGTAGTCCTCAAGATGCCTCGCGGCGGCTACGACGGCAAGGGCGTGCGGATCATTGACTCCCCGGACGAGGCCGCCGATGCCGCTCCGTGGTTCGAAGCCATGAGCCCGCTACTGGCCGAAGCCAAGGTCGATTTCAGCCGTGAGCTGTCCGCCCTGGTCGCGCGCACCCCTGATGGCCAAGCCCGCGCGTGGCCCGTGGCCCACACTATTCAGGTCGACGGCGTCTGCGACGAGGTCATCGCGCCCGCCCTGGACATCGCACTGGACGTCGCGGCTGCGGCCGAAGAAGCGGCCTTGCGCATCGCGGGCGAACTCGGCGTTACCGGTGTGATGGCTGTAGAGCTTTTCGAAACGCCGGGATCCGGCGCCGGTTTCCTCATCAACGAACTGGCCATGAGGCCCCACAACACCGGGCACTGGACCCAGGACGGTTCAGTGACCAGCCAGTTTGAACAGCACCTCCGGGCCGTCTTGAACCTCCCGTTGGGCGCCACCGATGTCCTTGGCCCGGTCATCGTGATGAAGAACTTCCTCGGCGGAGACAACCAGGATCTCTTCTCCGCCTTTCCGGCCGCCTTGGCCAGCGAACCGGCGGCAAAGGTCCACTGCTATGGCAAGTCGGTGCGCCCCGGGCGCAAGATCGGCCATGTCAACCTCGCGGGAGCCTCCACGGATGAGGTGGACTCAGTACGGCAGCGCGCAGCGAGGGTGGCCGCAATCATCCGCGACGGCCGCGTTCCGGCCGAAGAAACAGCACGGATTTCCGAGGAGAACGCATGACCACTGAAACCACACCAGAGACCAGCGCCACCGAAGTCAGTCCCATTGTGGGCCTGGTGATGGGCTCGGACTCGGATTGGCCGGTCATGGAAGCCGCCGCTGACGCGTTGGCTGAATTTGGCATACCTTTTGAAGCTGACGTCGTCTCCGCGCACAGGATGCCTGCTGAGATGATCCGCTATGGCCAGAGCGCCCATGAGCGCGGATTGCGGGTCATCATCGCCGGCGCGGGTGGCGCCGCACACCTCCCCGGCATGCTGGCGAGCGTGACGCCCCTGCCCGTCATCGGTGTCCCCGTCCCGCTGAAGACCCTGGATGGAATGGATTCCCTGCTGTCGATCGTGCAGATGCCGGCCGGCGTTCCCGTGGCCACGGTATCCATCGCCGGTGCCCGCAACGCAGGCCTGCTTGCCGTTCGTATCCTGGCCTCGGGCACGGACCAGCTGGCCGCGTCCCTCCGCGCCGACCTCCTGGATTTCGCCCAGGAGCTCAATGACGTTGCCACGCGTAAGGGAGCCAACCTTCGGCAAAAGGTCAGCGAAGTCTTCGCCGACGGCAATGGTGTCCTCCGGGGCAGCCGCTAAGGTACCCGAAGATGTCCAGAAGCGAAACGCAGCAGCCCTCCGCCGGAACAGTCATGACTGATCCTGTCCGGTATCCGTCCAACGCCTCGGCCCCCGTCCGAACCAAAAGGGCCTTTGTCCTGCTGCTGATGACCCTCCTGGTCCCGGGCAGTGCCCAAATTGTGGCAGGCGACCGTAAGCTCGGCCGTATAGCGCTGCGGGTCACCCTCTGTGTATGGGCATTGCTGGTTGCCACCGTGCTGCTGCTGGTCCTCAACAGGTCGCTGCTCATCAACATCATCACCAATCCGTTCGCTTCGCTGCTGATCGTTGTAGTCCTGGTGGCCCTTGCCCTCGGGTGGGCGCTTCTCTTCATCAACACCCTGCGGCTGATCCGCCCCGTGCTGCTGGCACCGGGGGCGCGTCCCGCCGTCGGAATTGCCTTGGTACTTGCCCTGGTCCTGAGCAGCGGATCCCTGGGTTACGCCGCCTACCTGCTGAACGTAGGCCGCAACGCCATCGGCAGTATCTTCTCGGCCGGCCCGGCCATCGATCCTGTGGAAGGCCGCTACAACTTCCTGATGATGGGCGGCGACGCGGGCGACGACCGCACTGGCCGGCGCCCGGACAGCCTGTCAGTGCTCAGCGTCGATGCCAAGACTGGCCAGACTGCCATCATCTCCGTACCGCGCAACCTTCAGAACGCCCAGTTCAGCGAGGGCTCCCCGATGCGCAAGATCTATCCCGACGGCTACGACTGCGGCGACGAATGCCTCATCAACGCCATCAACACCGAAGTCACCAACGAGCACTCAGACCTCTACCCCGGTGTGGAAGACCCCGGTGCCCAGGCCACCCTTGAAGCCGTGTCAGGCACGCTCGGCATCACCGTCCAGGCCTACGTATTGGTGGACATGGAAGGCTTCGCCAAGCTGATCGACGCCATGGGCGGTATCAGGATCAAGGCCGGCGGCTGGGTCCCTATGAGCGGGGACATGATCGACGAGGCAAACGGCATCCACGGCATGCCCCTCGGTTGGATCCCCGCGGGGGAACAGCATCTGAACGGCTACCACGCACTTTGGTACGGACGCTCCCGCGAATTCGTCGACGACTACGCCCGAATCCAGCGCCAGCAATGCGTTCAGCAGGCAATGCTGAAGCAACTGGATCCGGCTACGCTGCTGTCCAAGTTCGAGGACATCGCAAACGCCGGCACCAAGGTTGTGGACTCAAACATCTCATCGACCCAGCTGGGCAGTTTTGTGGACCTTGCCATGAAGGCCAAGGGCCAGGAAGTCAAGCGGCTCACCATCGGTCCGCCCGACTTCGACGCGTCTTTTTCCACCGTGCCCGACTTCGATGTCATCCACGACAAAGTTGACCAGTTGCTCGCTTCCGCATCCGGCCCGCAGGCTGCCGCACCTGTCGACGGCATGGTGCAATACTCCGCAGCCAGCGGCCGGCTGCAGGCGTCCGCCCCGCTGCGACCCACCGTCCTGGCAGGCGGCGCGTTGGCGCAGCAGTCAACGCCGCCGTCGTCGGACTTCACCCCGGTGACCACAACCCCAGACGGTGAGCCGATCACCGAGGCGATGCTGAACCAGCTCAAGAGCGAGGGCAACGAGCAGGCGCTCCGTGAGCTCGTTGCCTCAAACGGCCTCTGCGCACCCTTGTAGGCGCCGACTCCCCGCAGACCGCATGCCCCCGTAGACCTGAAGACCAAGAAATGGATACCGGCTGTGTACGAAATTGAGAACGTCCTCCGCGATTACGCGTGGGGATCCACGACGGCGATTGCCGGACTCCTTGGCCGCACCGAATCCGGCCGTCCAGAAGCCGAACTCTGGATCGGAGCCCACCCGGATTCCCCTTCCGTCGCGCGCCGCCCGGATGGGTCAACGGTTCCCCTCGATCAGATGATTTCCGAGGATCCCGAGCATTTTCTTGGGGCTGAAGGGGTCGCCGGATTTGGGCCGAGACTTCCCTTCCTGGCCAAGGTCCTCGCGGCGGCGCAGCCCCTCTCGCTGCAGGTCCATCCGAGCATCGAACAGGCGCGGGAGGGTTTCGCGCGGGAGAATGCCGACGGCGTTGCACCCGATGCTGCACATCGGAACTACCGGGATGACAACCACAAGCCCGAGATGGTCTTCGCCCTTACGCCGTTCGAGGCGCTGTGCGGGTTCCGGCCGGCGGCACAAACGCGCAACATCCTGCTGCACCTGGCCGCCGCGTTCGACGCCGTCGAAGCAGACCAGCCACGGGTGCTGTCTGAGCTCGTGGAAGACCTCGGAGACTCCAACGAGAGTGCGGGCCTCCGGAAGGCCTTCGAGCGCCTGATCGCAGGCGGTACCGACGTTGCCGAGGCCACGGCGCTGGTCGCCGGTGTGCTCGTTTCCGGCGCTTCCCTCGAACCGTACAAGTCCGAGCTCTCGACGGTGGTCAGCCTCAACGAAAAATACCCGGGTGATCCTGGTGTGCTGATATCGCTGCTTCTGAACCGGATTTCGCTGGCGCCGGGTGAGGCGGTCTATCTCCCTGCCGGCAACGTGCACGCCTACCTCCATGGCATGGGCGTGGAAGTCATGGCTTCCTCGGACAACGTGCTCCGTGGCGGATTGACTCCGAAGTTCATTGATGTCCCCGAACTCCTGCGCACCATTGAGTTCAAGTCCGTCCAGGTCCCCATGCTCAACCCGGAAGTTTCCGAACTCGGCCAGGAGCTGTACCAGCCGCCGTTCCGCGAGTTCCAGCTGCAGCGGATCGAACTGGTGCCCGGGGCGTCGCCCGTTCCGCTCGCCCAGTCGGGAGCGGCCGTGGTGATTGTGGTCGAGGGATCGGTGTACCTCGACTCACCCAAGGGCGATCTGCAGCTCGCCCGCGGCGGGAGTGCATTCCTCGCTGCCGCCGATGCGCCGGTTAATGTCCACGTGGCTGCCGGGGCCGAGGAGGCGGCAGTAGCCTTCGCCGTCACCACGTCCATGAAGGCCTGATCCGTGGAGTATTTCCTCCAGACTCCCGCCTGGGCCGACGTCCTGTCCTCGCTCGGCCGTACGGTCCATCAGCAATCCGGCCCGGGTTGGAGCTTCCTGGCCGTTGAAGAGAAGAACCCTGCCGGCAAGGTGCTCTACGCCCCTTACGGCCCGGTTGCATCCTCCACTGAAGCGTTCGACGCCGCCCTCGCCGCCTTGGTGGAGCTGGCCCGTTCCTGCGGCGCTGTGTTTGTCCGGATCGAACCGGTAACCGCCGGGCTGTCCCTTTCCGCGGCAGCGGACGAACTCCGGCGCAGGGGCCTCCAGCCCGCACCAAGCAACCCGCAGCCTGAACTCAGCTGGATCGTGGACCTGGACGGTGACTTCAAGGACGTCCTGGCCGCCATGAAGCCCGTGAACCGGAACCTCTACCGGAACATCCACAAGAAGGGCGTTACGTTCCGGACGTCACAGGACCCGAAGGACATCAGCATCCTGCTGGAGTTCCTTCATATGACGGCGCGGCGCAACGGATTCAAGCCGCAGAGCGACGACTACCTGACCCGGGTGGCTGCTTCGCTGATGCCGGCGGGCGCCGCCACCCTCTTCATCGCCGAGCTGCACGGGGAGCCCATCGCCGCAGCCCTGGCCTACGATTCCGCGGATACCCGTACGTACGCCCATGCAGCCCTGGACGACACCCACCGGAAGCTCAGCGCGGGAATCCCGCTCCTCGTGACCCTGATGGCCGATGCAAAGGACCGGGGCCTCAAGCACGTCGACCTCTGGGGCGTGGCACCTGCTGACCAGCCCGGCCACAAATGGGCAGGGTTCAGCGCCTTCAAGAGGTCATTCGGTGGCCGCGAAATCGCCTATCCCGGCGCCTGGGACCTCCCGGTGAAGAAGCTGCGTTACAACGCCTACCAAGTGGCGCGGCACTTGCGGGACAAGCTGCGGACCCTGCGCTCCCCGTTGGCCCGAACCAAGGCCTAAGCCCCTCTAGTTCGACGCGGACATACAGTTGAGGCCCCGGATCCAAGCGGATCCGGGGCCTCAACTGTATGCCCACGCACCCTGGGGCGCGGGCGACGAACCTAGTTCTTGCGGGCGTAGCCTTCCCACTTGCTGGCCTGGTGCTCGCCATCAACGAAGCGGATGGTGCCGGACTTGGAGCGCATCACGATGGACTGGGTGAGGACCTTGTCCTTGGAGTAGCGGACGCCCTTGAGGAGGTCGCCATCCGTGATGCCGGTGGCCGCGAAGTAGCAGTTGTCACTGGACACGAGGTCATTGGTGGACAGCACGCGGTCCAGGTCATGGCCGGCGTCGATTGCCTTCTGCTTCTCGTCGTCGCTGGTGGGCCACAGCCGGCCCTGGATGACGCCACCCAGGGACTTGATGGCACAAGCAGCAACGATGCCTTCGGGAGTGCCACCGATGCCCATCAGTGCGTCAACGCCGGTACCGGAGCGGGCCGCGGCGATGGCACCGGCGACGTCGCCGTCCATGATGAACTTCGTGCGCGCGCCGGCTTCCCGGATCTCCTCGACCAGGGGGCGGTGGCGGTCACGGTCAAGGATCATGACGTTGAGCTGGTTGACCTTCACGCCCTTTGCCTTGGCAATCAGGTGCAGGTTCTGCTTGACCGGCAGCCGCAGGTCAACCATGTCAGCGGCCTCCGGTCCGGTGACGAGCTTTTCCATGTAGAACACGGCGGAGGGGTCGAACATGGACCCACGCTCGGCTACGGCCAGCACTGCGAGGGCGTTGTTGATGCCCAGCGCGGTCAGGCGAGTGCCATCGATGGGGTCTACGGCGACGTCGCATTCAGGGCCGGTGCCATCGCCAACATGCTCTCCGTTGAAGAGCATCGGGGCTTCGTCCTTCTCGCCTTCGCCGATAACCACAACACCGTTGAAGTGGACCGTGTGAAGGAAGGAGCGCATGGCGTCAACGGCCGCGCCGTCGGCTTTGTTCTTGTCCCCGAAGCCAACCCAGTGGCCACCGGCAATAGCCGCGGCCTCGGTGACGCGGACAAGTTCCAGGGCGAGGTTGCGGTCCGGCTCGTCGATCCCCACAGCCAGGGACGGCGAAATGGTGGAGTACTGCTGGGTCATGGGCGAAGGTGACACGTGAACCTCTTCTTCGAGTGGCGATCATTGGACCCGCTCCGCCTGTTCCGGCGGATACGGTGATTCCTCTGCTACCGATCATAGTCGGGGCGCCGCCTCTCAGTCGTGGCATGACGCTGCCCCGCAATGTGCGCTGCCGGGATGTCAGTGCATCAGCAGCGCCTCGAGTGTGAGTTGGACGCCAGGATGGGCGACTATAGAGGGGTGAGTGATATGCAGGAAAAGACCAGCCCCGGCCAGGACGCCTCCGGTTCCGGGAGCGCCGGCAAAGCCCCGGAGGGTGACGGGCAGCAGCCCGTCAAGCCCGTTATCCCGGCTGCCGCAGCCAAGCGTGCCAACGCCTCGGTGATCGGCATGGTCATTGCGCTGCTGGTCAGTATCGCCGCGTTCCTGCCGATCGTGCTGATGAACCCGTTTCCGAAAAGTGACGGCTTCCGGCCTGACATTAACGTCAGCGAGGTGGCCCGGAACGCCACAGATGTGGCAGGATTCACACCCGTCGCGCCGGAGACCGGCGACACATTCACGTCCAACTACGCCCGCTGGGAGTCCGGCAGTGGCAGCGGCGTCCCCACCTGGGAAGTAGGGTTCCTGACACCCAACGACTCCTTCATCGGCTTGGTCCAGACCCGGCAGGCCAATCCCACCTGGCTCCTCCAGGAAACGGGAAACGCTCCCGTCACAGGAAGCCGCAGCGCAGGGGGCCAGGAGTGGGAGCTTCGGGATACGGGCAAGGGCGAGCGGAGCATGGTCCTCACGTACCGGGGCACCACCGTTGTCCTCACTGGACCGGCTAAGTTGGACGAGTTTGTGGTCCTGGCGGACGCCGTCGTGAAGTCCATGGAAAGTAACCCCGCCGTCACGGTTTCACCCTCTGCGGTTCCCACATCGTAAGGTAGGGCCGTGGCAACCTACCTGACTCCGGCCCTGGCCTGGCGACGACTCCGCGAAGGCAACGAACGCTTCGTCAACGGCGAATCCTCCCACCCCAACCAGGATGCATCCCGGCGGTCTTCGCTCGTGGAGAACCAGCATCCGTTCGCCGTGATCTTCGGCTGCTCCGACTCCCGCCTCGCGGCCGAAATTATCTTCGACGTCGGACTCGGTGACGTTTTTGTGGTGCGGACAGCCGGCCAGGTCATTGACGACGCCGTCCTTGGCTCACTCGAATACAGCATCGGCGTGCTGGGGGTGCCGCTGATCGTGGTGCTGGGACATGACAGCTGCGGTGCCGTCAGTGCCACAAAGTCCGCCGTCGAAACCGGCCAGATGCCGGTGGGCTTCATCCGGGACCTCGTCGAGCGCATCACGCCGTCCGTCCTGACGTCGCTGCGCAACAACAAACCGGAGGTCAACGACATGGTGGTGGAGCACGTCAAGCAGACCTCGCACCGCCTCGTGGACAGCTCCCGTGTGATTTCGGACGCAATCGAGACCGGCCGGGCAGCGGTCATCGGCCTTTCCTACAGCCTCGCTGATGGCCACGCGGACCTTGTTTCCGGAATCGGAGAGCTCTGATCGGACGCCCTGAGGCGGTTTCGCTGCACCCGTAGCATGCCGTTCACGGTTTTCGATGCGGCCTCTGCGCGTCCTAAGCTAGCCCCATGACTTCCACTGAAGAATTCCGTATTGAACACGACACGATGGGCGAAGTCCGCGTCCCCGTGAACGCGCTGTACCGTGCACAGACGCAGCGTGCAGTTGAAAACTTCCCCATCTCCGGCAAGACCCTGGAACGCGCCCACATCGAAGCCCTCGCCCGGGTCAAGAAGGCGGCCGCCCAGGCTAACGCAGAACTTGGGGTGCTCGACGGCGAGCTGGCCAAGGCGATTGCAGAGGCCGCCGATGAGGTAGCTGCCGGCAAGTACGACGGCGATTTCCCGATCGACGTTTTCCAGACCGGCTCCGGCACCTCCTCGAACATGAACACAAACGAGGTCATCGCCGAACTGGCCACCCGCGCCCTCAAGGCCGCTGGCAGCGATAAAGTCGTCCACCCGAACGACCACGTCAACGCCTCGCAGTCCTCCAATGACGTCTTCCCCACGTCCGTGCACGTTGCCGCCACCTCGGCCCTGATCAACGACCTCATTCCCGCCCTCAGCTACCTGGCAGAGTCGCTGGAGCGTAAGGCCGTGGAGTTCAAGGACGTCGTCAAGTCCGGCCGTACCCACCTGATGGACGCCACCCCGGTCACGCTGGGCCAGGAGTTCGGCGGTTACGCTGCCCAGGTCCGCTACGGCATCGAGCGCATCAACGCCTCGCTCCCCCGCGTGGCTGAAGTTCCGCTCGGCGGCACGGCCGTGGGCACCGGCATCAATACCCCGGCTGGGTTCCCGGAGCGGGTCATCGAACTGCTCGCGACCGATACCGGCCTGCCGCTGACCGAGGCCCGCGACCACTTCGAAGCCCAAGCCAACCGCGACGGCCTGATCGAAGCATCCAGCCAGCTGCGCAACATTGCGATCTCCTTCATGAAGATCAACAACGACCTCCGCTGGATGGGCTCCGGCCCCAACACCGGCCTGGGCGAAATCGCCATCCCTGACCTGCAGCCCGGGTCCTCGATTATGCCAGGCAAGGTCAACCCGGTCATCTGCGAGGCGTCCATCATGGTTGCCGCGCAGGTCATCGGCAACGACACCGCCATCGCGTGGTCCGGCACCAACGGCGCCTTCGAATTGAACGTCGGCATCCCCGTCATGGCTGCCAACCTGCTGGAGTCCGTCCGCCTGCTGGCCAACACCAGCCGCGTCATGGCCGACAAGATGATCGACGGGATCACGGCAAACGTTGAGCGCGCACGCTTCCTCGCAGAGGCATCACCGTCCATCGTCACGCCGCTTAACAAGTACATCGGCTACGAGAACGCAGCGAAGATCGCCAAGAAGGCCGTCGCCGAGGGCCTCACCATCCGCGAGACCGTCGTGGCCATGGGCTTCCTGGAGCGCGGCGAGGTCACCGAGGAGCAGCTGGATACCGCCCTGGACGTTATGTCCATGACGCGCCCGCCGCACAAGGCATAGCTCCCCCGGCTCCATAACGAACGACGTCGGCCGCTCGACTGGCGGATTCAGGGGTCGTTGCAACACCGTTGGCGGTTAGTTCGCCAAGAGTAAATCACGCAAAACGCTCGGCTGGGGTATCCCAGCCGAGCGTTTTGCGTGGCCGTCCGTTGAGTTCCTGGGCGACGTGGTTGAGGTCCTCGGGCATGTCGGCGGCCAGGGTGAACAGCGGGTATCAAGGACGACGACGGCGAACTGGTCTCCCAGCGTCGCTGACCGCGGCTGTGCGCGGGTCAAGGCTCGAAGTGGGCGGCCTCCGTCGGAGAGAGGGCACGGCGGATGCTCGTAAGGTGGCCCGGCATCAGCTCTGGCAGGTCAGCCGGGCTGAACCAGCCGACGTCGAGCGACTCGTCATCGTTAACCCGTGCCGTCCCTGAAACGTAACGGCAGAGGAAGACCACATCCAGGAATTCGCAGACGTCGCCGTTCGGATACGTGAATGGGCCGACAGCGCCCACCGAGACAACCCGCTCGGCTTCCGCCACCACTGCGGTTTCCTCGAAGATTTCGCGCACGAGGCCCCTCGCGGGAGGTTCGCCTGGATCCAGCATGCCGCTGATGAGCGCCCAGTGACCGTTGTCGGCACGCCGGGTCAGGAGTATACGGCCGGAGTGATCAAGGACAACGCCGCGGACACCGGGTACCCACAGGGAGTCGTGGCCGACCTTCTCGCGGAGCTTGAGGATGTAGTCAGGTGCAGGCATGCTGCCAGCCTAACGGCCGACGGCGGGCGACGGGCGGAGGCTGCGGCGCTTGGGTGTAGTGGGACACCCGGAACCGGGGTCAGGCGGGATTGGGTCAGGCAGGCAAAAGCATGGCGGCGGCAGCGCCTGCCAGCATGAACGGGCCGAATGGGATGGAGGATTTCAATGTGCCCCGGCGGGCGGCCAGCAGGGCCAGGCTCCAGAGTCCGCCCAGCAGGAACGCCCCAAAAGTCCCGGCGAAAACGTGTGCCCATCCCAGATACCCCAGGTACATCCCCAGGACGCCCGCGAGCTTTACATCTCCGAATCCCATCCCGGGCGGATAGACCAGCCGCAACACAAAATAGAAGCACCAAAGAACTGCACCCCCGGCCAGGATCCGGAGGGCCGGCAGCCCGAACAAGGCCGCAGCGCCATCGGGCCCGTCCGGCAGCGCCCAGGCACCGGAGACTACGGGGACCACCGCAGCCGCCGCCAGAAGGACACCTGCCACGACATAGGACGGAAAGACAATACGGTTAGGCAACAAATGGTGGCGCACGTCGATCACGGTCAGGCGTACCGCCATCACCACGAAATACGCGCACGCCGCCAGGACCAGCCAGAAGGCCAGCGGGGCTGCTTCCCAAAGTTCGTCCAGTCGTCGGATCACCCCTCGGATGCTACTGGATTTTCGCTTCCTGCCGGAGGGCCCACGCGTAAACTGTGGATATGTCGACATGGGACACCAGGCGCCGGCCAAATCCGGAACGCGGCGATTCTCCCGCTGACCTGACAACGGTGTTCCGGAACCTCTGCCGGTCTTCACCCTGGAAATGGCAGAGCCTGCGCTTTGAGTACTGGGACGAGCCCTTTGCCGAGGCCCCGGACCCTGCGGCGCCGTTCGTGCGAGCCTGGCTGCGCCGGCCCGGTGCCCTGCGCCTCGAAACCGCCGACGGACTGGTCCTCCACAGCACAACAGGGATCAACGACTCCAAAGACGGGTTCTACGTCAGCGCCACCCGGAAGTCCTGGCTCCTGCCGCCGCACCTCGTGGCGCCCGTTTACGACGACGGCGGCCTGGTGCGGCGCCGGCCGGAAGCCGCCTACGGTGAACCCGGCTTTGGCAACGGCCGCTTTTCCGCCGCCCTTGATCCCGTTGAGCTGGCAGGCAACGCCCCGGTACCCCTGGAATTTCCGGGCAGTAACGCCGTAGACGTCACTGACATACGCCGGGTCGACCACGACGGGCGAGCGGCCCTTGAGGCCATTGTCACCCCATCCGCCGCCTATCACGCCGCAGATCCTGCCGCACCGCTGTGCATGCCCGGCCGCAACCGGGTGCGGATAGACCTGGAAACAGGCGTCTGCGTGTCCAGCCAGTCATTGGAAGCCGCCACCCCTGACTACGGCCACTGGCTTCGGATCATCGCAGTTGACGAGTACATGCTCGATGATCTGTTCCTCGCGGAGTCCATGAACCTTACAGATGTCCGTCGACACATCACTTGGGATATCTCCGCCTGATCGGGGCGGGACACCGCGCCAGGCCACTGCTTGACACGCCCCACGGCGGGCCTTGGGCTAGGCTTCGCTGATGACCGCGCTTTCTTCCCTCTGGCCTCTTTTCGGCCTCACGCTGAGCACACCACGCCTGATGTTGCGTCCCATCACGGATGATGACATTCCAGCCGCGGTAGCGGCGGCCCGCAGCGGCGTGCACGAACCAGGCAGGAATCCGTTCAGCACCCCCTGGGCCGAGCTCCCTGCGGAGGAACTGGGGCCGAAAATGGCGCAGTTCTATTGGCGGTGCCGGAGCGAGGCCACTGTAGAGTCCTGGACCCTGCTCCTGGGCATTTGGCACGAAGGCGAGTTCATCGGATGCCAGGACATCGGCGCCAAGGACTTCGCCGCCCTCAAGACCGTCAGCACCGGCTCCTGGCTCAAGCAGTCCGTCCACGGGCGGGGGCTCGGCAAGGAGATGCGCGCCGCCGTCGCACTCTACGCCTTCGACTGGCTCAACGCCGAGGTGGCAGAGTCCGAGGCCGCAGCCTGGAACGCAGCCTCCCTGGGCGTGTCCCGCGCGCTCGGCTACGAACTCAACGGCGTCGCACGGATGTCCTGGGGCAGCAAAATGGAGGAAGTCCAAAAAGTCCGCCTCACCCCGGCGACCTTCAAGCGCCCCGATTGGACCCTGAAAGTAGAGGGCCACGAGCCCGCCGCAAAGTTCCTCGGCATCGGTTAGTGCCGGGCAGCGATGGGTCCCGGCGCAGACCATAACAAAATCACTCAAGGCTGACCGAAGAAGGGCCGTGGCCCGATGAACTGGACCACGGCCCCGCACTTACCGTAAGTGGCTAGATCTCTGCCCCTTCGAGCAGTTCTGTGACCAGGGCTGCGATCGGTGAGCGTTCGGAGCGGGTGAGCGTGATGTGGCCGAACAGTGGATGGCCTTTCAAGGTTTCGACGACGGCGGCGATGCCGTCGTGCCGGCCAACACGCAGGTTGTCGCGCTGGGCGATGTCGTGGGTGAGGACAATCTTGGAGTTCTGGCCGATGCGGCTCATCACTGTGAGGAGCACGTTCTTCTCCAGGGACTGGGCCTCGTCGACGATCACGAAGGCGTCATGCAGGGACCGACCGCGGATGTGGGTCAGGGGCATGACTTCCAGCATTCCCCGGTCCATGACCTCTTCCACGACTTCCTGGCTGACCAAAGCGCCCAAGGTGTCAAAGACGGCCTGCGCCCACGGGTTCATCTTTTCCGACTCGGAGCCGGGCAAGTAACCGAGCTCCTGCCCGCCCACCGCGTAGAGAGGCCGGAACACAATGACTTTCCGGTGCTCTCGTCGTTCCAGGACCGCTTCCAGGCCTGCGCACAGGGCCAGCGCCGACTTGCCGGTTCCGGCCCGCCCACCGATGGATACAATCCCGACGGCGGGATCCATCAGCATGTCGATGGCCAGCCGCTGCTCCGCCGAGCGTCCGTGGAGCCCGAAGACGTCGCGGTCCCCCTTGACGAGCCGAACCTGTTTGTCGGAGCCCACGCGGCCCAGGGCCGAGCCCCTGTTCGACAGAAGCACCAGGCCGGTGTTGACCGGCATTTCAGCGGCCGCGGGGATGAAGACGGGTTCGTGGCCATACAGGGTGGAGATTTCCTCTTCGCTGGCCTCCACCTCCGCGACGCCGGTCCAGCCCGAGTCTTTCACCAATTCGTTGCGGTACTCGTCTGCGGTCAGCCCCATGGCCGAGGCTTTGACGCGCATGGGAAGGTCCTTTGAGACCACCGTGACGTTCCGGCCTTCGTTGGCGAGGTTTTTGGCTACAGCCAGGATCCTGCTGTCGTTGTCACCACTGCGGAAGCCCATGGGAAGCACCTCAGCGGAAATGTGGTTCATTTCCACCATGAGCGTCCCGCCGTCGTCGCCTATCGGAATGGGCCGGCTGAGGCCCCCGTGTTTGACGCGGAGGTCGTCGAGCAGCCGTAGGGCTTTGCGGGCAAAGTATCCGAGTTCGGGATCGTGCCGCTTGGCCTCCAGCTCGCTGATGACCACGATCGGAACAATGACCTCGTGCTCAGCGAAACGCAGCAGTGCGCGGGGGTCAGAGAGCAGGACGGACGTGTCAATGACGAAGCTGCTGATGGTGGCATCCCTTCCGGAGACAGCAAAACCGGCCGCAGGCTTTTCGTCTGCTGCACCGGCTGTTGAGGTTGCTCGCGTGGCGCGAGAGGTAGCTTTCTGTCCCTGATCAAAAACGACCTCGGGCAGTTGTTCAGAAATAGCCACATCGACTCCAGCCCCGGGCGTGCCCGGAATTGTTATTGGTGAGGCGGCTCGGCCTGGAGGCCGGACTCGGCCTCCCATACAACCGGTGCGAAACATCGCTCCATGTACTGGCCTCCCCGATCAGCCGGCGGTTTTGCCTGCTGATGGTTACAACGTAAATCCATCGCCAGTAATTTCCGACTTCATCCGTCGGCGATTCCTGTTGCGGCCATGTGAATTCCGCGTGAACGACGCCCCTGCCGCAACGGTCAGGTGCCGAAGCGCCGCTGCCTGCCTGCGTAGTCGCGAAGTGCGCGGAGGAAGTCCACTTTTCGGAAGGCCGGCCATAGCGCTTCACAGAAATAGAACTCACTGTAGGCGCTCTGCCACATCAGGAACCCGGACAAACGCTGTTCCCCGGAGGTCCTGATCACGAGGTCGGGGTCGGGCTGGCCGCGGGTGTACAGAAAACGCGAAATGTCATCAACGCTCAGGCTGTCGGCCAGCTTCGAGATGTCCGCGCCGTTCGCAACTGCATCATGGAGCAACTCACGGACGGCATCCACGATCTCCCTGCGTCCGCCATAACCCACTGCCACGTTAACGTGGATCTTTTCACGCACGGGCGTCCGTGCTGTTAGTTTGTTTAGCCGTTCAGCGAGGTAATCAGGCAGCAGTTCCGGTGCGCCCATCGCATGGACCGAGATGTTCGCGTCCTCATCCAGGCGGTCCAGGGTGTTGGCGATAATCCCCATCAGCAGGTCCAGTTCTTCGCTGGACCGGCTCATATTGTCGGTGGAAAGCATGTAAAGGGTGACTACTTTGACACCGAGTTCCTGGCACCAGCCGAGGAACTCGTGAATCTTATCCGCTCCTGCCTGGTGGCCCTGGCTGGTGGGCGCATTGAACTGTTTCGCCCAACGCCGGTTGCCATCCACCATCACTCCGATATGCCTCGGGATACGGTCCCCGGCGAGGTCCCTAAGTAGCCTGCGCTCATAGAAGCCATAGAGGAACCCGGGCAATTCCACGCGGAGACTCACCTGACTTCCCTTGCTGTACGACGCCTTGCACCTCCTAGGCTACCGTCCGCAGGCGGGAGGATGGAGCCGGACTCCATGTAAACGGCATGCCAAATGTTACCGATGGGTAACTTACTGGAGCGTAGGTTATTCTGGAGCAATGAACAGCGAGACTTCAAACGGCCAGCCCGGCAAGGGGACGGAGGGAAATTCGGGTCCCGTCGATGATGCCGCCGTCCGGCTGGCGGAACTGCTCATGATCAAACCCAAGTGGCGCGGCTGGATCCACACCGTCACGGCGCCGCTGGCCCTCATTGCAGGGGTTGTACTTGTACTGCTCGCCCCTGCGGCGGACCTGAGAATCGCCTCCGCCATCTACGCGGCTACCGGAGTTCTGCTCTTCGGCATCAGCGCCGTCTACCACCGCGGCAACTGGTCTCCCGGAGTAAGGATTGTCCTGAAGCGGCTGGACCACACCAACATCATGCTGGTCATCGCGGGCAGCTACACGCCGCTGGCATGGTCCCTCCTGGAACGCCCGAAGGCCGTGCTGCTGCTTTGGGTCATCTGGACCGGGGCCATCCTGGGTGTACTTTTCCGGCTGCTATGGACGCATGCCCCGCGCTGGTTATACGTGCCGATCTACATCGCCCTGGGCTGCGGTGCGCTGTTCTACCTGCCCGAGTTCTTCGCCGCCAGTGTCCCGGCCGCCGTCCTGATCTGCGTCGGCGGCATCCTGTACATTACCGGTGCCGTCTTCTACGCGCTCAAGAAGCCCAACTTCAGCTATGAGCACTTCGGCTTCCACGAACTGTTCCACGCCCTCACCGTGCTGGCCTTTGCCGCCCACTTTGCGGCGATCGCTATCGCCGTCCTCGGCTGACGGCCCGCCCTAATCCCGAGGCTGGGAACGGTCGGGAGCGGCGCCCGTCCCGCTTTCGTCACCTTCGGCATCATAGTCCGGCGTACCCGTACCGTCATGGGCATCGGCAGCGTCGACGTCCGCTGCTGCTGCTGCCGCCATGCGCTCCTCCTCCACCTGCGCCCGGTAGCGGACCCGGCGGATACGGCGCACCATATCCACGATGAGCAAGGTGGTTGCCAGCACAAAGAAGGCAGTCATGATGAAGCCCCACAGGCCCGGGGTGATTTGGTCCTCCGACACGCCCTCACGCAAAGAAGGTGTGGGCAGCGGGGACGGTGTGGTGGCCAGGGCCAGGAGCAAGTGGTGCACGGTATAAACCTTCTATGGAAACTGACAGGCGTCCGGCCGTGGACTGAGGATCCAGCCACGGCGGGGCGCTCTTCTACGCGGCATAGAAATTGCCTGCTGCCTCTATCTTAGCCCCGCGAAAAGATCCCTCTCCGGCAGCTTCGCGGGGATCCGGGACTGGATCAGCGAGTAGTCTTCCCACGGCCAGGCGCGTCGCTGCATCTCAGGGGCGACGGCGAAGAAGAAGCCCAGCGGGTCCACCTGCGTCCTGTGGGCCCGGAGGGCATCGTCGCGGGCTTCGAAGTAGTCACCGCAGTCAATCTGCGTGGTGGTGGGATGTCCTGCAGGCGGTGGAGTGTGGCCTTCTGCGTCCGTTTCCAGCCAGGCGGCGAGCCGTTCGGCATAGGGAGACTGCAGGCCAGCTTCCTCCAAGGCAAAATGCAACGCCCGGAACCGCTCAGGGCTGAACGCCCGGTCGTAGTAAAGCTTGCTGGGCACCCAAGCCTCGCCGGTGTCCGGGTAGCGGTCAGGATCACCGGCAGCTTCGAAGGCTTCCACAGCCACCTTGTGCGCCATGATGTGGTCCGGGTGGGGATAACCGCCGTTTTCGTCGTAGCTGATGATTACCTGGGGCTTGAATTCCCGGACCAGCCGCACCAGTGGCGCAGCAGCGCGCTCCAACGGTTGCGTGGCAAACGAGCCAGGCGGGAGGGGCGGAAGCGGATCACCCTCGGGGAGGCCGGAGTCCACGAAACCCAGCCAACGTTGACGGATGCCCAGTACCTTGGCCGCGCGCTCCATCTCAAGGCGCCGCGCCCCCGCCATGTCCCTTTTCGGGTGGGGTTCGCCTTCCACTGCCGGGTTCTGGATATCTCCCCTGGACCCGTCCGTGCACGTGGCCACCATGACGTCCACGCCTGAGGCCGCGTACATGGCCATGGTTGCAGCGCCCTTGCTGGACTCGTCATCCGGGTGGGCATGGACGGCGAGCAGGCGGAGCGTGGCCGGGGTGGAGCTGGACGCTGTCATGGGTGGACGGCTCCTTCATCTTCTGTAGCCGTTGTGCTGGCCGCTTGAACTGGGGTGAGGCTGGCTGGTTCCGGAAATCCGGGGCCCGGATCCGCACTAAACTGGACTGGTGACTTCCCAGGATCAGCCCGCCGTTTCCGCGCCAGCAGACACTAGCCTAGCCAATCGTTATGGCCGTCAAAAGCGCGGGCTCTCCCCCATGGCGAAGCGAATCATCGGCGCGGGGGCGCTGGCGGGCGGAATCGGCTTCATGGCCTGGGTTTCCACGTCCTCAGCCGTCTCCAGCGTGACGTTCAAGGACATCGGTTACAGCACCACCGACGCCACCCAGGCAGAAGTGGATTTCCAGGTCACCCGGGAGCCTGGGACAGCCGTGAAATGTGCCGTCAAAGCATTGGATTCAAAGTTTGCCGTGGTGGGTTGGAAAGTGGTGGACATCCCGCCCGGTGAGGCTGACCAGACAGCCGACGGCGGGCGGACCATTTCCCAGCGCATCGTGGTGAAGACCGAGTCACTGTCCGTGTCCGGAGTAGTGGACAGCTGCTGGATTCCGGACGGCGGCAATTAGCAGAATGTGATCTACGCCGCTTGCTTATTGGGTTATGTCCAGAGGATTGACTACAATGGAGCAATACCTTTACCCCGCTGAGCTGGTTACTGAGTTCCACAAGTGGCCACCGTGGCGGGGTCTTTTGCATGTATGACCGAAGAGGAGAAGTCCGTGTCGACCACCAACAGCGCGCCTGCAGCCTGGCTCACACAGGAAGCTTATGACCGCCTGAAGGCAGAGCTGGACCACCTTTCCGGCGCTGGCCGGGCAGAAATTGTCCAGAAGATTGAAGCTGCCCGCCAGGAGGGTGACCTGAAGGAAAACGGCGGCTACCATGCAGCCAAGGAAGAACAGGGCAAGATCGAAGCCCGCATCCGCCAGCTCACGGCGCTGCTGCGTGATGCCCATGTGGGGGAAGCTCCCGCCGACGACGGAATCGTCGAACCCGGCATGATCGTTGTTGCCAAGATCGCCGGTGACGAAGAGACCTTCCTGCTCGGCTCCCGCGAAATCGCCGGCGACTCCGATATTGATGTCTTCAGCGAAAAGTCACCGCTGGGTGCAGCAATTGTTGGCCACAAAGAGGGCGACACCCTGAGCTACACGGCGCCTAACGGCAAGGACATCACGGTGGAGATCCTCTCTGCCAAGCCTTACGCCGCGTAATAGTTTTTGAAGGAAAGAGCCGGCCACCCGCAGGTGGCCGGCTCTTTTGTGCCTGTGACCGGTGCCTAGGTCCCTTGCCGGGGCCGCATCAGCAGGGCAGCGGCGACTCCACCCACCGCACCGCCCAGGTGCGCCTGCCAGGAAATGTATCCCGCCACAAAGGGCAGCACGCCGAGCAGGAGGCTGCCGTAGGCCATGAACAGTACGACGGCCAGCAGGATTTGGCGCCAACTGTGATTGACGAAGCCCCGCACCAGCAGGAACGCGAAGAGTCCAAAGACCAGTCCGGACGCGCCCACGGTCACGCCGCCGTTACCGATGAGCCACACTGTCAGCCCGGAACCCAGCCAACTGAACGCCAGCGCCGTCAGGAACACCCGGAGCCCGGACAGGAACACCAGAAATCCGAAAATGATCAGAGGCAGGGCGTTCGAGAGCAGGTGGTTCAGGCTCGCATGGAGCAGTGGGAAAGTGAAGATGTCCAGGACCCCGTCCAAGCTCCGTGGCCGCAGGCCAAAGGTCCTGTTCAATGAATGGAGGGTGAGCATGTTGACGATCTCGATAACAAAGAGGACGACGGCGAACCCGCCCACCACCAGCAACCCGCCTTTAGCGCGGGAGGCGGTTGTTTCCCGGCTCCGCGGCTGCCCGTCCCCCAGCGCATCCAGCATGGCTGCCTAGTGCACCACTATGGGCTGGAAGCCCTCAGCACGGAGGGCCCCAAGCACTTGCTCGCAGTGCTCATGTCCCTTGGTTTCAAGATTCACGGTGATGGACACGTCTCCCATGCTAATGGAACCGCCCACCCTTGTGTGGTCCAGCCCAGTCACGTTGGCATCGTTCTCGGCAATGATCCGGGCAATAGTGGCAAGGGAGCCCGGCCGGTCATCCAGCATCATGCGCACGGTCATGTAGCGCCCGGCGGCGGACAGGCCACGCTGGATGACTTTGAGCATCAGCATGGGATCGATGTTGCCGCCGGACAGGATCACCGCTGTGGTGCCGGGATTCTCAATCTTTCCGTCCATGAGTGCGGCAACGCCCACGGCACCGGCAGGCTCCACTACCAGCTTGGCCCGTTCCAGCAGGAAGATCAGCGCACGGGCCAAGGAATCCTCGCTGACGGTAACAACATCGTCCACGAGCTCACGGATGATGCTGAATGGCAGCTGGCCAGGGCGGCCCACGGCGATGCCGTCGGCCATGGTGGATACCTTCTTCAAGGGAACCAGTGCATCTGCGGCGAGTGAAGGCGGGTAGGCGGCCGCGTTCTCCGCCTGGACGCCGATGATGCGGATTTCCCGTCCCAACTCCCGTGCACGGGCCTTGACGGCCACCGCAACCCCTGCCAGGAGGCCGCCGCCGCCAACACCCATCAGGATGGTGTCGACATTGGGGATCTGCTCGAGTATCTCGAGGCCGATGGTGCCTTGGCCGGCCACCACGTCCACGTTGTCAAAGGGGTGGACAAAAACGGTCCCGGACTCGTTGGCGTAGCGCTGCGCTTCAGCCAGCGCCTCGTCAACGTTGTGGCCGTGGAGGACCACCTCCGCACCATGGCTGCGGGTGGCTGCCAGTTTGGGAAGGGCCACGCCCAGGGGCATGTAGATGCGTGCCTTGATGCCGAGGCTCTTCGCGGCAACAGCCACACCCTGCGCGTGGTTTCCGGCGGACGCGGCAACAACGCCGCGCTTCTTTTCCTCTGGCGACAGCCGGGCCATCCGGACATAGGCGCCCCGGACCTTGAATGATCCTGCCCGCTGCAGGTTCTCGCACTTGAAGAAGACGTCCCCGCCCACCATGCTGCCGAGGGCCCGCGACGACTCCACTGGTGTCCGGGCAATAATCCCCTCAAGCAGCTTCTGCGCCTCCAGGACATCGTCCAGCGACACGGGAAGGGTTTCGAGGATGTTCACGGACTATTCTCCTTTGGCAGATTCTGCTCCGGTGCCCTGGCCTGCGGTGCCGGCCTGGGTTTCCGGATTGTGTGCGTTTGTGCTGGTCACAGCTTCTTTGCTGTCCCTGGGTTTCCAGCCGGGCAGTCTGACGTCCTTAATCGTGTCATCCTGGCCTGAGCCAACCATCACCGGCCCTCCGGGGGTAGCCAGCACCTGTTCATGTTCCCATGTTCTGCCGGCGATGTAGCGAATCGCCGAGTTTGCTACAGCGAGGATGGGAACAGAAAACAGCGCGCCGGGAATTCCGGCAAGGTATGAACCGGCCGCCACAGCCAGGATCACCGCCACCGGGTGCAGCGCGACTGCCTTTCCCATCACGAGTGGCTGCAGGATGTGGCTTTCCAGCTGCTGGACCAGCAGCACGATCCCCAACATGATGAGCGCGTTGACCCAACCATTTGCCACGAGCGCCAGCAGCACAGCCACAGCCCCGGTGACGAGTGCGCCGACGATGGGGATGAAGGAACCCATGAAGACCAGCACGCCCAGCGGAAGCGCAAGTGGGACACCGATAATGGCGGCACCCACGCCGATTCCCACGGCGTCCACAAAAGCCACGAACATTTGGATGCGGGCGTAGCTGACCATGGATGCCCAGCCCTTGCGGCCTGCCCCGAACGTGGCGGCGCGGGCCTTTTTTGGCAGCAGCCGGACCAGGAACGCCCAGATGCGGTCACCTTCCAGGAGGAAGAAAATCAGGACAAACAGCGCGAGGACAAGTCCTGCGGCAAAATGGCCTGCCGTACTTCCAAAAGAAAGGGCTCCGCTCAGGATGCTGCTGCTGTTGTTCTGCAGCGCGGCTGTTGCCTCCTGCAGGTACTGGTCGATCTGGGCCGCCGACAAGTGAAGCGGCCCTTCCGCCAGCCAGCCCTGGATTTGCTGTATCCCGGCCAGTGCCTCGCTCCACAGCTCGCTGAAACCAGCAACAAGCTGCCGTCCCACGAGCGCCAGGGAACCGCCAATCAGACCGAGGAACCCCAGCACGGTGACCGCCACGGCGGCGCCGTTGGGCAGCCGATGATTCCTGAGCCAGCCCACGATGGGGCTGAGCAGGCCAGCCAGCAGCGCTGCCACCATGACGGGAATGATAAGGAAGCTAATCCGGCTGAGGAGCCAGATCAGGGCGCCTCCCACCAACAGGATGAGTCCCAGACGCCAAGCCCATGACGCCGCTATGCGGACACCGTAGGGGATGTCGCGGTCCAGTTCACGGTCCGCCAGGACCCGCAGTGGCGGGGCAGCACGGCCTGCAGTGTCGTCCGCACGCCCGCTTGGTTGCGGGAGGGTGGAAGGGTCGGTCGGTTTGGCGTCCTCAGCTGGCGTCATAGCCTAATACTTCCCCAGCTGCGGGCTTATGGGAAACCGCTACCCGGCTTCGTTGAGGGTGGCGTCGATCCCCCAGGTCATGGTGAAGCTGTCCCCCGGCGAAAGCCAGCGGAGCCCGTCCCCGGAGTTGAAGGCATTGGCTGGTCCCGTCATTGGCTCGATGGCCACCGCCCGCGCTCTGCCGGGAAATTCGGTGGTGACGAACACATGGACGTAGGCGCATGCCTCGTCCTGCCACAGGCTGACGCTGCGGCCGTCCGGAGCGGACAGAGTGTGGCGGGCCGTGCCGCCGTCGAACGTTATGTCCGTCAGTGCGACGTCGATGTCCAGGCTTCCCACACGCCGGCCCGAGCGGAGGTCCGTATCGCCACCAACCGGTTCAGAGCTGCGCGGAATCAGCCGCTTGTCGGCAACGAGCCGGGTGTCGGCGGAGACGGTCAGTAGCAGGTCGTCGAGCTCCGTATCGCCGAGCCGCAGGTACGGGTGGGCGCCCAGGACAAACGGTGCCGGCGCCTTGGAGTCGTTGACCAGGGTCTGCCGGACCTCAAGGCCCAGGTCCTCCGCCAGCAGATACTGCACCCGGTGGCGCAGCAGGAACGGGTATCCATGCTGGGGGAAAACGGTCGCTTCGAGGGTGACGGAGAACTGCGACTCGTCCACCAAGCTGTAGGAGGCGTTCCGCAGCAGTCCGTGGCTGGCGTTGTTCCGGGACACTTCGGTGATGTCCAGTTGCTGCTTCTTGCCATCGAGGTACCAGACGCCGTCCTCCACCCTGTTCGCCCAAGGCGCCAGGGTGATACCTGCCGCACCGGGAGAAATTTCAGCATCGCCGTAAGTCTCGGTGAGTTGCACGCCGCCCCGGCTGTAGAGGCGAAGGCCTGCGGCCAGCTCTGTAACAACTGCGAGCGCATCCCCCCGCCGGAGTTCGTACTGCCGCCCGCTGGCGTAGGACCGGAAGCCGGAAGGGACGCTGGTTTCCGGCAGAGAAGGTGAAGTCATGGGCACCACCGTACATTGCATGGCGCCAGCCGTCCCAACAGCGCCCCATGTTATATTTTGTTTGAAACTATTCTTTTTTGAGCTAAATATGCGACAATGATGATGACATTGAGCGGGCCATCTTGGAAGGGGATGTGATGCTTGCAGCACAACGGCAGCATCTGATCCTCCAAGAGGTTCACAACGAGGGAACCGTGCGGGTGGCCACCCTCGCCGCACGTTTCGACGTTTCGGAAATGACCATCCGCCGCGACATCGACGCCCTCGATGCCGGCGGCCTGGTCCTGCGGGTCCACGGAGGAGCCGCTCGAACGGACAGCTTCAGCGCGCTCGAACCCGGGTTCGCCAACAAGTCCGCCTTCGCCCAGCCTGCTAAGGCAGCCATCGCGGCCGAGGCACTCAAGTTGGTCCGGCCCGGCATGACGCTGCTCATTTCGGGCGGAACCACAACGTTTGAGCTGGCAAGGATGCTGCCCCGGAACTTCGATCTCACCGTTGCCACCAACTCGGTTATGGTGGCCAGTTCGCTTGCTGCCCGGGAAGGAACGGGAGAGGACAGCGGCATCCGGACCCTCGTGCTGGGCGGAGAGCGGACACCGTCAGAGGCCCTCGTTGGTCCGCTGACCGTTCAGGCCGTCAGCACCATTGCCGCCGATCTCTGTTTTATGGGCGCGCACGGACTGGATCTCCAGGCGGGGATCACCTCGCCCAACATTCTCGAAGCCGAGGTCAATGCCGCCATGGTCAGGGCGTCCTCGCGCCTGGTGGTCCTCGCAGACTCAAGCAAGTACGGCGTCGTCGGCCTGGCTGGCATCTGCCCCTTGTCCGCGGTGCACATCCTGGTCACCGACAGCGGAATCCGCGCCGCATCCACCGGAGCCCTTGCCGCCCTCCGAAAAGCCGTTTCCGAGGTTCGGACAGTACGGCTTCCGAACAGCCGTAACGGCCATGCGGAACCGGCCAGCGTTATCAGCCCTAATCCCCGGCAGTACCAGCCACCAGTACCCAAAGGAAAAGCCCCATGACAGGTATCACCAGTACGAAGCTCGCCGACGGCCGGGAGCTGATCTATTTCGACGACGCCGCAACACCGAAGCCGCGCACGGCGGAAACCACCACGGACCACCGGCCGCTGCCGGAGCGGGGCGAGCCAGGCGAAGTACGGTTCGATGCCCTCACGGACGAGTGGGTCGCCGTTGCGGCCCACCGGCAGTCGCGTACGCACCTGCCCCCGGCAGATCAGTGCCCCATCTGCCCCACCACACCGAATAACCCCTCCGAGATCCCCGCGCCGGACTACGACGTGGTGGTGTTTGAAAACCGCTTCCCTTCACTGGGCCCGGACCTGGGTCCCATACCGGCCGCCCCGGAATGGGGAACCACCGGCCCGGCGTATGGACGCTGTGAGGTGGTGTCCTTTACCCCTGAGCACACGGGGTCGTTCAGCGGGTTGGGCGAGGAGCGGGCCCGCACAGTCGTGGAGGCCTGGGCGCACCGAACTGAGGCGCTCAGCAAGATGGCGGGAATCAAACAGGTTTTCCCGTTCGAGAACCGGGGGGCCGACATCGGCGTCACCCTCCACCATCCGCACGGACAGATATATGCCTACCCGTACATCACTCCGAGGGCCGGGGTCCTGGGCGCGGCGGCACGCAAGTTCTACGATGGGTCCGACGGCCGGCAGACCCTCACCGGGTCGCTGCTTCGGGCTGAACGGGAGGACGGAAGCAGGATGGTGATGGAGGGCGAGAACTTCAGCGCCTACGTGCCTTTCGCTGCCCGCTGGCCGTTGGAGATCCATCTGGTACCGCACCGGCAGGTACCCGACCTGGCAGCTTTGAGCGGCGAGGAAAAGGATGAGCTGGCGCATGTTTACCTGGACCTGCTCAAACGGCTCGACGCCCTCTACCCCACGCCCACCCCGTACATTTCCGCCTGGCACCAAGCCCCCTTGGACGACCTTTTGCGGCCGGCCAGCTACCTGCACCTGCAGTTGACGTCACCGCGCAGGGCAGCCGACAAACTCAAGTACTTGGCAGGCTCCGAAGCCGCGATGGGCGCGTTCATCAACGACACCTCGCCCGAAAGCGTGGCGGAGCGGCTCCGCGCCGTTACCGTCCCGGCGTCCACCCCCTCGCCCGCAGCCACTACCGCCGTCCCTCTGGGGGCCCTACCTGAAGGAGCACATGCGTGAGCGCCGCCCCTGACCCGCTGACCACCCAGGCACCGCCCACTGCCGCGGACCTTGCCGCCCGCTTTGAGCGGGAGTTCGGCAGGCTTCCCGACGGCGTCTGGCAGGCGCCGGGCCGCGTCAACCTGATCGGCGAGCACACCGACTACAACGAGGGCTTCGTGCTTCCTTTCGCCATCGACAAGACTGCCAGGGTGGCCGTGGCAGTCCGGCCGGACAGCGCCATCCGGCTCCTGTCCACGTACGGTGACCAGGGCGTAGTCAATGCCGATCTTGGCACCATCGCAGCCGCCTCGGCCAAGGGCTGGACGAAGTATCCCCTCGGTGTCATCTGGGCCCTTCAGCAGCGCGGCATCGCGGTCCCGGGACTGGACCTGCTCCTCGATTCCAACGTTCCGCTCGGCGCAGGCCTGTCCTCGTCGCACGCGATCGAGTGCGCAGTCATCTCAGCGCTCAACGACATCACGGGAGCCGGACTGGAACCGGAGGAGATGGTCCTCGCCACCCAGCGCGCAGAGAACGACTTTGTGGGCGCCCCCACGGGCATCATGGACCAGTCTGCGTCCCTGCGCGGATCCAAGGGCCACGCCGTCTTTCTGGACTGCCGCGACCAGAGCGTCCAGCTGGTTCCTTTTGAAGCCGAGCAATCCGGGCTGGTGATGCTGGTGATCGACACCAAAGTTTCCCACTCCCACGCCGACGGCGGTTACGCCTCACGCCGGGCCTCCTGCGAATTGGGTGCTCAGGTCTTGGGCGTCAAAGCGCTCCGGGACGTCCACGTGGCGGACCTTGAGGAAGCAGCCGGGCTTCTGGACGAGGTCACCTACCGGCGCGTGCGCCACGTGGTCACCGAGAACGACCGTGTGCTGCAGACCGTCGAGCTGCTGGCCAGCGAGGGCCCGGGTTCCATCGGCGCCCTGCTGGACGCCAGCCACGCCTCCATGCGGGACGATTTCGAGATCTCTTGCCCGGAACTGGATCTGGCCGTGGACATCTCCCGCGCCAACGGGGCTATCGGAGCCCGGATGACCGGGGGCGGTTTCGGCGGGGCCGCCATTGCCCTCACCCCGGCAGAGGTGGAGCAGCAGGTGCGCGCCGCCGTCGAACGCGCCTTTTCCGAGGCCGGGCACAAGGCTCCCGACATCTTTACCGTCACCCCGGCCGCCGGAGCGATGCGCCTTTCGTAAGGCGCTCAGAGACACAACAGGAGAGGGTCCCCGCCAGTGCTATATGCACCAGGCGGGGACCCTCTCCTTTTAGGTTTAACGTACGACGGCGGCTGCCGGCTTGGGTGCTAGTCGTCGCCCCGGAGGATAGCGAGCAAGCGGATGATTTCCACGTAAAGCCAGACCAGCGTGACCGTGAGGCCGAACGCTGCCGTCCAGGAGAAGCGCTGCGGAGCGCCGCTCTGGACCCCTGCCTCGATGCTGGTGAAGTCCATAACCAGGGAGAACGCAGCCAGGCCGATGGCCAGGATGCCGATGACGACACCAATGATGCCGCTGCGCAGACCGAAGGGCTCAGTCGTCAGACCGGTCATCATCATGACGAGGTTGACCACCGAGAACAGTGCGTAGCCAACCAGGGCGATCATGAAGAACTTCATGGCCTTGGGTGTGGCCCGTACCTTGCCGCTCTTGAACAGGAGCAGCGTCACGGTGAAGACGGACAAGGTGCCGATGACAGCCTGGAGGCCAACGCCCGGGTACATGGTGTCCAGTACGCGGGTGAGACCGCCGAGGAAGAGACCCTCAAGGCCGGCATACGCGAGAATCAGCGCAGGTGACGGCTGCTTCTTGAAGGTGTTGACGAGTGCCAGCACGAAGCCGCCGAGGGCACCCACGATCATCAGCATGCTCGCGAGGCCCATGCTGACGAACATTGTCACCGCTGCGCCGACGAGAAGCACTCCAAGGCAGGCGGCCGTCTTGACGATGACGTCGTCGTAGGTCATCCGGCCAGTGTCCGCGGGACCCGCGGCCGGCTGGTTGTACATCTGCTGCAGCTGCTCGTTGGTCATGTTTTGAGCAGCGTAGCCGCCCTGACCGTCCATGACCTGGCCGGGGGCGCGGCCGTACGCCTGCTGTCCATAAGGCTGGCCGTAGGGCTGCTGGCCGTAAGGTGCCTGCCCGTAAGGCGCCTGCGGGACAGGCGGCGCCTGCGTCGCTTCACGGAAATTCTTTCCGTTGAAGATCGGGTTTCCGCCAAGTGCCATTGCTGGTGTCCTCCAAGTAAGGGGTGGGTGCTGAACCTTATGATTCACGTTACCAATTTCCACGCCTCACCGCCGCCGAAAGTTCCCGGCCCTTGAGGGAAGCAACCTAACTGTGACATGGGACGTGGTCCGAAGCCGGTGACGACAATCCCGGCACGGCAGACCGAATGTTAAGAAATACCGGGGATCAACAAAAGTTTCTTTAGTCAGCCTAACGATAGAGACAGGTCCTGCTACACAGTTGTTATCTGATCGCTACCCGAAGGCCGCTTCGGGCGGCATTTTTCGTCCCTGCAGCGCTGTAACATAAGGCCAAGCCGGGTGACGAAAATCACAGATTTGCAGCGATTGCTGATATCAGCACCGCATCATCGTCTGCCCGGCTTCGTTCGCAGCGGTTGCAAAGGCGCAGCCGAGACCACCCCCAAGCGGAGGTTTTCTATTTTGAAAAGCACACCGAGAGGCCTGTTGCACCAGCGGCGGGGCAGATTGCTCAAGGCTGTGGGCGCGATCTTCGCGGCCATTGTCACAATCCTGCTCGTCGTCGCGCCCGCGTCGCAAGCCACTACACCGTCACCGACACCATCCCCGTCACCGACGGTATTCCAGAACAGCATCAGCGGATTCCTTCGGGATGACGAACGTGCACCCATCGCAGATGTCACCATCACTGCCAAAAGCGGAGATTTCACCGGAACCACAAAATCCGGCGCCAATGGCGCGTGGACTATCGGAGTGCCCGTCCAAGGCACCTATGAAATAGAGCTGGATGAGTCCACGCTTCCCGAGGGAATCAAGCTGGCCGAGGGCCAGGAGAACCCCCGCAACGTCTCGTTCAGCCAGACTTCCAATCTCTCGGTGATCTTCACTTTTGGCGAGGGAATTGTGGTCCAGGAGCAGAACTTCGCCCAGAACCTGCTCAACCGCCTGGTGGCTGGCCTGAGCTTCGGCCTCCTGCTGGCGTTGGCGTCCGTGGGACTATCACTAATTTTCGGTACTACAGGCCTGACGAACTTTGCCCACGGTGAAATGGTCACGCTGGGCGCCGTAGCTATGTTTGGCCTCAGCGCGATGAACTTGCCCTTCTGGCTCGCCGGAATCCTGGCGCTCTTGATCGGTGGCCTGTCCGGCTTTATCCAGGACGCAGGCCTGTGGAAGCCACTGCGCGCCCGCGGGACGGGCCTTGTCCCCATGATGATCGTCAGCATCGGCCTTGCGTTGGCCGCCCGCTATGTCATCCAGTTCTACTTCGGTGGTGCCACCCAGCAACTGCCATTTGCCCAGTCGAGCGAGATCCAGCTTGGGCCTGTGTCCATCTCGCCCAATAACCTGTGGTCCCTCGTCATTAGCGCCATTGTCATAGGTCTGATCGGCGTCATCCTGCTCAAAACCCGCTTGGGAAAGGCCACGCGCGCGGTGGCAGATAACCCGGCGTTGGCGGCCGCATCGGGCATCGACGTCGACTCCGTGATCCGCATCGTCTGGGTAGCAGGCGGAATGCTGGCGTCGCTTGGCGGCATCCTGTGGGCGTACTACCGGCCCGGCGTGACGTTCGACATGGGCTCGCAAATCCTGCTGTTGATCTTCGCCGGCGTCACCCTGGGTGGCCTCGGGACTGTATTCGGGGCCCTGATCGGGTCACTCATCGTCGGTATTTTCGTGGAACTGACCACCGTCTTCGGCCTCGCCGCCGATCTGAAATTCGTGGGAGCACTGTTCATCATGATTGTTGTCCTCTTGTTTCGTCCCCAGGGCATCCTGGGCCGTCGTGAGCGTGTGGGTTAGGAGGCCGCCATGGACTACGGATTCGTTTTCTCCAGCGCTGCCAGCGAAATATTCAGCCCGACAACGGCTGCCTATGCCCTTGCAGCCCTCGGACTGGCCGTTCACTTCGGCTACTCCGGCCTGCTGAACTTTGGGCAGGCCGGCTTCATGGCAGTGGGCGCCTATGGCTTTGCCATCTCGACGTTGTCTTTCGGGGTGCCATTCTTTGTTGGTCTGCTCATCGCGGTCGTCAGTTCCTGTCTGTTTGCCCTGCTGCTGGGGATCCCCACCCTGCGGCTAAGGGCTGACTACTTGGCCATCGTTACTATCGCCGCAGCCGAAATTGTCCGCTACGTCGTAACCACCAACCAGATGGATGCAGTGACAGGTTCGGCAGACGGCCTGGGTGCCTTTGAGGGTGGGTTCTATTCCATGAACCCTTTCCCCGAAGGGTCCTACCTGGGCATGAATAACCGCGACTTCTTCATCCGGGTCGTGGCCTGGACCTTGGTGGTCGTATGCTGCCTTGTCATCTGGCTGTTGATGCGCAGCCCCTGGGGGCGTGTGCTCAAGGGCATCCGGGAAGACGAGAACGCTGTCCGTTCCCTTGGCAAGAACGTCTATGCCTACAAGATGCAGGCGCTGATCATCGGCGGTGTCCTCGGCGCCCTCGCCGGCATGGTGTTCACACTTCCGCGCGGCGCAGTCCAGCCCGCGAACTATGGCACCGAGCTGACGTTTTTCCTCTGGACATGCCTCCTGCTGGGCGGCATGGCCACCGTCCTGGGGCCTGTTATCGGCGCCATGATCTTCTGGGTGGTCTTGTCCCTGACACAGGGCATCCTGTCCGGCCTTATTGAATCCGGCGCGGTGACCTGGCTGACCACAGTCCAGGCGGGCCAGCTGCGCTTTATCCTTGTTGGCATCGCCCTGATGCTGTTGATGATCTTCAGGCCGCAGGGCGTCTTTGGCAATAAGAAGGAGCTGGCATTCGCATGAGTCACGGTGCACATTCAATGAATGAAAATGTACACAGCACAGCACACAACGACGCAGCCATCGACTATATGACTGACACCAGTCCGATTGCCGCCGGGGACATAGCCCCGGGCTGCAAGAAGAGGGACCCCATCGTGGTGGCCGAGAACGTCACCCGAACCTTCGGCGGCATCAACGCCGTCGACGTCCAGTACCTGGAGATCCCACGGCACAAAATCACCGCGCTGATCGGCCCCAACGGGGCAGGCAAAACGACCCTCTTTAACCTCCTTACCGGCTTCGATACGCCCAACTCCGGCAAATGGCAGTTTGAAGGAAAGAACATCGAGGGTGTCTCCTCGTACAAGCTGGCCCGCATGGGCATGGTGCGCACTTTCCAGCTCACCAAAGTCATGGGCAAGCTCACCGTTATGGAAAACATGCGCCTTGGCGGCTCCAGCCAGCCCGGCGAACGGCTGTCGAAGGCACTGTTCAAGGGGATTTGGGGCGGCCGGGAGAAGGAAATTACGGCCCAGGCGGACGTCCTGCTGGAGAAGTTCAAGCTCGACGTCAAGAAAGATGACTACGCGGCTTCACTGTCAGGCGGCCAGCGCAAGCTGCTCGAAATGGCGCGTGCCCTGATGGTCCGGCCCAAGCTGGTGATGCTGGACGAACCGATGGCCGGCGTCAACCCGGCTTTGACGCAGTCGCTGCTGGACCACATCAAGAACCTCAAGGCTGAAGGTATGACCGTGTTGTTCGTGGAACACGATATGAACATGGTCAGGCACATTGCCGACTGGGTTGTTGTCATGGCCGAGGGGAAGATTGTGGCGGAGGGTCCCCCTGCCGATGTTATGAAGAACCCTGCTGTTATTGACGCTTACCTGGGAGCCCACCACGACGTCGATCTTGGTGACACTGAAGGCATCAGGGAACTCGAAGCAGTACTTGAAGCCGACGAGGAATCGATTGTGGGTACGGAAAACGCTGGCATCATCGCTGTTGATGCAGTGACCACCGAGGCCAAAGACGCAGACCTTAAGCAACCCGACCTCAGCCCGGAAGCCCACCAGGCTCCGGCCGCCGATGAACCCCTTTCGCCCGAGTCCGGCCTGAGAGAAGCTGGCACCACAGACAAGGACAAAGAATGAGTGCCACCAGCGCTGCCCCTTCCACCACGACAGCGCCGGCGGATGACGTCGTCGTCAGGGTAACCGACCTTGTGGCCGGTTACCTTCCGGGTGTGAACATCCTCAATGGTTGCAGCATCGAAGCCCGGAAGGGCGAACTGATCGGCATCATCGGACCCAACGGGGCAGGCAAGTCGACGCTGCTCAAGGCCATGTTCGGCTTGGTGAAAGTCCATTCCGGCAACGTAGTTGTCCGCGGGAAGGACATCACAGGGCTAAAAGCCAACAAGCTGGTCACCCAGGGCGTGGGCTTCGTGCCGCAGAACAACAACGTCTTTGCCACCCTCACCATCGAGGAAAACATGCAGATGGGGATGTTCCAGCGGCCCAAGGACTTCTCCAAACGGTTTGAGTTCGTCGTCAGCCTGTTTCCGGAGCTTGGCAAGCGGCGGGCCCAGCGTGCAGGGTCCCTCTCCGGTGGTGAACGCCAAATGGTGGCCATGGGACGGGCACTGATGATGGAACCGGCCGTCCTGCTGCTCGACGAGCCATCCGCCGGCCTCTCCCCCGTCAAGCAGGATGAGACGTTCCTGCGGGTCCATGAGATCAACAGGGCAGGCGTCTCCGTCATTATGGTGGAACAGAACGCCCGGCGATGCCTTCAGATCTGCGACCGGGGCTACGTCCTGGACCAGGGCAGGGATGCCTACACGGGCACTGGACGGGAGCTCATGAAGGATCCCAAGGTCATCCAACTCTACCTGGGCACCCTCGCCGACACGGTGGAGTAAAGCGCACAGCGGAGGGCCCTCGTTCAGAGCTTTCTGAACGAGGGCCCTCCTCTTTGTGACCGACTCAGCCCGGCTACAACGAAGGCCCCCGTCCGTGGACGGGGGCCTTCGTTGTAGCGTCAGTTAAGGCTCGGCTTACAGCTTGCCGAATTCTTCCTTGACTGGCTGCGGCTTGTTCGTGTCATCGTACTGGTAGATACCGATGTAGGCTTCGGTCGGATCACCGGCATCGGAGAAGGTTACCGGACCCGACTGGCCGTCGTAGTCAATATCCTTGCCGTTGCGGAGCAACGTGACGCACGAAGCGAAGGTGTTGCACTTCTCACCGACCTCGGAGACACCCTTCAGTTGCTTGGCAATGTCGGCACCCTTGGTGCTCTTAGCCGCTTCCGAGGCCAGGGCAATCAGGTTGACGGCGTCGTAGGACTCGCCGGCGTAGTTGTAGTCCTTCAGCGCCGGATCGATGGCCTGAAGTGACTTCTTGAAGTCCGCCTTGGCGAACGTTCCGGGCTGGGTGCCCTGCGCGCCCTTCAAGGTGCCGGGCTGGAAGTCCTTGCTGTAGTCGGATGTGTTGCCGTCCACCAGGAACAGCTGCGTTGGCTTGATCCCCTTGCCCGTCAGCAATGGAATGATGCTCTTGGCCTCGTCAAAGGTGATCAGGGCGATAGCGTCCGGCTTGGCAGCAATGACTTTGTCCACCTGGGCGCTGAACTGGGAGTCGCCGGTGTTATACAGCTGCTCTTCAACGACCTTGCCGCCAGCACCTTCGAAGGCCTCCTTGACGTTCTTCTGGAGACCTGTTCCATAGGCGTCGTTCAGGACGATCATTCCGACTGTCTGTGCTCCACAGGCAGCGATGTAGTTGCCCAGGACCTTGCCCTGCACCACGTCTGAGGGTGCGGTGCGCCAGTACAGGCCCTTGTCATCCCAGGTGGTGAAGTCCGGCGAGGTGTTTGCCGGAGAGAAGTGAAGCACGCCGGCCCCGGTGATCTGGCCGATCACGGTCTTGGATACAGAAGAGGAAGCTGCGCCAATAACCGCGCTGACTCCCTGACCAAGCAGCGCCGTAGTGGACTGCGTGGCGATGTCGGTTTTGGTGTCGCCGGAGTCGCGATGGATAACTTCCACTGGCTTACCCAGAACACCGCCTGCTGCGTTGACCTCCTGAACGCCGAGGTTAACACCAGCGATTTCGGGGGGGCCAAGGTATGCCAGGTTGCCGGTCGTGGGCAGGAGCGAGCCGAGCTTCAACGGCGCGTCCGTGGTGGTTGTGGAAGGCGGAACAGCGCCCGTGGGAGCTGCCGCGGCTGAGGTGCTGGCGCCAGCACCGGAACCCGCCGGGCAAGAGATTGCGCCCTGAGGTGCGGTGGTGGTTTCCGTCGAGCTCGGCGTGGAGGTACCACCACAAGCTGTAGCCAGAAAGGCGACGCCGACGCTAAGCGCTGTGAGCTTTGCGATACGGGGTGCCGCCGGGGAAAGTGAAATCATTGACAATCTCCTGGATCGAAAGGTGCGAACGGCCTTTGATGCGGATGATCAGGTGTTCCTGATTTAACTTTCAAGCTAGTGCATATCCAAGGCGGATATAAGTGACTGAGGTCACATCCTTATAACAGTCGTTGCATATGCGAAATCTCCGGACCGGGCAGTCCGCAGAGGTCAAGGAAGACACGCTACGCAGCGCAGAATGACGGCGATATTGGGAGAAGTTGTGCCCCAGGCGAGACTCGAACTCGCAACACGCGGATTTTAAGTCCGCTGCCTCTGCCAATTGGGCTACTGGGGCGCCCGGTCAATGGTATCTCGTCACATCCGGTCGAAGGGCGCGGCATACCGGAACGTGCCATGAACTCCCCCCGGCCACACCGCCAGCGGCAGGAGCTGGAAGTTGTCCGCCCAAGCCTCTTCGGGAGGCAGGACACCGAGGGAAGTAGCCGGCACAAAGCCGAAGCGTGGGTAGTAGTCGGTGCTGCCAAGCAGCGCGATGCCGCTCTCCCCCGCAGCGTTGGCCCGCGCGATGGTCTCATTCATCAGTGCGCTCCCAATGCCGTGCCGCTGAAGCCTGGGCGTCACCCCAATCGGCCCGAGCCCCAGCAGCTCATGCCCGGCCACCCATCCACGCGTACTGATAACGTGGCCAACAACCTCGCCGTCCAGGACGCCCACAATGCTGAATTCCGGCAGGTACTCCTCGCATTTGAACAACTGGCGGAGCAGTTCCACTTCAACAGGTTCTCCCTCCGCAGGCAGGCCGGTGGCCGGCGAGACGGCGAAGGCCTCTGCCGTCAATGCCAGGATCGCGGCCCGGTCAGCCTCCGTTTCGTTGCGCAGCACAAGCTCCGGTCTGGGCTGGTGGCGGCTCTCTGCAGACAGCTCGGCCACGACTTCGAGAGCACGGGCCGCGTCGGCGACCGGTACCAGCAGGTGGTCATGATGGAACCCGGCGAGCACGTTGCAGCTGATCCGCGCCTCGGTCAGTGCCTTTCCGACGGCGGCAGTCAGGCCCACTGCCTCAAGCTCTGAATGCACCTCCAGGGTGATCCACGCCGCCACGAAGTCATAGGCCAGGCCCAGGCGGTCCGCCTCTTCCCGGGGAAGGACCACTGTGAGTCCTTCAGCCTCACGCACCGCGGCTTCGATTCCGGCGGCGAGTGGCCTGCCGTGGGGCCACAGGACGTAGACATACTCCCCCTGGCGTACCACCGGGTGAAGGGAGGCCAGCAGGGTCTGGAGGTTCATTTCACCAGTCATGGTGCCCAGTCTATGAGGACGGACCGTCCGGACGGCCAGGGCACTCCGGGAGTGCCCACCAACGCAAACGGCGGCCATCCCCTCGCTGGGGACAGCCGCCGTCGGGCGTTGGACCGTGTGGCCCGGGACGCGCGAGCTACTTGGCGTCAGCAGTGACTGGTTTCTGGGGGTCGACCTTGGTCTTCTCCGCGGATCCTGGGGCACCGGGCAGCGGCGCGTCAGCCGGCGAACCAGCAGGCGCAGCAGGGGCTGCGGCTGGCTTGGGGGCCGGTGTGGCCGCTGCGACGAAGGCGCCACGGGGGTTGTCGAGGTCGATCAGCTGCGTGGTGTCGCGGCCCGCGAAGAAGCTGATGATCCAGTTGAAGATCACCCGGAACTTGCGCTCGAACGTGGGCATTGCCATGCCGTGGTATCCACGGTGGGCGAGCCAGGCCAGACCGCCCTTGAGGCCGATGCTGCCGACGAGGTTGATGTTCGCAACACCCTTCCATTCGCCGAAGCCGGCCACGGCACCGAGGTTCTTGTGCTTGTAGTCCTTCAGCGGCTTGTCCCAGCGGGAAGCCCACAGGTTCTTCGCGAGTCGCTTGGCCTGGCGAAGGGCGTGCTGGGCGTTCGGAACGCACGTACCGTCCGGCAGGCCACTGCCCGTGAGGTCCGGTACGGCTGCGATGTCGCCGGCGGCCCAGGCGTTCTCGACGATTCCCTCGTCCCCACCGATGCGCAGGTCAGGAAGGGTGCGGACGCGGCCGCGCGGCTCGAGCGGGAAGTCGGTGGAGCGGACCATCGGGTTGGCCTGCACGCCGGCAGTCCAGACCAGGGTGTCTGCTTCGAAGTCCTGCGCCGGCGTCTTGTCCGGGAGGTTGATGAGCTTGATGGAGCCCTCGGCATTGTCCAGGGAGGTGTTCAGCAGGACCTCGATGCCGCGGCTGCGGAGGTGCTCCACAACCCATTCGGCCTGCTTGGCCGTTACCTCGGGCATGATGCGTCCCATGGCCTCGACCAGGACGAAGCGGATTTCCTCCTGCTTGATGCGGGGGTTGTTCCTGACCGCCGCGCGGGCGAGGTCTTCCATCTCGGTGATGCACTCGATACCGGCAAAGCCGCCGCCCACCACCACGAAGGTCAGTGCCTTGGCGCGTGCTGCGGGATCGGTGATGGTGGATGCTGCTTCAATGCGCTCCAGCACCTTGTTGCGAAGGGCCACAGCCTCTTCGATGGTCTTCAGGCCGATGCCCTTGTCCGCGAGGCCCTTGATGGGGAAGGTGCGGGTGATGGCGCCTGCGGCCATGACGACGTCGAAGTAGGGAACCTCGAAGTTCTCGCCGCCGTCCGTGGGAGCCACAACGGCGGTGCGGTTGGCGTGGTCGATCGAGGTGACGCGGCCCTGAATCAGTTCAGTCTGCTTGAGGTGCTGGCGGTGGGAGACCACGGCGTGGCGGGCTTCGATGTTGCCGCCTGCTACCTCGGGGAGGAACGGCTGGTAGGTCATGTAGGGCAGTGGATCAACGAGGGTGACGATGCCACCGGCATTCGCGATCTTCTTCTGCAGTTTGAGTGCTACGTACAGGCCGACGTACCCGCCGCCGACGACGAGTACCCTGGGACGGTCCTGGAGCTCTGGGGTGGTTGCCATGGTTTAAGAATACAGTACTTTGTGAAAATCTTCACTAACTACCGCCCGGCTATGGCTTGCCTCCCGAATCGACGGCGTCCAGGACCCCGGTATCGGGTTCTTCATGGGCCAGGCGGGGATTGCGGGCGGCCCTCCGCAGCTGGATCGCGGCTGCCGCGATGATGACCACAAAAAGCACGGCGAACCCAATAACGACGGCGGCGCCGAGGGCGGAGTCACGCTGCGACGGAGCCTCTGCGGCGGGCACTGTGGCCTCGGGCAAGGTGGGTACTGCGCTGGGGACGTCGGTGGTGGGCACTGGCGCGGGCGTTGACAGGTTGCCGCGGCGATGCACACGGATCCAGTCCGAGATGGAGCCCAGCGGGTTGCTGGCGGCTTCGGGAACTGAATCCTTCAACGCGGCCTCGGCGTTGAGGACGCCGAACCCGTACAGCGGGTCCTTGCCCGGTGCGCCGGCGTCCTTCGCGGTGGTGACGATCCGGTTGATGACTTGTTTTGCGCTCATCTCCGGCCACTTCGACCGGATCAGGGCAGCGACTCCGGCCACAATGGGAGTCGCGCCGGAGGTGCCTGCCCATTCGGCGTAGCCGCCGCCGGGCATCCCCCCGAGCAGGTTTTCCGCCGGGGCCGCCACACCGATGCTGATCCCCTGCGAGGACGAGTCGACGCTTGCCACACCCTTGCGGTCCAGCCCGGCCACCGTTAGCACGCCCGGAATAGTTGCCGGTGCACCGACCTGGAGGTTACCGCCCACCCGGTTTCCGGCGGCGGCCACGATAACGACATCCTTCTGCTCCGCATACAGGAACGCCGCATCCCAGCTCTGTGGCCACTGGGGCGTGGTGCTGCCCAGGGAAATATTGATGACCTTGGCGCCGTTGTCCACGGCCCAGCGGACGGCTTCGGGGATCTGGTCCTGATCGCTCTTCCCGGCAGGGTTGGCGGAACCCAGCCAGGTGGACACTGACAGGATCTGCGCCTCAGGGGCAACGCCCACGATTCCGGCCGGTCCGGCACCGGAGGGGGCAGGGCTTGGACTGGCGGTGGAGCCTGCCGGCTGATGGCCGCGGCCGGCCAGCATCGTGGCTACCAGCGTCCCGTGTTCCGGCTTGGCGCCGATGCTCTTCTGCCCGTCCGGATTTCCGGCCCCCGATGCATCGTAGCCCCCGGCGACGGCTCCCTTGAGGTCGGGATGTTGGCCGTCCACGCCGCTGTCGATCACAGCGACCTTCACGCCGGAACCCTTCGAGACCTCCCAGGCCTTCGTGATGCCGGACTCGGCCAGCCAGTATTGTTTGTCGCGCTCGGCGTCGGCCTGCGCTGCAGGCGCAACCGCAAGTCCTGCAGCCAGGCTGGCTCCTGCCAGGGTCATCGCCAGGAGAGCGGAGGCGGTCCGGCGGAGCCGGGCTGTTGCTCTGGTCATTTGGGGTCCCATGGTCGGTGACATGAACTCGGGCCGCTGGCTGCGTCGGACTGACACTGCCTGGCTGCTGCCGCTCAGCTGATGCTCAGGGCAATACCGTCAAGAATATCGTGTTCGCTGGCAGTGGCCGTGACGATCCGGCCGCCGCTGAGCCCGCGAAGCCGTTCCAGGATGCGCCGCCAGACAAGGCCGCCGGCGCCGATGACGTCCACCCGGCCCGGATGCATGTACGGCAGTGCGGCACGCTGCGCCCTGGGCATCTCCAACAGGTCGGTAGCCGCCCCGCGGATGTCGTCGATGGGCAGTTCGGTGCCGTGGATCGCGTCCGGCGAATATTCCGGCAGGCGCATCGCGTGGGCTGTGATGGTGGTGATCGATCCGGCCACCCCGACGACGGCGGTGGCACGTTCCAGCGGAACATCCAGTCCCGCCTTGGTAATGGCGGCATCAACGTCGGCTTCCGCGGCGGCGATCTGTTCAGCAGTGGGCGGGTCTTCCCTCAGGTGGCGTTCAGTCAGCCTGACGCAGCCGATATCCACCGATTTGGCGGCGGTGACGCCGTCGGCGGTGCCGAGCACGAATTCGGTGCTTCCGCCGCCAAGATCAACCACCAATACCTGGGCCCCGTCGAGGATGGGCAGGACACTGCTGGCACCGGCGAAGGAGAGCGCCGCTTCCTCATCGCCGGTGATCACCTCGGGTTCGACTCCGAGGAGGTCACGGATTCCGTCCACAAAGACCTGGCGGTTACGCGCGTCCCGGCTGGCGGAGGTGGCGACGAAGCGGACTTTCCCGGCGCCGTGGTCGCGGATCAGCCGGGCATAGTCAGCTGTGGCCGCGAAGGTGCGTTCCAGGGCTGCGGGAGCGAGCTCACCGGTGGCGTCCACGCCTTCACCCAGTCGGACACCGCGCATCTCGCGGACCACATCGGCCAGTTTCACCGCCCCGTTGCTGCGGTCGATGTCAGCGATCAGCAAGCGGATGGAATTCGTCCCGCAGTCGATGGCCGCGACGCGGCTCATGGTGTTGCCTCCGTAGTGCTGGCGGACTTGCGGACCGGTGCGGGACGGCCAACGATATCGGGCAGACCTTGGGGTCCGTGCCTGCTCAGGTCCTTGGCCGGGGCCTCGCCCGCGGTGTCCCAGGCGCCGTCGCAATAGCAACGGTCCGCTGTCCACCATTCGCTGATGTCCGCGATGGCCTCATCACCGAGAGGGTTGACTCCCGGACCGGCCGCCAGCGAGTGCCCCACGAGGACGTGCAGGCATTTGACGCGGGTGGGCATGCCTCCGGCGGAGATACCGTCAATCTCCGGGACTGCGCCCACTCCTGAGCGTTCCCCAATTGCGGCCCTGGATGCCAGGTACTCTTCGTGCGCCGACCGGTAGGCAGCGGCAAGCGACTCATCGGCAGCCAGCCGCTCATTCATGTCGTTCATCAGTCCGGCGGCCTCCAGCCGGGAGACCGCTGAGGTGATCACGGGATGCGTCAGGTAGAAAGTGGTGGGGAACGGTGTGCCGTTGCCCAGCCGTGGGGCGGTGGCGGCCACGAGCGGGTTCCCGCAGACGCAGCGCGCCGGGATCTCCACAACATCGCGGACGGGCCTGCCCAGCTGGCGGCTAAGCACTTCGAGATCGTGCGCTGATGGCTGGCGGGACTTCTCCGGCGCAGTTGCCGTGTTTTCTTCCACTGGCGCGGCCATCCTTCCTCTATTGGTTCAGTCTGTGGCCGCACGCCTGATGGACTCCCACAGGGAATCCACCCACGGCAGATCGGCGGGGTCTTGTGCTGCAGCAGCGGACTGGCTGCTGCTGCTACCGGCCGGCAAGTCGCTGCCGAATACCCAGTAGCCGGTCTCACCCGGCATAACCATGTTAATGCGGTCGCGGGCCTGTTGTTTCACGTAGTTGGGGTCCTGCCACCGCGAAACCTGTTGCCGGAGGGTGTCCTGCTGTGCCTGGCTGGCCGCAATGTCGGCATTCAGGGCGGCGATTTCGGCCCTTTTGTCGAAGAAGATCTTCACCGTGGGCGCCAGCATGATGGTGATCGCAATCATGACCACGGCCAGCGCGAGCATCCGCCCGGAGAAGGCCTTGGCCGGGACCGGATGGCCGTCGTCGTGTGCCGCATCCCTGGCGGGGCCGCCCTTCCGCGTTCCGCCCTTGCCAGGAAGGTGGACGCCGCTCCCCCGCGTCTTCGTCGCCGGCGCCTGAGTGTCCCTGTTTGCTGGGGCGGCGCTTTTGGCAGAGGCCACTTTGTCCTTGGTCCCGCCGAAATCGGCCCGGATGACCTCAGCTTTCCCCGCGGCTTCCTTGGCTGGCTCCGTGGTGGCTGGCGGCCGAGTGGCGGCCCTGGGAACTTTGGGACGGCGGGTAGCCATGACACTCCTGAAACGTGCGGCCTGCTGCGGCAGCAACTGTCTGCGCGGGACAACCCGCGGCTGAACAAAACTATGCCGGGTGGACAGCCCGGCGAAACAAAAACCGGTGGCTATGGTCTTTCAACCATAACCACCGGTCAGTTGTTTATGCGGCTACTAGCCCTTGAAACGCGGGAACGCGCTGCGGCCGGCGTAGCGGGCAGCGTCGTCGAGTTCTTCTTCGATGCGCAGCAGCTGGTTGTACTTGGCCACACGCTCGGAGCGGGCCGGAGCGCCGGTCTTGATCTGGCCTGCATTGGTGGCCACCGAGATGTCAGCGATGGTGGTGTCCTCGGTCTCGCCGGAGCGGTGCGAGGTGATGGTGGTGTAACCGGCGCGCTGGGCCAGGCTGACGGCGTCCAGCGTCTCGGTCAGTGAACCGATCTGGTTGACCTTCACCAGCAGCGAGTTAGCCGTCTTGGTGTCGATGCCACGCTGCAGGATGGACGGGTTGGTGACGAAGAGGTCATCGCCAACGAGCTGGACCTTGTCACCGATGGTGTCGGTGAGGGTCTTCCAGCCTTCCCAGTCGTTCTCGTCAAGCGGGTCCTCGATGGAAACCAACGGGTAGTCGGCGACGAGCTCGGCGTAGTAGGCGCTCATCTCGGTGGCGGACAGTGCCTTGCCTTCGAACTGGTAAGCACCGTCGGTGAAGAACTCGGAGGAGGCGACGTCCAGTGCCAGGGCGATGTCCTGGCCCGGGGTGTAGCCGGCGTTCTTGATGGCTTCCTGGATCAGGTCCAGCGCTGCACGGTTGGACGGCAGGTTCGGTGCGAAGCCACCCTCGTCGCCGAGGCCGGTGGAGAGGCCCTTTTCCTGCAGGACGGCCTTGAGGGCGTGGTAGACCTCAACGCCCCAGCGGAGCCCCTCGGAGAAGGTTTCGGCACCCAGCGGGACAACCATGAATTCCTGGATGTCGACGTCGGAGTCGGCGTGTGAGCCACCGTTGAGGATGTTCATCAGCGGCACGGGCAGCACGTGGGCGTTCGGACCGCCCAGGTACTTGTACAGCGGCAGGTCAGCGGAGGCTGCAGCTGCGTTCGCGACGGCGAGGGAGACGCCGAGGATGGCGTTGGCGCCCAGCTTGCCCTTGTTGGCGGTGCCGTCCAGGTCGATCATGGCCTGGTCGATGCTGCGCTGGTCAGTGGCGTCGAAGCCGGTCAGGGCCGGAGCGATCTGGTCGATAACGGCGTCAACGGCCTTCTGGACACCCTTGCCGAGGTAACGGCCTTTGTCTCCGTCACGGAGCTCAACAGCCTCGTGCTCACCGGTGGAGGCACCGGAGGGAACTGCCGCGCGGCCGATCTGGCCATCGGAAAGCAGGACTTCAACTTCTACGGTCGGGTTGCCACGGGAATCGAGGATCTCGCGGGCGTGGATGGCATCGATAAGCGCCATGAATATGCTCCTTATGGGCGATAACTGGGAGTCTGACAGCGGAAAATTAGCGGAAAACTCGACGTCCTCGTCAGGGACAAGAGTAGTCGAGAGTGGTGGAGGTTACGGAAACCTATCCAACCCCCGGACGTCATGAAGGCGCGTTGCTGCCCTCATAAGCGGCCTGGTAGCGCCGGACAGCGCCCCGAAGGGCACGTTCGGCGTCGAATCCCTGACTGCGTGCGGAGCCGACAACGGCGAGCAGCAACTCGCCCAGCTCCTCTTCTGTTTGCACGGAGGGGGTTTCGACTTCCGGGGATCGAGCATGTGGAGACCCGGATCGGGCTGCCCGGTCCAGCGCCTTCTGCGCCTTGGCCAAGGCCGGCAGCGCGTGCGGAATACCCTCGAAGGGGTCCTTGCGTTCTGGCCGTTCAGCCCTCTTGACGGCATCCCATTTCTGCACAATCTCCTCGACAGTTGCCGGAAAGCTGTCCTGCAGGGAGCCGTCGGGCCGGAATACGTGCGGGTTGCGCCGGACCATTTTGGCCGTCAGCCCGCGGGCAACGTCGTCGAACGTAAAGCTTCCCCGCTCCTGGGCGAGCCGGGCGTGCAGCACCACCTGGAGCAGCACATCGCCGAGCTCGCCCTGGAGTTCGGAGTCGTCTGCGCCGGTCTCGATGGTCTCGGCGACCTCGAACGACTCCTCCAGGAGGTACTCCACCAGGGACCTGTGGGTGAGCGCGCCCATCCACGGGCAGTGTTCGCGCAGCTGGGCTATGACAATCAGCAGCCGTTCAACGGGGGTCTGGTCAGCCAAGGTTTGCGTAGGCGTCGTTGATGTACTCCACTAGCGCTTCCTTCTCCTCAAGGGGCAGGAAGGACGCCTCCGCCGCGTTGAGGGTGAGCTCGAGGAGGTCGTCGAGGTCGTAGTCGAAGGTTTCCACCAGGAGCTCGAACTCGTCAGTCAGGGTGACGCCGCTCATCAGCCGGTTGTCGGTGTTGATGGTCACGTTGAACCCGAGCTGGTAGAGCATGTCCAGCGGGTGGCTCTCGATGCCGTCGCCGAAGCCGGCAATCGCCCCCGTCTGGAGGTTGGAGGAGGGGCAGATCTCCAGGGCGATGCCGCGGTCCCGGATCCAGCTGGAGAGGTCACCCAGGGTGACCAGGCCGATGCTGTCTTCATCGCTCTCAGCGTCATCTTCGTCGTCGAACTCCACCATGATGTCCTCAGCGATGCGGACGCCGTGGCCAAGGCGCAGAGCCCGGCCGTCGACCAGGGCGGACTGGATGCTCTCCAGTCCGGCGGCCTCGCCGGCGTGCACCGTCGCGGGGAAGTTGTGCTCTGCCAGGTAGGTGAACGCGTCCTTGAAACGGGAAGGCAGGAAGCCGTCCTCGGCGCCGGCGATGTCGAAGCCGACCGCTCCCTTATTGCGGTGGCGCACAGCGAGTTCGGCAATTTCCTGGCCGCGGTCCGCGTGCCGCATTGCCGTGATCAGCTGGCCAACCTGGATCTCCCGGCCGGTCTCGGCCACGGCGTCGACGCCCGCTTCGAGGCCTTCCTGCACAGCCTCCACCGCTTCGTCCAGGGATAGGCCCTTCTGAAGATGCTGTTCGGGAGCCCAACGGACCTCGCCGTAGACCACGCCGTCGTCGGCCAAGTCTTCAACGAACTCCATGGCGACGCGGAACAGGCCTTCCTTGGTCTGCATCACCGCCACCGTGTGGTCGAACGTCTCCAGGTAGCGGACCAGCGAGCCGGAGTCGGCGGACTCACGGAACCATTGGCCCAGTGCCACAGGGTCATCGGAGGGAAGCGTGTGGCCAACGGCCTCGGCGAGCTCGATGATGGTGGCGGGGCGGAGGCCGCCGTCCAGGTGATCGTGAAGGGAAACCTTGGGCAGGCTCTTCAGGTCGAAATCGATGGCAGGGGCAGCGTCAACAATGGGCTCAGTCACGTACCAACCTTAGGGTCGGCGGACGCGCAACGCCAGCCGCTACTGGGTGCCAGGCTCAGGGTCCCCGGACGAGGAGGCCAGGATCGGGGCAGACCCTGCAGGCAGGGGTTGCGCCCCGTCCGGTCCGCCGTCGAGCCATTCATCCACGACTTCGGCGTCGTTGCGGGCAAGGTGCTTGTGCCACCAGCGCAGGGCGTGGTCGATCACGATGCCCAGGACGATCGCGAACACCACGGCGATGCCTGCACTCAGCAGCGGGTTGTGGTGGAGCCACGGGAACGAACTGGCAAGGAGGCCGATGCCGATCGAATAGCCCACCCACGTAACGCAGGCGAAGGCATCCAGCAGGAAGAACCGGCGGTGCCCAAAACCGGTGCTCCCGGCCACATAGTTCACGGCTACACGGCCCCAGGGGATGTACCGGGCCGTGAAGATGAGGACCGCCCCGCGCTTTTCGAGTTCATACCTCGCCCAGCCGAAAGCCTTCTGCACCTTCGGGCGGCGCATCCATTTCCAGCGGTCCAGGCCGATCCTGCGGCCCAGGAGGAAAGCCATGTTGTCCCCCGCGATGGCACCGATCAGTGCGGTGACGCCCAGGATCCACAGGTTGGGCTCCCCACCGTGGCGGGAAAAAGCTGCCAGCGCAACGATGAGGGTCTCACTGGGGACCACCATCGCGAAGCCGTCCACAAAAAAGAAAACCAGCAGAACTGGGTAAATCCACCACTGGCCCGCTGCATGGAGCACGGCCTCATTGATAAACTCCACGCGGGTCTTGCTCCTAGACGAAAAAATGACGCAGCCAAAAGTGACGGAAATCGCTCTTCAGTGTCCCACGGCCAGGGCGTCGTTCGCTACGTCCCGGCCGTGGAAGTACGCTTCCAAACCTAGCGGCAGGCGGGCCGTTCCGTCGTCGTCCTGCGGGCTGATATCGGCAAGGTGCCGCGTCAGTCCTTGGGTGGAGTCCCGCCGTCGGCCGAGGCTTCGGGGTCCTTCATCCGTTCCACCACCGGCACCCTCCCGCGGATGCGGTTGATGACGAGGTCTACAACGATGCCGAGTGCTACGGCACAGACGATGGCGATGACTGCGCCCAGCAGGTGGTTATCCTCGAACCACTGCCCGAAGAACAGCCCGATGCCCACCGAATAGCTGGCCCACAGGGTAGCCGAGAGTACGGTCAGGCTGATGAACCGCAGCCGCGGATAGTGCGTCACGCCGGCGGTGAGGTTCACTGCCACGCGGCCGATCGGCACGAACCGGGCTACCAGGATCAGCGACGCAGGCCGTTTCCGCAGTTCCCCACCTGCCCAGCGGAAGGCGCTTTGCATGCGGGGGCCGCGCATCCAGGACCAGCGGTGTGTCCCGACCCTCCGCCCGATGGCGTAGGCGATGTTGTCGCCCGAGAAGGCGCCGAGGCCTGCAACCAGCATCAGCAGCCAGGGGTTGGGGACATCCGCGGTGGCGGCCACTGCTGCCAGTCCCACCACTACGGATTCACTGGGTATCGGGGGAAAGAAACCATCAATGACGCAGCAGGCCAGAACGAGGAACAGCACCCAGGGCTGCCCGGCGGCGGCGAGGATGAAATCATTGATGGCCTGCATTGTCCCTATGCTATTCGGTCGATGATGAGCTGTTGGGCCGGACGGGAACCCTCCGGAGCGATCACCACCGCGTGCTCCAGTGCTTCCTTGGCGCGCGCGAACTTCTCCGGAGTGTCCGTGAGCAGCGTCATCAGCGGTTCGCCTGCGCGCACCACGGCTCCCGGCTTGGCATGCATCCGGACGCCGGCACCGGCCTGGACGAGGTCCTCCTTGCGGGCACGTCCGGCGCCAAGGCGCCAGGCCGCAACACCCACCGACAGTGCGTCGAGTTCAACGAGCACGCCGTCCGCGGGTGCGTAGATGACTTCCGATTCCTTGGCCACCGGCAGCTTGGCCCGGGGATCCCCTCCTTGGGCCTGGACCATGCGGTCCCAGACGTCCATGGCCCGGCCATCCTTCAGCGCGGCCCGGGGGTCGGCGTCGTGGACGCCGGCGCAAGCCAGCATCTCCTCCGCCAGCCGGACTGTGAGTTCGACGACGTCTTCCGGCCCGCCGCCGGCCAGCACCTCCACGGATTCCTGCACCTCGATGGCGTTGCCGGCGGTGAGGCCCAGGGGCGTGCCCATGTTGGTGAGCAGCGCCACGGTATTGACGCCGGCATCCTTCCCGAGGGCCACCATGGTCTCTGCCAGTTCCCGGGCTTGGGCCTCGTCCTTCATAAACGCGCCGCTTCCCACCTTGACGTCGAGGACCAGCGAGCCCGTGCCTTCGGCGATCTTCTTGCTCATGATCGAGGAGGCGATCAGCGGGATGGCTTCGACGGTGCCCGTGACGTCCCGGAGGGCGTAGAGTTTTTTGTCCGCAGGCGCCAGCCCGGCACCTGCGGCGCAAATCACGGCGCCTACATCCTGGAGCTGGGCCATCATCTCGTCGTTACTCAGGTCTGCCCGCCAGCCGGGAATCGACTCCAGTTTGTCCAGCGTGCCGCCAGTGTGGCCCAGGCCGCGGCCGGACAGCTGTGGTACCGCCACGCCAAAAACGGCTACGAGCGGCGCCAGCGGGAGGGTGATCTTGTCGCCCACGCCGCCGGTGGAGTGCTTGTCGGACGTAGCCTTCACACCGCCGTCGGGCCGCCGCAGGCCGGAGAAGTCCATCCGCTCCCCCGAGGCAATCATGGCAGCGGTCCAGCGGGATATCTCCGCCCGGTTCATGCCGTTCAGCAGGATGGCCATGTTCAGTGCCGCCATCTGTTCGTCGGCTATTGCACCGCGGGTGTAGGCGTCGATCGTCCAGTCGATCTGCTCGGGGCTCAGTACGCCTTTATCCCGCTTGGTGCGGATGATGTCGACGGCGTCGAACGCGTCAGTTCTTTCGGTCACGTCCAGTCCTCCAGGTTTTGGGGGCCAAATGCATCGGGCAGCACCTGGTCCATCGTCTTGATGCCTTGGGTGGTCATCAGCTCCATGCCGGGAGCGCGGAACTCATAGAGCAACTGGCGGCAGCGGCCGCACGGCATCAGCACGTGGCCGGAGGCGTCCACGCAATAGAAGGCGCGAAGCAAACCGCCTCCCGTCATGTGCAGGTTGCCTACCAGCGCGCATTCGGCGCAGAGTGACAGTCCGTAGCTGGCATTCTCCACGTTGCAGCCGCTGACGATGCGTCCGTCGTCGGTAAGGGCCGCGGCCCCGACATGGAACTTCGAGTACGGCGCGTAGGCGTTGTGCATGGCGGCCACTGCGGCCGCTTCAAGCGCCGGCCAGTCAACGGGGTTCGTGCCCTTCGCAGGGGTCTCCATGGCCGTCAACCCTTGACGTACGGGATGCCGCTGGCCGCCGGCGGCCTGGAACGTCCCACCAGTCCGGCGACGGCGAAGACGGTCACCAGGTAGGGCAGCATGGCCATGAACTGGCTGGGCACGGGGGTCCCGATAATAGTCACGATGCTCTGGAGGTTGTCCGCGAAGCCGAACAGCAGGGCGGCAAAGAAAGCTCCAATGGGGTTCCACCGGCCAAAGATCAACGCGGCCAGGGCAATGAATCCGCGACCGCCGGAGATCTCCTTAGTGAAGCTGTCGATCGCCACCAGGGTGAAGAACGATCCGCCGATGCCCGCGATGGCGCCGCCGATGGTGACGTTCCAGAAACGCGTGGCGTTGACCTTGATGCCAAGGGTGTCCGCCGCCTGCGGGTGTTCGCCCACTGCACGGACCCTTAGCCCCCATTTGGTCTTGAAGAGGCCAAGCCAGACGACGATGACCGCGACGTACATCAGGTAGCCCACCAGCGTCTGCTTGAACAGGATGGGCCCAATGATCGGGATACCGGACAGCACCGGAATTTCGATGTTGTCCAGGCCCACGGGCGAATTGAACTGGGCCTTGTTGGCCTGCATGACGGTACTGAACAGGAAGCCGGTGAGGCCGGACACCAGGACGTTGAGGACAACACCCACAATGATCTGGTTGACCAGGTACTTGATGCTGAAGAGCGCCAGGACCATGGAGACGACGGCACCCGCCACTGCTGCGGCCAGTAGGCCCAGGAAGGGGTTCCTGGTCATCGTCGCCACCATGGCGGCCGTGAACGCACCGCCGAGGAGTTGCCCTTCGATGGCTATGTTGACCACGCCGACGCGTTCGCACAGGACCCCCGACAAGGATCCGAACACCAGCGGTACTGCAAGGGTGACGGATCCGGCGATCAGGCCCGCAAGCGAAATGCTGGGCGTACGGGCTCCGCCCACCACCCAGATCAGGAAGGCTGCCACGAAGAGTACGGTGAAGGTGATGGGCAGCCAGGCCGGTGCTGCCTGGTCCTTCGTTTTGAGGAAGACCGCATACGCCGCGAGCCCCAGCAGGATCACCGAAAGCACCAAGCCGCCAAGGAACGCGGGCACTTCGAGGGCCGGTAGCTGGAAGAAGTCACTGCCGGTGGAAATGCCAAACTCGGCAGTCTGGTTGGGTCCCAAGAGGCCAAAGAAGACAAAGGCGACGAGTGCCAGGAGCGCCAGCATCACGGGGGTCTTCCATGTCACTGGCTTGGCCGAGACTCTCTGGGACCGGTTGGCGGCCTGCGGGGTTCCAGGCTCGCGTTTTCCTGGCAGGGGCGAGGTTGCTGTTGTGCTCATGCTGCGCCTCCGGTGGTTGCTGCCTGCTGGGACCTGCCGGCTTTAGCCGGCTTCCTGCGCCGTGGATTCAGCCCGAAGACGGCCCGCACCAGCGGCGGGGCCGCGATGAAGAGGACGATCAGGGACTGGACCACCAGGACGATGTCGATGGGGGTTCCGGTCTGGATCTGCATCTGCACGGCGCCGGCGCGGAAGGCGCCGAACAGCAAGCCCGCCGCGAAGGTGCCCCACGGCGTCGAACGTCCCAGCAGCGCAACGGTGATCGCGTCGAAGCCGTAAGTGGCAGCCACCCCGTCGGTCAGGACCTTTTCCGTGCCTGCCACCTGGGCGACCCCTGACATGCCGGCCAGGGCTCCCGCGATTGCCATCACCAGGATGGTGGAGCGCGACACGTTGATGCCGGCTGTCTGGGCCGCCTTGGGGTTTGCCCCCACGGCCCGGAATTCAAAGCCGACCGTGGAACGGTTGAGGAGCCACCAGACCAGGATGGTTGCGGCGATGGCCAGGATGAAGCCCAGGTGCAGCCGGTACTGTGAGCCGAGGATTTGGGGGTATACCGCGGTGGCGTCCAAGATGGGCGAGATGGGGTTGGATTCGCCCGGTCGCTGGAAGGCCGGCGTGTTCAGCAGATATCCCAGGAAGTACAGCGCCACATAGTTGAACATGATGGTCACGATGACCTCGTGGGCGCCTGTCCGGGCCTTGAGGAGCCCCACCAGCCCGCCCCACAGTGCGCCGCCCACGATGCCGGCTACGAGGACCAGCAGCAGGTGCAGTCCCACCGGGAGGTGCAGCGCGAAGCCAACCCACGCGGCAAGGATGCCTGCCATGACGATCTGGCCTTGGGCACCGATGTTAAAGAGGCCCGCGCGGAATGCCAGGGCTACACCCAGGCCAGCGGTGATCAAGGGCGTCGCAATGGTGAGGGTCTCCATCAGCGGGGCAAACTGGACAGCCACGCTGGAAGCCATGGGGTTGAAGATCGCCCCCTGGAACAGGGCGACATAGGAGCCAGTGGCCGCGGTCCAGACAGCGGAGAGGAAATCCGTGGGGCGGGCAAACAGGTACGTGGAGGTCGCGCCCACCCGCTCATCGGTGCTTGCTATCAGCAGGCCGCCGATGACGAGGGCAAGCAGCACAGCCAGCAGGGAAACCATGCCGCTGCCGGTGAAGATCCGCCGGGCCAGTGTCTCGGGACCGCCAGGCAGCTTGCCGCTCTGCGCCGTGGCCGGAACCGCCGAAGGTTCCATGGCTCCCCCGGCAGTATCCAGGGCGACAACCGCGGCAGTTTCCTCGGCAGCGGGACTTTCCTCAAGGGGTTTCTCAGCAGGCCGGTCAGCCGCGTGTTTGCGGGGGTGCTTCTCAGACATGGTCGCCTCCTTCGGCGCTGGCGGTGGAGGTTGGTGGGGTCTCAGTGGTGCCTGTTTCCCGGCGCCCGTTTTCTGCGGGCAGCTTCCCTGCGAGCGCAGTGTCCGTTGGTGTAGCGTCCTCCGGCGATATCCCGGCCATCATGAGGCCGAGGACGTCCCTGCCTGTGCCCGAAGGGACTATGCCCACGAGCTTGCCCTTATAAACGACCGCAATCCGGTCGGCGAGTTCCATGACCTCGTCCAGCTCCGTGGACACGATCAGCACAGGCGTTCCGTGGTCGCGTTCGGCAACGATCCGTTTGTGCAGGAACTCGATCGAACCAACATCAACACCGCGTGTGGGTTGGGAGGCGATAAACAATCGCAAAGGCCGGGAGAGTTCCCTGGCCATGACTACTTTTTGCTGGTTGCCTCCGGACAGGGTCCCTGCAGCCAGGGACCCTGACTCGGTGCGGACATCGAACTCGCCAATCCGCGTCTTCGCATTCTCTAGGACTTTCGCCGGGCTCATGCTGATCCCCTTGGCGAACGGGGGCTGGTCGTAACGGTCCAGGACGAGGTTCTCTGCGATGGAGAACGTTCCGATCAGGCCGTCCACCGAGCGGTCCTCCGGAACAAAACCGACGCCGGAGTTGAGGACATCTTTGACGCTGCGGCCCAGGAGTTCTTCACCGTCGAGCATGATCGAGCCGTGAACCCGATCTTGCAGGCCAAGGATGGCCTCGGTCAGTTCCGTCTGCCCGTTTCCCTGGACCCCTGCCAGCGCCAGGATCTCGCCCCGGGCGATGTCGAAGCTGATGCCGTCTACTACGTGTTGGCCACTCGGGGCAATGACGGTGAGGTCCTTGACCTGGAAGGTCTTCTCCTGGGGCTTGGCGGGAGCCTTGTCCAGGGTGAGGCTGACAGCCCGGCCGACCATCATCGATGCCAATTCCGCCGTGGGGGCCGCAGGGTCAGCGCTGCCCACAACTTTGCCGCGCCGGATCACGGTGATGGTATCGGACACCGCCTTGACCTCACGGAGTTTGTGCGAGATGAAGACAATCGAGGTTCCGCTGCTTTTGAGCTGGCGCATGATGTCCAGCAGCTCATCGGTGTCCTGTGGCGTCAGCACCGCCGTCGGTTCGTCGAGGATGAGGACCCTGGCGTCGCGGACCAGCGCCTTGATGATTTCCACCCGCTGCTGCACGCCCACCGGGAGGTCCTCCACCAGGGCATCGGGATCGACGTCGAATCCGTAGCGGTCCGAGATCTCCCTGATCTTGCGCCGGGTGTCGTCCAGGTTAAGGAAGCCGCCCGCCTTGGTGGATTCCGCGCCAAGGGCTACATTCTCGGCAACCGTGAAGACAGGAACGAGCATAAAGTGCTGGTGCACCATGCCGATGCCGGCAGCCATGGCGTCGCCGGGGCCGCGGAAGGAAACTGGTTTGTCGTCAATGAGGATTTCGCCCTCGGTGGGCTCGTAGAGCCCGTACAGCACATTCATCAGGGTGGACTTGCCGGCCCCGTTCTCGCCCAGCAGACAATGGATCTGTCCGGGTTCAACCACCACGTCGATGTGATCGTTGGCGAGCAGGGAGCCGAAACGTTTGGTGATCCCTCTGAGTTCAAGTTTCAAAACTCTGACCAATCTCGAAGCGTCCGGTGAATCCCCACCGGACGGGATATGTGGCTGCAGCACCAGCCTAGTGCGTGCAGTCCTGCGTGGGCGGTCTCGCGGACCAGCGAACTCCAACAAAAAGCGCCACCGCCCGGCCAGTCGATGACCATCCGGGGGTGGCGCTCAGTGAAGGTGGCTAAGCCTTGGGGCTTGCCGCCGACTCGACCTTCAGCTTGCCGTCGATGATGTCCTTCTTGAGCTGGTCCAGCTCGGACTTCAGCTCAGCCGGGACCTCGGCGTCGAAGTTGTGGAAAGGTGCCAGCTGGACGCCGTCGTTCGCCAAGGTGCCAACATAGGGCGTGTTGGTGAACTTACCGTCCTTGTCGTCCTTAACCACGGTTTCAACGGCGTCGCCCATTAGCTTCATGACCGAGGAAAGCATGATGTCCTTGTATTCCGGTGCGGTCAGGAAGCCGTCGGAGTCAACCCAGATAAGCTTGACGTCCTTGCCCGCAGCCTTAGCCTCCATGAGAGCCGCGCCCGCACCCTTGCCTACCGGACCGGCGACGGGCATAACGATGTCAGCTCCCTGGTCCAGGAAGTTCTGGGTGAGCTGCTTGCCCTTGTCCTGCTTTTCGAAGTCGCCGGTGAAGCTGCCGTCCTGGGTGGCTTTGTCCCAGCCAAGGACCTTGACGTCCGCGCCCTTCTTTTCGTTGTAGTACTTCACGCCATCGGCAAAGCCGTCCATAAAGATGGTCACGGTGGGGATCTTCCGGCCCCCGAAAGTGGCTACGCTTCCGGTCTTGGTGGTTCCTGCGGCCAAGTAACCGGACAGGAACGCTGCCTGGGCGGTGTCGTAGATGATCGGCTTGACGTTGCTGATGGGCGGGTCGTAGCCGAAGTCGATGATGGCGAAGTGGCTGTTCGGGTTGGCCGCGGCCTGGGCCTTGGTGGCATCGCCGAGCAGGAATCCGACCGTCAAGGTGAGGTCGCAGTTGGCTGCAACCATCGCCCGCAGGTTCGGCTCGAAGTCGTTATTGGTCTTGGACTCGACCTGGTTGATCTTGATGCCCAGATCGGCTTGTGCCTTCTTCAAGCCCTCGTATGAGGACTGGTTGAACGACTGGTCATCGAATCCGCCGGAGTCCGAGACGATGCAGCCGGTGTAGTCACTGGCCGTCGCGGTGGGGCTCCCGGCTTCGGGAGGCGCACCGCAGCCGGTCAAGAGGAGTGCGGTAGCACCCACAGTGGCCACGCCTGCGACTGAACCGCGTTTGAGGTGTGCACGCAGTGATGTCTTCAAGATTCCTCCAGGATGAAGAGAGATGCGCTACGACGGGAATTCAATGAGTGTCTGTTTCAACCCTGAAATTCTGTTTTCACTGACGGTCCGCAGCACTGCGCCGAAGCGCTCTGATGAAAGCTACTTTAGTGGCCTGCGCCACTACCGGTAACACATCCCGGGCCGATCCCGAAGATTGTTGAGATTTTGTTACCAAGCAGTAGGTACCACGCCTATATGGGGCGGATGAAACACTTGTGGCCCCGTCGGAACGGGGCCACAAGTGTTCGTCTGTCCTGGAGGACGGCGCTAGAGGCGAACCAGCATCTTCCCGGTGTTCGCGCCGTCCAGGAGGTCCATGAAGGCCCGCGGAGCGTTCTCCAGTCCGTCCACCACCGTCTCGTCGTAGCGGACCGAACCGTCCGCCAGCCAGGCCGACATCTTCTCGAAGAACTCCGGTCCGTGCTGGCGCTGTCCGCCCACCAGGAACCCGCGCAAGGTGAGCTGCTTGCCGATGGCGAGCATGAGGTTGCGCGGAGCCGGTGTGGGCTCGGTGGAGTTGTATTGGGCGATGGCGCCGCACATGGCCACGCGGCCGCCGACATTCAGGACCGCCAGCGCTGCCTCCAGGTGCTCACCGCCCACGTTATCGAAATACACGTCGATGCCTGCAGTTCCGGCGGCCATTTCGAGCTGCTCCCGCACGGGCCCGTCGTGGTAGTTGAACGCAGCATCGAAGCCCAGCTCCAGGAGCCGTGCAACCTTTTCGGGGGTTCCCGCACTGCCGATGACCCGGGAAGCGCCCATCGCCTTGGCAATCTGACCCACGAGCGACCCCACAGCACCAGCGGCACCGGAAACGAACACGGCATCCCCGGCTTTGAAGTCCGCCACCTTAAGGAGTCCGGCATACGCCGTCAGGCCGGTCATGCCCAGGGCCCCGAGGAACGCCGACGCCGGCGCGAGGTCGGTGCGGGCAACGGATGTTTTGTCTGCGTCCAGGACGGCGTATTCGCGCCAGCCCAGCTGATGGACGACGGCGTCACCCACCTTCCGTCCCTCGGCCCTGGACGCGATGACCTCACCAACGGCACCGCCGTCGAGCGCTGCATCCAGTGCGAAAGGCGCGGAGTAGGACTTGACGTCATTCATGCGTCCGCGCATGTAGGGATCCACCGAAATGTAGAGGTTCCGGACCAGGATCTGGCCCTCCTTGAGCGCCGGCAGCGGTGCCTCGGCCAAGCGGAAGTTCTCCGGAACGGGGCGTCCGGCGGGGCGCGATGCCAGGTGGATTTCACGGGTGGATGTGGGTAGTGCAGTTGTTGTGCTCATGCTGCGAACTCCAGGATTTTGATGTCCACCGTCATGTTTCCGCGGGTGGCGTTGGAGTAGGGGCAGATCTGGTGCGCTTTGGCTACCAGGCTTTCGGCCGTGGCGAGGTCAACGGCAGGGACAGCAATTTCCAGTTCCGCTGCGAGGCCATAACCAATGCCGTCCTCCAGTGCCCCGAAATGGATCTTGGCAGCCACCGCCGAATCGGTGAGATCGGCACGCTCCTTGCGTCCTACGAGGCGGAGTGCCGAATGGAAGCAGGCAGCGTAGCCGGCGGCGAAAAGCTGCTCCGGATTGGTGCCCAGGCCGTCTCCGCCCAGTTCCACGGGGCTCGCCAGGCTGACATCCAGCTTCCCGTCCTTGGTGCGTGCGTTGCCGTCCCGGCCTTCGCCGGAAGCCAGGGCCTCTGCCGTGTAGAGAGTCTTCATGTGTGTCCGTCCTGTTGGATATGGATGGCGGAAAAAGTGGTGGTCAGTGCGAGCGGTGGAGTGCTTCCGTGAGCCTGCCGAGAGTGGCGCGGAGCTGTTCGAGTTCCTGGTCCGAAAGTCCGGCAGCATCGGCAAGATGCTGGGGAATCCCGCTGGCCTTGCTGCTGAGCGCCCGCCCGGCTGTGGTCAGGTGGATGGCTACGCGGCGTTCGTCTTCGCCGGACCGGCGCCGCTCCACGAAGCCCAGCGCTTCCAGGCGCTTGAGCAGCGGCGACAGTGTGCCCGAGTCGAGTCCCAGCTCCTCCCCCAATTCCTTGACTCCCTTCGGATCGGACTCCCACAGGACCAGCATCACCAGATACTGCGGGTAGGTCAGGCCGAGGTCTTCAAGGATGGGCCGGTACACGGCGGTTGCCGCACGGGAGGCGGCGTAGAGGGCAAAGCACACCTGGCGGTCGAGGCGGGGAGCTTCAGTCATGACCTAAACGATAGTGCACAATTCAATTGTGCACAACTTACTGGATTGGAAAAGGCGCGAACTCGCAGGTAATGCGCCCAAATTGTGGAATTAAGGGCGTTAGCTGCCAGTTCGCGCCAGGAGTCAGACGGCCCGGAGGTCGCGGATGGTCCTCAGGGCGGCGGCGGTCAGGACCTGGATGCCGAAGCCGAGGGCCCGCTCGTCCAGGATGTAGTCGCCGCGGTGGAGATCGTACTCTTCGCCGCCGGGAGTCTTAGTGCCAAGCCGCATCATGGCGCCGGGCAGTTCTGCCAGGAACCAGGCGAAGTCCTCCCCGCCCATGGACTGCGGGGTCAGCACTACCGCGCCTTCGCCGATTTCAGCGCGAGCAGCAGCTTCGATGAGGGCGGTTTCGTGCTCGGAGTTAACTACTGGCGGGACTCCCCTGGTGTGCTCCAGCCGCACGTCCACGCCATACGGCGCGGCCACCTGGTGGACCACCTCATCCAGGAGTTCCCCGGCGCTGTGCCAAGCGTCCCGGTCCAGGCAGCGCATGGTGCCGGCCATGTATCCGCTGCCCGGAATGGCGTTGGGAGCGGACCCGGCGGAGATCTGCCCCCAGACCACGGACACCCCGCTGCGGACATCCACGCGGCGGGACAACACGGCCGGAACGTTCACGGCTATCTGCGACAGGGCAAACACGAGGTCTTCGGTCAGGTGCGGGCGGGAGGTGTGGCCACCCCGGCCTGACAGCTCAATCCGAATGGTGTCCGACGCCGAGGTGATGGCGCCGATGCGCGTTCCGATCTTGCCGACGTCGATACGCGGGTCACAGTGCAGCGCAAGGATCCGCGGGACGCCGTCCAGGACGCCTTGCTCGATGCACGAATGCGCACCGCCGGGCATGGTCTCTTCTGCGGGCTGGAAGATAATACGGACAGTGCCACCCAGCGGCGCTTCCTGGTGCATCCGGTCAAGCACCAAGGCGATGCCCAGCATGGTGGTGGTGTGGACATCATGGCCGCAGGCATGGGTCACGCCGTGGTTCTTGGACGCGAACGGCAGGCCTGTCTCTTCGATGATGGGGAGGGCATCGATATCACCGCGCAGGGCAGTGGCAATGGGGCCCTCACCGACGTCCACCGTCAGCCCGGTTCCGTCAAGCCGCTTGGGTTGCAGGCCGGCAGCCTCAAGCCGTTCCACGAGCCTGTCAGTGGTTCGGAATTCCTTGAACGACAGCTCAGGGTGCGCGTGAAGGTCCCGGCGGAAATCGATCAGTTCCGGAAGGAGCGGCTCCAGCCATGGCCCCACCAACGCGGTGGGCTCAGCTTCAGTAGTGTAATTGCGCACAGATTTACTCTAGCGAGCGTCCACGGAATAGCGGCATCACAGGCGGCGCGTTACGGATTACTCGTCCCGGAGCGACTCGGACCATTGAACTACAGGACGTCGGTGTCGCCGCTTGCCTTCAGCGCATCAACAGCACCCTTGACCCGCTGGGCGTGCTGCTTGGTGGTCACCAGAAGGGCGTCCCCGGTGTCAACGATGACAACGTCCTTGATGCCGATAAGGGCAATGACGCGCTTCGTGTCAGAGACCACCACGCCGCTGGCGTTCTCGGTGAAGACGCGGGCTCCCTCGCCAATAACCGTGACGTCATCCACCTCACGGGCGCTGTTGAGCCTGCCCACCGATGCGAAGTCTCCGACGTCGTCCCAGCCGAAAGTGCCGGGGACCACTGCGACGTCGCCTGCAGCGGCAGCAGGTTCGGCCACCGCGTAGTCAATGGCGATCTTGGGCAGTGTGGGCCAGACCCGTGCAGTGACTGCATCCCGTTCGGGAGTGTCCCACGACTGGGCAATCTCCTGCAGGCCCTTGAAGAGTTCCGGTTGGTTGGCTTCAAGGTGCTTAAGCATCAGGGCAACGGGAGCCACGAACATACCCGCATTCCAGACATACTCGCCGCTGTCCACATACTGCTGGGCAACGTCCTCGTCCGGCTTCTCCACGAACTCCACCACCGCCTGGGCACTGGGGGCTCCTTCGATATGGAGTTCCTGCCCGGCCCGGATGTAGCCGAAACCGGTGGACGGGTGGGTCGGCTTAATGCCGATCGTCACGATCTTTCCCGCGGCTGCCGTATGGATGGCCTCCCGGACGGCTTCCTGGAAAAGGTGGTCCGGGCTGATCACCTGGTCTGCGGCAAAGGAACCCATGATGGTATCCGGGTCCCGTTCGTGCAGGATGGCAGCGGCGAGGCCGATGGCTGCGCCGGAATCCTTCGGCTCGCTTTCGAGCACGAGGTCGGCGTCCTGGACCTCGGGCAACTGGCGGCAGACGGCCGCACGGTGTGCCGTGCCCGTGACCACGAGGACCCGCCGGCCCGCCAAGGGCTCTAGTCGGTCGTACGTGGCACGAAGCAAAGTGCTGCCAGACCCCGTGAGGTCGTGGAGGAACTTGGGAGCTGCTGCGCGTGACAGGGGCCATAGACGGGTCCCCACTCCGCCTGCCGGAATCACCGCAATAAAGCGGTCAAGGGGTGAAGCCGGGCTTGTCACTTTGTTTGTACTCATCACCGCTTACTTTAGCGGACCCGCCCGCGGAGGCCTCCCCAAAGGGCAGCTGGCACGCCCCGAACCGCCCGATTATGTGGCGTTCGTCTCAAAACAGGCGCAAAACCGCGGCAGCAGGAGTCACCAAGGAGTTCCTAAATTGAATAAGCTATGAGCGAAGCCTAGATTTAGGCCTGAGCTACGAGTGCTCTCGCAGCAGGCGTTCCCCCCGCGTGGATCTCATGCCAGCGCCGCTGTGTTGCAGGGAGGTTTAATCAGTGCCGACAAAACCAGCTGGCACCTTGTACCGCGGCCGTGAAGGCATGTGGTCCTGGGTAGGACACCGTATTACCGGTGTTGTGATCTTTTTCTTCTTGTTGGTCCATGTGCTGGACACCTCATTGGTGCGTGTGTCCCCCGAGGCCTACACGGCTGTGATCGGTGCCTACAAGAATCCCCTGATGGCCCTGGGTGAAACGGGCCTTGTCGCCGCGATTGTCTTCCACGCCTTTAACGGCCTGCGGATCATCGCCGTCGATTTCTGGAAGAAGGGCGCGAAGTACCAGCGCCAGATGCTGTGGACGGTCCTGGCCCTTTGGGTAGTCGTTATGGTCGGCTTCTCCATCCGCCACCTTTCCCTCGCCCTCGGAGGTCACTAAGCCATGACTGCAACTCAGATCCAGAGTCCGCGCAGCGGCAAGATCGCCCCGCAGTACCGCCGCAGCGGCGCATCGAGGGGGAACTTCGAGATGGCCGCTTGGCTGTTCATGCGGCTCTCAGGCGTGGTCCTGGTTGTCCTGATTTTCGGGCACCTCTTTGTGAACCTGCTCGTGGGCGAAGGCATCCACGCCATCGACTTCGGTTTCGTGGCCGGCAAATGGGCCGATCCGTTCTGGCAGTTCTGGGACCTGGCCATGCTGTGGCTCGCCATGCTGCACGGCACCAACGGCGTCCGCACCATTATTAACGACTACGCCGAGAAGGACTCCAGCCGCTTCTGGCTCAAGGCAGTGCTCTATGCTGCCACCGCCGTCATCATCATCCTCGGCACCCTGGTGATCTTCACCTTCAACCCGTGCCCGTTGGACGTCAACGGCGTGCCGCTGCCGGGTGGTTTCTGCCCCGCTGCGTAGCGACCATCTGGAGCCCGCGATTAACCGCGGGCCGCGTTTTGCGGAGCAGGCAACGCCTGCCCGTTGTTTTACACAGAATTTTGAGAGAAAGAGCGTCTGGTATGCAGGTCCATAAGTACGACGTCGTCATCGTCGGTGCCGGTGGCGCTGGCATGCGCGCCGCGATCGAATCCGGTCAGCGCGCCCGCACAGCAGTACTGACCAAGCTCTACCCCACCCGCTCGCACACCGGTGCGGCGCAGGGTGGCATGTGCGCGGCACTTGCCAACGTCGAGGAAGACAACTGGGAGTGGCACACCTTCGACACCATTAAGGGCGGCGACTACCTGGTTGACCAGGACGCCGCCGAAGTCATGGCGAAGGAAGCCATCGACGCCGTGCTGGACCTTGAGAAAATGGGCCTGCCGTTCAACCGCACGCCTGAAGGCCGCATCGACCAGCGCCGCTTTGGCGGCCACACCCGCGACCACGGCAAGGCACCGGTCCGCCGCGCCTGCTACGCTGCAGACCGCACGGGCCACATGATCCTGCAGACTCTCTACCAAAACTGCGTCAAGCACAATGTGGAGTTCTACAACGAGTACTACGTCCTGGACCTCCTGACGGTCGAAGAGGACGCGGTCCGCGAGGACGGCACGCCGTACAAGCAGAAGCGTGTTGCCGGCGTCGTATCCTATGACCTCGCCTCCGGTGAACTGCACGTATTCCAGGCCAAGTCCGTGGTGTTCGCCTCCGGCGGTGCTGGCAAGGTCTTCAAGACCACCTCCAACGCCCACACCCTGACCGGCGACGGCATGGGCATCGCGTTCCGCCGCGGCATCCCCCTGGAGGACATGGAGTTCTTCCAGTTCCACCCGACAGGCCTCGCCGGCCTGGGCATCCTGCTTTCCGAGGCAGCCCGCGGTGAAGGTGCCATCCTTCGTAACTCCGAGGGTGAGCGCTTCATGGAGCGCTACGCCCCCACCATCAAGGACCTCGCACCCCGTGACATCGTGGCCCGCTCCATGGCCAACGAAGTCCGTGAAGGCCGCGGCTGTGGTCCGAACAAGGACTACGTCCTCCTGGACCTGACCCACCTGGAGCCTGCGCACATCGATGCCAAACTCCCGGACATCACTGAATTTGCACGGACCTATCTGGGCGTGGAGCCTTACACGGAGCCTGTCCCGGTGTTCCCGACGGCCCACTACGCCATGGGCGGCATTCCCACGAACATCACCACCGAGGTCCTGCAGGACAATGACACCGTGGTGCCGGGCCTGTACGCCGCCGGTGAAGTGGCATGCGTTTCCGTCCACGGCTCCAACCGCCTCGGCACCAACTCCCTCCTGGACATCAACGTGTTCGGCAAGCGCGCCGGCATTGCGGCGGCTGAATACGCCAAGACGGCCGACTTCGTGGACCTCCCGGAGGACCCCGAGGCTTACACCATCGAACTGCTGGACATTGCCCGCAACGGCAACGGCGACGAGAAGGTGGCCGTGATCCGCAAGGAACTCCAGGACACCATGGACGCCAACATGCAGGTGTTCCGTACGGCCGACACGCTGAACCAGGTCCTTCGGGACATCGAGTCCTTCGAGGCCCGCTACAAGAACATCAGCGTCCAGGACAAGGGCAAGCGCTTCAACCTGGACCTCCTGGAAGCCGTTGAACTCGGCTTCCTGCTGGAGTTGGCCAAGGTCATGACCGTGGCAGCCCTGCATCGTGAGGAATCCCGCGGTGGACACTTCCGCGAGGATTTCCCGGACCGTGACGACGAAAAATTCATGAAGCACTCCATGGCGTACAAGGACGACCACGCCCCGGCCGACGGCTCTGCAGAAGCAATTGCCGGCATCCGCCTGGCCACCAAACCGGTTGTCTTTACCCGCTACGAGCCGATGGTGAGGAAGTACTAAGATGTCCGCCGAACTTGCTGAGCCAGCCTCAAAGGTCGAACTGCCCGCCCACATCGGAGGCGGCGGCGAGATCCCCACATTCGATGTCACGCTCCGCGTGCGCCGTTACAACCCGGAGGTGTCCGAGGACGCTACATGGGACGACTTCAAGGTGACCATGTACGGCACCGACCGCGTGCTGGATGCCCTGCACAAGGTCAAGTGGGAGATCGACGGCAGCGTTTCGTTCCGCCGCTCCTGCGCCCACGGCGTCTGCGGCTCCGATGCCATGCGCATCAACGGCCGCAACCGCCTCGCCTGCAAGACACTCCTGAAGGACCTGGACACGTCCAAGCCCATCACGGTTGAGCCGATCAAGGGCCTGCCGGTGGAGAAGGACCTGATCGTGGACATGGAGCCGTTCTTCCAGTCGTTCCGTGAAGTCATGCCCTTCCTCATCAACAAGGGCCACGAGCCCACCAAGGAACGGCTGCAGTCCGCCGAGGACCGTGAGCGTTTCGACGACACCACCAAGTGCATCCTCTGCGCTGCGTGCACGTCCTCGTGCCCCGTGTTCTGGACGGACGGGCAGTACTTCGGCCCGGCCGCCATCGTGAACGCCCACCGCTTCATCTTCGATTCACGTGATGATGCCGGCGACATGCGCCTGGAGATCCTGAACGACAAGGAAGGCGTGTGGCGTTGCCGCACCACCTTCAACTGCTCCGAAGCGTGCCCCCGCGGCATCCAGGTGACCCAGGCCATCGCCGAGGTCAAGCAGGCAATCCTCTCCCGCAAGATCTAGTTCACGTCTTACCGAACGACGGCGTCATGCACTGAAAGTGTTAATGGCGCCGTCGTCTGTTTTAACACACGACGGCCATAACGAAAGGGCACGCCATGTCCCGCTCCGAAAAAGTCAGCTTCGCAGGTTCCACCGGGGAACTCCTGTCGGGCATCATCGACGTCCCGGAGGGTCCAGTGCGCGGCTGGGGCGTGTTCTCCCACGGCTTCACGCTGGGCAAGGATAGCCCGTCCGCTTCACGGATGTGCAAGGCCCTGGCTGACACAGGCATCGGCATGCTCCGCTTCGACAACCTGGGCCTGGGCGAATCCGCCGGCCACTGGTCGGAGGGTTCCTTCAGTCATAAGGTAGCCGACACCGTCAAGGCTGCCGAATTCATGCGGGAAGAGGGCAAGGCCATCTCGCTGCTGGTAGGCCACTCCTTCGGCGGGGCCGCCGTACTGTCTGCCGCCCGCCAGATACCAGAGCTCGACGCCGTTGCAACAGTAGGCGCCCCCTTCTCACCCAAGCACGTGGCGCACGTCTTCGACGCTGCCCTAGACAAGATCCTCAGCGAGGGCAGTGCCGAAGTGGACCTCGGTGGGAAGCGCGTGGAGATCCGCAAGCACTTTGTGGAGGACCTGGAAAACGCCGACCTCACGGACTGCATCCGCCAGTTGCACAAGCCGCTGATGGTGCTCCACTCCCCCACGGACAACACGGTGGGCATCGAGAATGCCAGCTCCATTTTCCAAACCGCCCGCCACCCCCGGAACTTCGTCTCCCTCGAGGGCAGCGACCACCTGCTCACCGGCAAGGGTCAGGCAGCGCGGGCGGCGAGGATTATTTCTGCCTGGGCCGACCAGTACCTGGACGCCGGGAAGTAGCGCCCGGCCTCTCCTTGGCACGCCCCACCACGGGGACCTTGCCGGGTTGCACGTGGCGCGAGCCCCACCCGGCTTTCTCGTGCTCCGAGGGAACACTCCGCAGGTCCACGTCGCGGATGGCGGACCAGCTGGCGCATACAAGGTAGACCTGACTGACCAGGTTGAACCAGATCAGCAGGCCGATAATGATGGCAAACGGCGCCAGGATGGGATTGCGGCCAGCACCTGCAAGCAGTTCGGTGCTGAATACCTGCAGCGCGGCCGTCCCGACTCCGGCCAGGATAGTGCCCTCCAGTAGTGCCCGCCTGGACAGCAAGAGTCCTCCGGCAAGGCGGAACATGATCACCGCGGTAACCCAGTTCAGTGTCAGCGGAACGCCGATCTTGATCACCGTAGTGAGCGGCCCCGCCACGGTGTCTTCCAACTGCAGGAAATCCGTGACCCAACCTGCCGCGGTCCCAAACACAAGCGAAGCTCCGGCGCTGATGACCAAGGCGACACCCAAGAGGAGGAGGGTCCCGGCGTCGCGCAGTTTGAGGACAATGGGGTTGACCTTCAGGGGCGGGAGCTGCAATACGCCGCGGAGTCCGTCCCGCAGGGCCGCGATCCAGCCCAGCGACGTCACCACCGTGACCACTGCCGCAATCACCGCGGTCCAGCCAAGGCCGTCGGGGTTCAACAGGTCCCGGGGATCCACAAGGCCTTCCCCGCCGTCCACTTTAAGCAGTCCCGGAGCACTCTGGGCCACGCTGGCGATAATCGTGTCCAGGAGGGCCGGCTGGCCCCGCAGCACCAGCCCGGCGATGGAAAAGCCAGTGGCCAACAGGCCGGTGATGGAGAAGAACATCCGGAAGCCGATGCCGGCGCTCATCAGCGGGCCGTGCTGGAGGTTGTAGTGCTGCCAGGCGCGCATTGGCCGGAAAGCGTTAAGCCGCGCCAGGAGCCACTGGAACATAGCCACAGCACTGGCCACCGGGCCGCCGTCGGACCTCTTGGCTTTGCCCCATTCCATCCGTTTCTGGATGACGGCAAGCTTCAGGCGCGAGCGTTCAGTGGGAAGAGGCGGGTCCCCCGGAGTTGGCGGCTGCGTCCGCGGCCCAGGCCCCGGCGTCGTTGTCAGTTTCGGTCCCAAAGTCCAGCTCTTCCCGTAGCTGCCAGATGCCGTCAGCATCGTGCTCGTAAAGTCCCATGCTAACCACAGGGAACGTCGCCCTATAGTCCTTCAGGACCGTTTCAGCTTCGTCGAGGCTTTCGGGAGCGACGTCATGGGCGATCGTCACGTGGGGATGGTACGAGAACGGCAGGTCACGCTGGAGCGGCCCGGTCTGGAGTTTCTCGTGCAGCTCCACGCAGGACTCGAATCCGTCCTCCACGTTGATGTACACCACCGGGGACACAGGCCGGAAAGTGCCGGTGCCCGCTATGGTCACCATGAACGGTTCCTGCTTCCGCGCCACCTCGCGGACGTGCTCCCGCGTAGCCTCCCAGTCCTGGGTGGGCGTGGTGGTGATCAGTGTGATGTGGGCAGGGATCACCGCCGCCATGGGATCACCGAACGAAGCGCGCCACCGTTGAAGTTCTTTCGCGATGGCAGGGGGGAATCCCAGAATGACGCCTACGCTCATTCCTTCACTGACATTGCTTGAGACCGACATCGGGTTAGCGGACTCCCGGTGCGCCGCCATAGGGAAGGAATCCCACCTTGGCATAGACGTCGCTGAGAGTGGCGGATGCGATCTCCCGGGCCTTGTCCGCGCCATGGGCCAGGAGCCGGTCCAGCTCGGCAGGGTCCGACAGGAGCTCGTTGGCGCGGTCCCGGATGGGGGTCAGGTGGCCCACGACCGCTTCCGCCAGGTCCACTTTGAGGTGTCCGTACATCTTTCCCTGGTAGCTCTCCACCAGCTGCTCCACGCTCTGGCCGGTCACCCCGGAGAAGATGGTGAGCAGGTTGGAAACGCCAGGCTTGGTTTCGCGGTCGAAGCGGATTTCCGTTTCCGTGTCCGTGACCGCGGATTTGATGCGCTTGGCCGTGATCTTGGGCTCGTCGAGGAGGTTGATCAGGCCAGCCGGCGATTCGGCAGATTTGGACATCTTCGCCGTGGGGTTCTGCAGGTCGTAGATTTTCGCGGACTCCTTCTGGATGAAGGGCTGCGGCACCGTGAACGTTTCCCCGAAGCGCGAGTTGAAGCGTGTGGCGAGGTCACGGCTCAGCTCCACATGCTGGCGCTGGTCCTCCCCTACCGGGACGCCCTCCGGCTGGTACAGGAGGATGTCGGCGGCCTGCAGGATGGGGTAGGTAAACAGGCCAACACTGGCGAAATCAGTGCCCTGTTTCTGCGCCTTGTCCTTGAACTGGGTCATCCGGGACGCTTCACCGAAGCCGGTAATGCAATTCAGGACCCACGCGAGCTGTGCGTGTTCGGGCACCTGTGACTGGACGAACAGGGTGCACTTGTGGACGTCCACGCCGCCGGCGATGTATTGGGCCGCAGTGATCCGTGTACGCCGTGCCAGCTCGGCGGGATCCTGGGGGACGGTGATCGCGTGCAGGTCCGGGATGAAGAAGACGGCGTCGTATTCGTCCTGCATCCGGACCCAGTTAACGAGGGCGCCGAGATAATTGCCGAGGTGCAGCGAATCTGCCGACGGCTGCATGCCGGACAGGATGCGGTGCCGCACACCGGTGGCGGGCAGGTCAGCTTGCGCGTGGGCGGTCACGGAGTCAGGTGCCGGCGACGCGGCGGGGCCGGTGACTGTTGAAGAGGTGGTCATTCGTTGTGGCCTTAAATCTAGAGCCGGTAGTCCACTACCAGCGGTGCATGGTCAGAGAAACGGGTGTCCCATGACGGCGCCCGGTCAACGACTGCGGAGAACGCGGCTGCAGCCAGTTCCGGGGTGGCCAGGTGGTAGTCGATCCGCCAGCCAGTGTCATTGTCAAAGGCCTGACCCCGCTGCGACCACCACGTGTAAGGGCCGTCCACACTGCCGGCCAGGCCCCGGTGGACATCCTTCCAGCCGATGTCCTCGCCGAAGAACCGGTCAAAGTACGCGCGTTCCTCAGGCAGGAAGCCGGCCTTCTTCAGGTTGCCCTTCCAGTTACGGATGTCCAGTTCCGTATGGCCCACGTTCAGGTCACCCACCACCAGGGCGTGGTCGCTGTGCTTGGTCAGTTCCGGCAGGCGCGTGCTCATGGCATCCAGGAAACGGTACTTGTCCGCCTGCTTGGGGGTTCCGGCTTCACCGGAGTGCACGTAGGCGCTGGCAACGGTCAGCTGCACCGGTTCCCCGGCAGTATCGGTCAGCCTGAAATCTGTTTCCACCCACCGGCCGGCGGTGGCGAAGTAGTCGTCCCCGATGCCGTTGCGGGTCTCCAGCGGCTCTTCGCGGGAGGCGATTGCGACGCCGGCCCGGCCCTTGGCTTCGGCTTCAGCGTGCAGGATGTGCCAGCCATCGCCGAGGAGCTCCCGAACGATCGCGTCAGGGGCCCGGACTTCCTGGAGGCAAAGGATGTCCACCTCGCGGGGCTCCAGCCACGCCGCCATGCCATTCCTGAAGGCAGCGCGGAGGCCGTTAACGTTGACTGATGCGATGCGAAGGTGGTCCTTCTTCAATGCCGAGCTCACCCGCTCCACTCTAGTCGATGACCGTTCCGGTGACCGGGTCCTCCGTGCCGCCCGAGGATCGGATCATGTCCCGGGCATTTGTGGCGGTGATTTCGATGGTCTCCAGCGCGCGGCGGATGGTGTCCTGGTCGGCGGCCTCACCCTTGGCGCGCTCCTGCTCCACCACCCGGACCTGAACCTGGACGATCTTGAAGGAGTGGTCAAGCTTGAGGTCGCGGACTTCGTCCGCTTCGGAGCGCTCGTAGACCACGCGGGTGCCGCCATGGTCCGCAGAGGACGACGACGGCGCGCGGCCAGCTGCAGTGTTAAAGGCATTCTGGGCTTCCGTCAGCTTGGCGCCGGCCTTCTTGGCGGCTTTCTGGATGCTGAAGACCACAAAGGCTGCCAATGCGAGCCAGAAGGCGGCGATAATGGCCACAACCCAACCCACGACGTCGTTCTGGTTGGCTGCGAAGATGACCGCGACCACAAAGGCGACGACAAAAATCATCATTCCCGGCCCACTGATCCGGAGCATGGAGAAGCCGCCCTTGGCTGGTTTGGACGCAGAGTGAGGGTTACCCAGAGATCGCATTCCTACATTGTCTCAAACGCTGCGGCGGGCTACGGTACCTTCCACCCCCGGCGAACACCACCCCAACTAGGTAGCAGCAGATGTCGTTTTGAGCGCTCATAACGACATCTGCTGCTACTTAGTTGGGAAGGCCTACTTCAGGAACAGCTTGCGGAGGCGGACCGTAGTGAGCAGCATCCCCAGCGCCGTCATCGCTACGTAATAGCCGATATGGATGGCGGTGGCCGGAGTGAAGGTTCCGACGCTGATCTGGCGCAGCAGTTCCACCCCATGCCAAAGGGGCATGGCCTGGATGAGCCACTGGATGTACTGGGGGTAGACGCTGAGCGGGTAGAACGTAGCGCTGAACAGGAACATCGGCAGCATGATGAAGTTGATCCAGTCCATCTGCTGAAAGGTCTTCAGGAAACTGGTGATGCCCATCCCCATGCTGGCGAATCCGAAGGCGATCAGCACTGAGGCCGGAATCACCAGGATGGCCCAGGGAGTGGTGATCAGTCCCATCAGGCCCATCACGGCCGTGAACCCGGTGGCATACAACAGGCCGCGCAACAAGGCCAGGAAGATCTCGCCCAAGGCAACGTCCAAGGGCCCCAATGACGTGTAAAGCATGCCTTGGTAGAGCTTGGCGAAGTTCATCTTGAAAAAGACGTTCCAGGTGGAGTCGTACACGGCGCCGTTCATGGCGGAGACGGCCAGCAGTGCCGGTGCGATATAGGCAGCGTAGCTGATCTCGGTTCCATCGGGTCCCTGCACTGAACCCACAATGGCACCCAGCCCGACACCCATGGAGATCAGGAACAGCACCGGCTCAAAGAACCCGGACAGCATGACCAGCCAGTTGGTGCTCTTAGTGGCCATCAGCCCGCGCGAAATGACGGCTTTGGCGTTGCGTGAATACAGCGGTCCGAAGGTCCTGTTTCGGGCCGCCTCCGCCACGCTGTGGCCGCCGGTGACGATGCTCATTGCCCCAGCCTTTGGACGAACTGGCGTCTGGTAAGGAACCAGCCCACCGCTGCGAGTACCACCAGCACCACGATATGGACCATGGTGAGAACCGGCGGTTCCTCGTACCCGTAGCTGAAGACCCTGCCCAGTTCGGTGCCGTGCCAGATAGGTGAGATCCAGCCAATCCACCGGACGGCCCACGGCAGCGTATCAAGCGGGAAGAACGTTCCGGAGAAGAGGAACAGCGGCATGACGATGAACCGCATCACCAAGGCGAACTGCCCTTTGTCCTCCTTGATGGATGCCGAATACGCCATGAGCGGCAGGCCAAAGGACAGCCCGGCCAGAGTCGCTACGACGATTCCCGCCCAGCCCCAGCCGGAGGGCGAGGCACCGAACAATGCCACGGCTGCGAAGTAGATGGCGGACTGCAGCAGCAGCCTCAGGGTAACGGCGATGATCTGACCGGCGGCGATCTGCTCCGGTGTCAACGGGGAGGCGTGCGGGCCGTAATAAATCCGGCGCCATTTGAACCCGTCCATCACGGGGAAGGTGAACTCGTTGGCAGCGGTCATGACGGCGGCGGACACCAGCAGCGCCGGGGCTATGAACGCCAGGTAGCTGACTCCGCCGAAGGCGGCTGCGTCGTCGGCGTCCACCAGGGTGGCAAGCCCCACACCCATCGCAAAAAGGTAGGCCACCGGCTGCCCCACGCTGTACATCAGGATGGACCAGCCGTAGCCCTTCATGACCCGGAGGACCTGCTCCGCATAGTAGAAGGCACCCCACCTGCGTGCCCGGGCGGCGGATACCTCGGGCGGATGGGCACGTGGGGCCATGGCGGTCAGGGCAGCATCGTCAGTCAACGAGGCTCCTGCCGGTCAGGCGCAGGAAGACGTCCTCCAGCGAAGACCGCCGCACCAGGGATGCCAGCGGCCGCAGTCCACGGGAAGAAACCTGCTCAAGGGCAGCCTCGCCGTCGTTCGCGTAAATGAGCACCCGGTCCGGAAGCGCTTCGAGGCGTTCGCCGATCCCCTGCAGTTCCCCGCCAATAGTGCCATTGCGCTCCGACCCAAACCGCAGCTCCAGCACCTCGCGGGTGGAGTGCTCCCGGATCAGCTGCGCCGGCGATCCTTCGGCCATGATCCTGCCCTTGTCCACCACGATGAGCCGGTCGCACAGTTGCTCCGCTTCATCCATATAGTGCGTGGTGAGGATCAGGGTCACGCCCTGCTCTTTGAGCCGGAACAGCCGGTCCCACAGGATGTGCCGCGCCTGCGGATCGAGGCCGGTGGTGGGCTCATCCAACAGGAGGATGCGCGGTTCGTTGATGAGGGAGCGGGCGATGGTGAGGCGCCGCTTCATCCCGCCGGACAGGGCATCGACCTTCGATTTTGCCTTGTCGGTGAGCTGGGCGAACTCCAGCAATTCGTCGGCCTTCGTCTTGAGGTAGCTCATGGGCAGGCCGAAATAGCGGCCGTAGACCAAGAGGTTGTCCCGGACCCTCAGTTCCTCATCCAAATTGTCCTGCTGAGGCACCACGCCCAAGTGCGCGCGGACCTCCGGCCCGTGGCTGTCCGGGTCCAGTCCCATGATGCTGAGGTCGCCGGAGGTGCGTTGCGTGACCGCGCCGATCATCTTCATGGTGGTGGATTTCCCCGCCCCGTTCGGTCCAAGCAGGCCGAACGACTCCCCGGCCGGAACGCTGAAGGTAACTCCGTCGACGGCGGCCACGTCGGCGTAGGTCTTGCGCAGGTTTTCCGCGGCGATAACTGTCTGCTGCTTCATCGGAGGGCCAGCGGGGGCAGTGGAGGACACGATGGCTTTATTGTGCACCCTCCGCAGACTAGTGGAGCCCCCCGGAATGTGAAAGAGGACTTGCACTTGGTTCCGGAACGGCCGACGGCGGCACCGCCCTCGTGCCCGGCAGTGAGCTATTGCACGCACCGGGACCCCGGCGTAGCGTGATTTCCGCTAGGGGCCGGAACAAAACCATCTATCTGAGGACGCATCATGAAAAGTCACGCGCTGCGGACCGCGGCGGTAGCGGCCGCTATCCTTTCCCTGGCAGGAACCGCCGGCCCTGCCACCGCAAAGGCCGGCGGCTCTCCGGCCATCCCGTTGAACACCGAGCAGGAGGTCACCGGCTCCAACACCGGCGCCAGCGGCTTCTTCACCTACTCCATTGACGGCTCAGAACTCTGCTACACGCTCACCGCGCGCCACCTTTCCGAACCTGCGACCGCCGCGCACATCCACTTGGCACCCCGGAATGTGGCCGGTCCCGTCGTGGTACCGCTGACTGTGGGCAGCGGAACCAGCTGGACCGTCGACACCTGCACCACAGCGGACCCCGCACTCCTGGCAGCCATTGAGGCCAGTCCGCGCAGCTACTACGTCAACGTCCACACACCTACCTTCCCGGGCGGCGAGATCCGCGGGCAACTGAAGTAGGGCTGCGGCTTCCACAACAAAGCCCGACGTCGGCACCTGCGTAAGGTC
>NZ_JBHJZH010000010.1:0-180551 GCF_042270935.1 Pseudarthrobacter sp. NPDC055928
TACGGTCACGAATGGGAGACGGGAGACGAGGTGCGCTGGCCAAGGGGTCTGCCTTCGCGCGACTCCTGAGTCCCTTAATAGCGACCGCGAGGATCTCCAATGCCACACGGACCGCAGCCGATTCTTGCCTAGGCCATACTCTGGGGCGACTGGGCGGCCCAGGTCATTCCTTGTTTCGCGGCCGAGAACCGACCTACTGTGCCGAGCAGCGCCCCTAGTTAGCCCATCGCAGATCACAGCATCTTGGTAGGTGCCTAGTGATTATCGGTGCGGCTACACCGAGCCGTGCGGACATCTCTGTCCAACTTATGCGCCTACTGCGTGGACACCAGGAGCACCCCCTGAGTCCGTTATCGAATAGAATGGCCTGACCGAACACACCTGCGCTGCCGGTTACGGCAGCGACAGTTGCACTCGACCGTGCTAGTTATCCAAGGTACGGACTTATAAAGTCACCTCACCTCACAAGTGCGCCCAAGTCCACCGGTTTCTTGACGAACCCGTCCTGAAGCGCCAGATCTGCCATGGTCTGTGCAGACTCAAGGTTGACATCTTCAGGGTAGACGGGGAGCACGACCTTCTTGATCAGCTCCGGATCCATATCCGAAAAGGTGGGGATGATTGCACGCACCTCATCAGGATGTTCCTGAGCATATGTCTGCGACTTCTTCATAGCCGCCACGAACTTTTCCACCACCTTCGGGTCGGTGGTCTCAGTGGTGAAATACTCGCCCACCACGGTGTTGGAACCGACGTCAAGAAAGTTCCACGACAACACCCGGTTGCCCGCGCCTTCCTCCAGGGTGACGAATGGCTCCACCGAGAAGCCCGCGTCGATTTTCCCGCTCGTTATAGCCGGCACCATATCGGGATAAGTGAGCTCCACGAAATTCACCTTGGCGGGATCACCGCCGGCCTTTCGTACTGATTGGCGGACGGTAAGCTCGCCGTTCGCGCCCAGGGTATTCAACGCAACTGTCTTGCCCTCGAGGTCTTTCGCAGTCTGCATCGGGCTGTTTCCCGCAACGAGAATCGCGGAGAAGTCGGGAGTAGCGTTGGTTGACTGGCTTCCGGCTTGCACGATCTGGAGGGGAAGGCCTTTATCGCGGGCGACCATCAGCGACACAATGTTGCTGAACCCGAATTGGTACTGGCCGGTGACAACCGCAGGGATCAGGGCGGCGCCACCTTGAGCGATTTCGAAGGTTACGTTCAGTCCTTCCTCAGCGAAAAAGCCCTTCTCCTTCCCAAGATAGATGGGAGCGACATCGAGGCTGGTCAGGACACCGACCTTTATGTCCTGAACGCCGGCCCCGGCATTCCCTGCACCGGAACTTGACCCGGAGCAGCCGCCCAAGGCCCCGACAGTTAGTAATGCAGCAACGGCTAATGCGACACTTCGAGCACGGCGGTGGATCTGTGAAAGCTTCATTGCTTCTCCAATTCTTAAGTCGGGCAGCTTAGCACGACAGGTCCTACAAGCTACTCATGTGGAGACCCGAAAACATGCAGACATTCCACTGAGCGAGATGAAGTTGAGTCCCCTAGGGAGCCCATTTTTTGCGCTTTCCCGCTCCAACAGGATCTCACCCAGCGAAAGACTGGCAGCGAACGGGCGGTAATCGTCCTACCCTCGACTCGACCGCAACGAACGATTCGTCTCCGGTCAATCTGGTCGAGGAGGACAGATTCGAATGAACGTAGACCCCCACTATTCTAGTTTTCAACACCACATGACCGACGTCGGAGGCGGAGTGCAACTGCATTCCGTGGTCGGCGGCACTGGTAGCCCGGTATTCCTGCTTCATGGATTTCCGCAAACATGGCGGGAGTGGCGGCATATTATGACGCCCCTGGCGCAGCAGCACACGGTCGTCGCGGTTGACCTTAAGGGGGCGGGCCAGTCGGACAAGCCCGTCGGCGGCTACGACAAGGTGTCGATGGCTGGTGAGCTTGATGTCCTCCGTCAGAAGCTTGGTTTCGGTCGTGTCTCCGTTGTGGGCCATGACATTGGAGGCATGGTTGCTTTCGCCTGGGCAGCAGCTTTCCCTGATTCGGTTGAGCGGTTGGCAATCGTAGATGTTCCGATTCCGGGGGTGAGCTTCTGGGATAACGCCCTGGTTGATCCGTTGCTGTGGCACTTTGCATTCCATATGAAAAGGGACCTGCCTGAGCTCCTCATTTATGGACGGGAGTTCCAGTACATCGAGAGCCTGATCAGAGAACGGATTTACAATCAGGACGGTCTAACGACCGAAGATATCGCCCTGTTCGCGCAGGCTATGGCCCAACCAGGAAGCACCCGGGGAATGCTCGAGTGGTACAGAGCCTTTCCGCAGGACGCAACCGACAACCGCGCCTTCGCTCGAAACCCACTACGGATGCCGGTTCTCGCGGTCGGTGGAGATAAGAGGTGGGGATCCAAAATGGTGAGCATGCTGGAAGAATTCTGTTTAGACGTCTCGGGAGGCTCGATCGAAAACTGCGGGCATTGGGTTGCCGAAGAGCGTCCCACGGAATTCCTGGACCTGCTCGAGCCATTTCTCGCGCGATGATGTAATCAAGGGGGCCGGGCCGCCGCTTGAGGTGCTCCCCGAATGTTGGACTGAGAATGCAGTTCTAACTTTCGGGGAGCACTTTCATGTATGAGGGCAGTTTACTATCGGAGGGACAACGCCAGGTGATCTCAACAGCACTGAAGGGCCTGAGCACGATGCAATACCGTGCCCAGGCCCTCGCGGCTTAGAATCCTATTTGGCCACTCCACCTTTTGTTGAACAGTACAACTTGACGATCCGGCCCCCTTAGTTCGAGCTGCTGGTCAGTCCCGGCCCGCTTCGACGATCTTGCCGGCCAGTCCGACCGGATTCGAGAACAAGAGCTCGTGGCTACCGGGCATCTGCACGAGCCGGTAATTTCCCAGACGCGACGAATGGCGTGGGTGCCAAGAGTCCTCGCCCGGCGGTATAGCGATGTCTTCGGTCCCGACGAGGTAGCTCCTCGGGGTCGTTAGCTGATAAAAGCGTGTCAGGTCGAGGAGGTCTTTGAAGGGCTGGTACGGCTCAGGTGACAAGGTCTTGAATGATGCCTGGGCCGCCTCGAGATCCGCATCCCCGATGAATGACTCGCGCCAGAGATCGAAGCTCACCACGTCCACCGTGTGATCGGCCGACTCGCTCGCCATCTGATCGAACCTCGTACGGTAGTGAGGCGGAAGCTCATCTCTTAGCGATGTACCCGCGGGCAGAACGAAGGCACTCCAGAACACGAGGCGGCGGATGCGATCGGGAATTTCTTCAGCAACCCGGGCGATGACTGTTCCGCCAAAGCTGTGACCGACCAGCACGAAGTCGTTCAAGTCGTGCTCAGTGATGTAGTTAATGATTGACCAAACACAGTCGTCGTGGTTGACGTTCTTATCTGCCCCAGCGCCGTGTCCGGCGAGCGTGGGCCCGAAGGCGGAGTGGCCTGCCGCTTCGAGCGCCTCAATAACCGGCTGCCACGCAGAACCGTCGTGCCAGGACCCGTGGACGAGAACGAATGTCGTCATGCTACCCCTTCAAGTCTGTATAAAGAACTGCACTAAAACTCGTATTCGGCTGAGCGAGGTTGACGTTGGGTCGCCAATGTCCCGATGCGCGCTCCGGGCGATCCGGACCGCGCTGCATCCACACTCGACAATGCACCAAGCTTGCGGCTACTCCCCTTTTGGGGGGTCGGCGGGGAAACATGCGCATCCGGGTAAAGAGAAGCACTGCGGACCCCGTGCCAAATTGGCCATGGGGCCCCGGCCGGTTCCTACTGGCAGCACTCAGTAACGGTATGCGGCGCGAACGGAAGCGATATGCCTTATAAATGGGCCGCTGTGCACCTGTACCCTGAGCGACTCTCCGGAACGCGGTCCCCGAGGCGCCATTCGACACACGCTGTCAGCCTCACTACACGACCGCCCTTTCAGGATTCGCCCCCGGTGTCTTTTGAGGCTGGTCCTGCGCGTGCGCCTTGGCGCGTTGAATGAGCGAATACACGTGCGTGCGCAGCTCTGCGAAGCGGGCTGTCGAGCGTGTCTCAAGCTGACTGCGGCTCTCAGGGAGGTCGATATGGACGTCCTCCATGACAACAGTAGGCCGCCCCGAGAGTACAAGAACGCGCTCGGCGAGGTAGACCGACTCATCGATGTCGTGGGTGATGAAGAGAATCGTCATGTTGAGCCGGCGCCAGAGCGTACGCACGAGGTCTTCCAGGTCGGCGCGGGTCTGGGCATCGACCGCTGCGAACGGCTCGTCCATCAGCAGCACGTGGGGTTCGGAGGCAACTGCGCGGGCGATCGCGACTCGCTGCTGCATTCCACCCGACAACTGCCACGGGTAGGAGTCCGGCACGTCCGCGAGACTTACCGCAGCGAGAGCGTCGTCGACCCGCTGCGTACGCTCAGCACGCGGGATGCGGCGCTCTTTCAGCGGCTGCTCGACGTTCTGCCGAACCGTCATCCACGGGAACAGGCTCCGGCCGTACTCCTGAAACACCACCGCCATCCCGGGCGGCGGCCCCGTCACGGGCGCGCCCTCAAGCACCACGCTCCCTGCCGTGGGTCGTAGCAGCCCGGCGATGCACTTCAGCAGCGTCGTCTTACCAGCGCCGGAGGGTCCCACGATGCAAACGAGTTCTCCCTTACCAATAGTGAAGGTCAGATCGCGGATCGCTTCCAGCTGTTTCGGACCGGAACCGTAGATCTTGTTCAGCGCCCGTACATCGAGCATGGTTGAATTCATAGTCATCTATCTTCCTCGTTCGGATTGGCGCAGGCCGAGGTACCAAGCCAAGGCCTGGCGCTCGAACAGCTTGAAAAGCAGGGAGAGGATCACGCCGAAAAGACCCAGCACGATGATGCCTGTCCACATCTGCGGAATTGCGAATCCTCGTTGGAACTGCACCACGGTGAAGCCCAGACCGTTCGAAGAGGCGAACATTTCGCTGATCACGACCAGTATGATTCCGATCGATAGCGACTGTCGCATCCCGGCGATGATCTGAGGACTGGCGGAGGGCAGGATGACGCGCATGAGCACCGAGCCGCGACGGTAACCGTAGCAGCGTGCGGTGTCGAGAACGACCTCGTCGACTGCTCGCACACCCGCGACCGTATTCAGCAGGATTGGCCACAGACACCCGAGGGCAATGACCAGGATCTTCATGCCGTCACCGATTCCGGCAATCAGGATCAGCGCAGGAATCAGCACCGGGGCCGGCAAAGCCCTGAAGAACTCCAACACGGGGTTAAGGGTGGCGTACAGCGACGGCAATCGACCGAGGGCTGTTCCACCCAAAACCCCGACAAACACGACAAGACCGTATCCAAGAACTAGTCGTATGAGGCTTGGCAGCACGTCCTCAACTAATCTGTCTGGACCCCAGGTCGCCGGGAACACCTCAAGGATGCTGCTGAGCGGCGGGAAGTAGGGGTTCGTGCTCCCGGCCGAGAAGACCCACCAGATTGCCACCAACAAAGCCGGCAACGCGATGGCGGGAAGGACTCTCGTGAAGACTTTCATTTGGATACCTCTGATCTGATGGAGGTGTGCCAGGCGAGCACGCGCCGCTCGATCACTCGGGCCCCGATATTTACCAGCACGCCAAATAATCCTGCTACGAGGGTGAGCGCGTACATCTTGGCGACGGCGCCGCTCGACTGGGCGGTGGCAATCGCGCTACCTAGTCCCGGGTTTCCAATGATCAGCTCCGCGGTGAGCGTGAGCACCAGCGCGATGGATGCAGACAGCCGCACGCCTGTCATCACATAAGGCAGTGCCGAAGGCCAGACGAGGTTGGCGAGCACCGAACCACGCCGGAAGCGATAGGAGCGTGCAGTCTCGGCCGCAACCGGGTCGACATCTCTAATGCCGTAGAGCACTTGTAGGAGGATCGGCCACAGGGAGGCATAGACCACGAGCACGAGGGTTGAGCCGATCGACGTGCCGTAAAGCAGCACGACGATGGGGATCAATGCGACTGATGGAATGGGACGTAAGAACTCAATGGTGGTTGCCGTGAAGTCCTGCAGCACCGGCACCAACCCGAGTAGGAAGCCCAGCACGATGCCGATCGTCAGGGCGATACCGAGGCCTAGTCCCCATGCCTGCACTGTCGATCCGAAAGCCGACCAGAAGCTGGAGTCCGAGAGCTGTTGCCCAAGGGTAGCCGCGACGGTGGTAAACGGGGGCAGATAGGCGGGTGAGACTATACCGCTGAGCGGTACGAGCTGCAGTACAACAATGAACGCCGCGACGCCGACAAGTCCCTGCACCGATCGGGGAAGGCGGGAGTAGGAGTATTCCCTAGTCATGGTTTGGCCCGTTACCGCTGACAGACTTCGCTGCGATTTCGTCCTGCACGGGTAGCCTTTCGGCCATTCGCGCCAGGCCGCCGGCAGTGTATGAAAGCTTCATTGCTTCTCCAGTTTTCGGGGTCGAAGAGTTTGTTCGACCGCGTGAGGCCGGTAAGTCCGGTCATTGATACGACTTTACGAACTCAACCCCCGCCGCGCTGCTAATCTTCCACCGGGCGAAAATGAGCCACAGGTACGGCGCGTTCAGATCATTCGTCATGTCGTAGGCGCGCGCCGCTTCGCCGCCCGATGCTGATGGCCGCTGTACGTACTGCAGGCGCCAGGGCGTTCAGGTTCACCGATGCTCGGGCCACGATGGACAATGCGGCGATCAGCGAGCCATCTGCAGCGAGGATGGGAGAGGCGACTGCGCTGACCCCCACGGTCATTTCCTCCCTTGAGAAGGCAACGTGCTCGGTTCGAACCTTTTGAATGACCTCCGCAATCGCAGCGCGACTTGTAATCGTGAACGGCGTCAATGAAGGAAGGCTCTGGCTTAGGACATGGCTAAGCAGCTCCGGCTCAGAAAATGCCAGCACCACCTTTCCTACTCCGGTCGCATGCATTGGCAAATCACCACCGATCTGACTGGCGGTTCCGATCGAACGCCGTCCCGAGATTGCCTCAACATAAACAACACGGTCGCCTCCTCGAACAGCGAGCTGCACATTCTCATGCGTGGCCTCGTATAGGTCTTGCATAAAAGGAAGCGCGATAGTGCGCAAACTTTGCGGGGCGGGAGCGAGTGAACCCACCTCCCACAAGCGCATTCCGATGCGGTATCGCCCGGTCTCGGTGCGTTCCAGCGCCCCCCACTCGAGGAGCTCGGCGGCGAGCCGATGGGCAGTGGGCACGGGCAACCCGCTGTTCTCTGATAGCTGGGCGAGGTTGAGCGATCTGGACGCCGGCGAGAAGGCCCCAAGAATAGCCAATACTCGACTGGCCGTCGTGCGACCCGCTTCCGCTGCATTCCCGCTCATGTCTCCCCACCAGTCATAATTGCCCCTCTTGTTCAGGTTGGCAGTCTTACGTCGATGGCGCCGTGATCCGTCTTGCTGGGCGAAAAGGTAACCGCCATGCTACTCCGGAATTCTTCAGTTGGCCCGCTATCGCCGGTCCCCTTCCTATTTTTGGCATTGATGATGCAATGCGGGGCCACTGAGCGGCGGAAGTAGTTGTGGCGGCAGTGATCGTGATGTCTTGGTTCAAAAGCGATCATTTCGCCAACCACTCGCTCCTCCGGCCCCGGCGACCATGACATGGCCTCGATGTTGGTGACTTCTGTCGCTCCCCGGCAAGCTGAGGAAGGCTGTAAGAACTTTCCGCTGAGCGATATGTTGTTGCGGCGAGGGCACCCATAAGCCGGGATAGTGGTGGTATGACTACACACCCACCCTTCTCAACTATTACCCTCGGAGCAATCACTTTCCGCGATAGAAACCTTCCGTCGGTCCTCTCGGCGGCGCGCAATGCCGGATTCGAATCGGTTGGAATCACGGTGGGGCAGTGCATTGCAGCCCTGGAACGTGGGATCGCTTTCGAGGAAATTGCCGCGGCAATCCGCGACGCCGGGCTGCGCGTCGGTGAGCTCGAGCTCATCCGGCTAGGCGATGGGGGCCCAGCCCGACACGCGAACGCGTTAGTCGTAGAGTTGGCATCAATCCTGCAACCTGATCGCGTGCATGTGGCGGCCTGGGGTGCCGAGGCCGCAGCCGTGGGTGACGAGTTCGCATCGGTCTGCGCACAACTAGCGCCGCTGCCCGTTGCCTACGAGTTCATGCCCTACAACTCGATACCGAGTTTCACCAGGGCGCTGGAACTCGTGGAATCCACTGCTGCCCCGAACGCGAAAATTGTGCTCGATATCCTGCATTTCTTTCGCTCGGGATCCGCCTTCGAAGAGTTAACAGCCGATGCACTCTCGCACGTCGCCGTGGTGCAACTTTCCGACGTCATCCAGCGGGAAGTCACGCCTTCCCTCGTGGAAGAAGCCCGGCACCGTCGGACCTATCCCGGCGCGGGCGACCTGAACTCGCTTGGATTCCTCCAGGCCATAGCAGTTGCGGCGGAGGAGCCAGTGCCGCTCTCTATCGAGCCAATCTCCGACGCGCTCGAACTGCTGCCGCTCATGCTGGTGGCTGAGGAGGCTATGTTAAGCACGCAGCGGCTGCTGAAGCGGGCGCTGAAAGAGTTTGAGGCGACTGCAGATCAGGTGAGCTAGATGCACTAGCCCCGTTGGTTGGCGACCTGTTTGGAGAGTGAGTGCATTTGTCCGCACTCGTCCGTGGATCCGCTGCCGTCTGCCGTTGGAGATCCGCGAAGCTATTTCATGTCCACGCAATGCATATTCGTACTGGCGACAGTCCCGCTTATCCAGTGACCGGATCGTTGAACGGCACAGTGGTGTCCAGGATGGGGTGGACCCCGGGGATACTAGATGAAGCTGGTATGCCATTTGGGGCACGCACCCCGCTTCACCCGCCGCCGCAAAACAAACGGCTCGGTACCTTCCGTTCCCGCATGCAGTCTTCCAAGCAGCGACACCAAGCCCGGGAGCGGCGTGATCAGCGCGCGGCGATAGGGATAGAAACATCGCACTTTCAGCGGCACGGAGCAAAGGCCAGCCGTCGACCTATGCAGAGGGTAGGCTGCAGACGCCACGTACGAGCCAAACGCCGTGCTGTCGAGCACGAGGACCTCCTGGTTGGTGTTCGCTCTTGACCAGGACCCCGCAGCACCCGGAGGTCCTCTTATTGCGTCAATTCAAAACCCGTGTCACCAACCAACCCGGGACAGTACATCTAGTCGTCTTCCGGCCAGTCGGCAGCCCGCAATGCTTCCACGGTGGCCTTGTGGAGCGCCGGCACAGCCAGTTCGGGATCGCTGCGAAAGAGTTCATCTGACCACACTTCCGTTGAGAGTCGCCCGCTGAAGCCCAGCCCTCGCAATTTCCGCAGGATCTCGATCGAGATTTGCCCTGGCAGGAGACGGCGGTGCCTTGCCTCCTCGCGAAGATCGTCGCTGGGAATGTCTGCGGCATCGCAGAGTTGAATGGCGTATAGACGTTCGGCTGGAATTGTCTCTAGCGTGCTCTGCCACCCGGTGGTGCGCGCGAAGTGCCAGGCGTCGAGCACGAGGCCGCAGTTCTCTCGGTCTACTTCGTGAACAAGCCTCCACGCGTCGCTGAGGCTTGGGAGCAGGCTGAACGGAAGGAATTCGATTCCGACCCTGGCACCCAGCTGGGCTGCTGAATCACATAGGGACTGGGCCGCAGTGACTAGCGCGGACGATGACGAAGCTGGGTGAAACTGCACAGCAGTGATCTGGCGGCAGTTCAATTTGCGCACTATGTGCAGCACCAGCTCGGTGTCTTTTGCCGACGACCCCTCCCCCGTTAGCCAGTCCCAAGGTCCCTCGACCTCGTCCAGGTGAATTCCTGCTTCGCTCAGGAGGGTTCGCATCTGATCATCCGTGAACCCGTCCTCCCGCGCCCTGCGGTACTGCGCTATTGAGAGTCCGATGGACGAGAATCCTGCGTTTTGGGCTAGCCGCACGCGGGTATCAAACCGCACGTCGGGGAGGTTCATTGCGCAAAGGGTGAGGGAATAAGCCATGCCCTCACGATAGAAAAGTTGAGGCTATGCAAGCGATTTATTTTCGCCCGGCAATATTGTTCGACGTGGGACAGCTGCACTAAGGGTAATTTCGTGACGATAAACCTTCCCACGCGACAGGAGCTATGAGATGCACGTGTTCGAATCGGGAGGTACGCGTCTGGTGGCGACGGTTTCCGGAGAGGCCTCCAGCCCTTTGCCTCCTGTCCTGCTGATCGCTGGCTGGCCGCAGAGCCGCCTCGCATGGCGGCGTGTCATACCGCCGCTGGTGAACGCAGGGAGACTTGTTTACGCTCTCGACCCCCGCGGTTTCGGTGACAGCTCTACCCCTTCTTCTGGTTATGACCTCTCGACCGTGGCTGGGGAGATCGCAGAGTTCATAGACTCTCTCGGCCTAACCAACCGCGTCGAATTGGTAGGCCATGATGTGGGGAGCTGGATCAGCCATGCGGTTGCCGTTCTTACCCCCGATCGCATTCGGAGTCTTGCACTTATTGACGCGGCCATCCCTGGCGTGATGGCAGAACCTAACGGTTACCCCAACGACGCGACTAACATCCGCGCCTGGCACTTCGGACTCAATCGCTTGCCCGAACTGCCGGAGATATTGATGAGCGGCCACGAGCGGGAGTACCTTGAATGGTCCTTTCGGCACAAGTCGACGGTGCCGGGCTCAATCGAGCCGGAAGCGCTCGACGAATACGTCAGGCTTTTCAGCGACCCGGCCCGCAAACACGCCGGCTTCGAGTACTACCGCGAGGTATTTAGCGATACCGGTCGAGTGGAGGCTTTGCGGCGTGGGTCCTTACCAATCACCGTCCCGATGTTGACTGTGGGGGCCGCCCACAGCGTTGGCAGCCTCATGTACGACACCTTCACCTCATTGGCCGCCGATCTTGAGGGAATTGTGCTTGATTGCGGGCACTACGTACCGGAGGAACGGCCGCGCGAACTGGTAGAGGCGCTGCTCAGCTTCTGGAGCCGGGAGACCAAGGAACGCTAGTCGCTGTTGCCCTTCACCACCGCCGGGGCCCCAGCAGCGACGGCTGCGGTTTCCGCGGGGTAACCAGAGCTCAGAAATCCGAGCACTGCCGTCGCCCCCGGAGTACAGGTGGACCGCCGCCGGCATCAACCGGGCCGGGCCCGTACTGTCCGGGGAGCGGGATAGAACTGTTCGTCAGATTAGGGCAGGCCCTAATCTGACACCCTCGGCCGGCCCTTGAATTCCTTGCAGGGCAGGCCCCTGGACTCAACCTCATATGCAGTCGGGTGGAAGCTTCCGCTCTACCAGACGAGAAGACTGCAAGCCGGTCGTATGATCCGGTCTACAACCACATAAGCCGGCAGGTCGACTATTCACACCGATCGACCTAGCAAAGGAGGACTTGTGTCCTACAAGTTGCATAAACCGGAAGCCAGCGATGTCTTCTCGCTCATGGGCGGCGGAGTGCTCCCAAGCCCGGCGCTTCTTTCCCTTGAAGTCATCGCTCTGGAGGATCCCCGAAGCAGAGACGAGAAGCTTAACCGTGCCATCAGCAAGCTCATACCCGCCGCTCTTGAACGCGGGCAGGGAATCCTTGTTATACAACGCGATGACGGCAAGTACACCGTACTTGTCGACCACGAAGTGCCATGCGGCACAACTCAGAAAGCGGCGAGATCGCGGCCCACGCGAACGTTCAATCCCTCGCAACGTATTTCGTTCCAGTGACTAGGGGAATGGAAGTTCTGGGATGCGCAGGCGCAAGCCGCGAGACCCTGCAGGCAGTAGCCACCACCTCTATGCAGGCAATTCCACTCACGAACACTCGGACCGATGGGAGTTCTTAATCTCCTAGTACAAAGGGACCAGCGATCGCGGGGCATGGGTGGTGAAGGTCCCATCCTTTCCGTTCTTCGGCGTAAATGGTGGCGGCGATTACGGGCTAGGTAGTTCCTCTGTGCAGGGGCGGTATCTGCGTGCGGCTAGTTACGGCGATTGCCGCGCCGTAGCTACGCCTCGCGGAGACCGCGTCTGGAGACGTGCCGCTTTCCACCCCTCGTACCTGGGTGGCGGGTTGGGGGCTCGTTCTACAGTTTGGTTTTCAGGTGGCTGCGGTATGTCAGCAAGCCCTCAATGCCGCGGACAAATGTCTCGCGGATCGGTGCCGGATCCGTCAGGCAGCCGGCGCTCATGGCCCCGTCTCTTAGCATGATGAAGTGTCGGGCGGCCGGTTCCGGGTCGGTCTTGCCGGTGTGGGTGAAGAGTTCGGTCATCGTTTTCAGGAACCATTGCCGGTGTTCAAGGACGGCTTGGTGGATGGGGTGCGTGGGGTCAGGGTATTCGGCTGCGGCATTGAGGAATGCGCAGCCCCGGAAGCCGGGTCGCTGAATATCGTCCGCAATGGACCGACTGATGGCCCGAATTGCATCGTCAGGGTTTAGGTCCTGACTGCACACCGCGCTGATGCGGGTTCGGATGGCCTCGTCGGCCTGCCGTAGATAGGCAACGATGAGGTCGTCCTTGCCCGGAAAATGCTTGTACAGCGTGGCGCGAGTCACCTGTGCCTCCGTGATGACCCTATCTACGCCCACTGCATGAATACCCTCGCTGTAAAAGAGCCGAGAAGCCGTAGTCAGCAATCGGGATCGGGCCTCGGACATCTTGTTACCTCCATTTCAACCCATGAAAACTAGATTCAAACTTAGCAGACAGAACGATCGGTCTTGACATGACGGGCGGCGTGCTGCAGTCTTACTAGACCGAACGTTCTATCCACACCAATTGGTTCGAAATCCTACCGAAGTGAGCATTCTTATGAGTACAAGCGTTACTGTGGCACCAACCATTCCGTCCGCACTTCGACAGCTCTACTTTGTGCGATTCGGATTCGCGGTTGTCTGGGCCGGGTTTCTGGCCTTTTCCGCCTCCACACTCAACCCGTTTAGCATTAGCCTTCTCCTGCTCTACCCCGCCTTCGACCTTGCAGCAGCCGTCGTCGACCACCGGTCGTCCCGCGCGACTAAACCCGCGTCGGCCCTGTACGTCAACATGGCCCTCAGCCTGCTCACAGTCATCGGGCTTGCCGTCGCAGTTTTCTCAGGTCTTCCCGCGGTGCTTGTCGTGTGGGGCGCGTGGGCAATCACCGCCGGGATCGTGCAACTGATTGTTGGGGCCAGCCGACGTGCCCTGGGTGGGCAGTGGCCGATGATTCTTAGCGGGGGCATCTCCGTGCTCGCCGGCACAGGCTTCATCTTGCAGTCGGGGGGTCCGAAGGCATCGTTGACCAGCCTCGCGGGGTACGCCGCCCTGGGCGGGGTGTTCTTCCTGCTCTCGGCCCTGCGCCTGCGCCGCGCTGAAAAGGGCGGAAACTGATGAACACCACGGAATACGACGTCATAATCATCGGCGCGGGCCCTGTCGGGGAAAATGTGGCTGACCGAGTGGTCCAAGGCGGTCTCACCGCGGCGATCATCGAGAGGGAACTCGTCGGCGGTGAATGCTCGTATTGGGCTTGCATGCCCACCAAAGCGTTGCTCCGTGACGCCGCTGCCCTCCGCGCTGTCCAGCGCTTACCCGGTGCTGCCGCCGCAGTAACCGGTGACCTCGACGCCAAAGCCGTTCTAGCCCGTCGCGACCGGTTCGCCTCGAACTGGCAGGACGACGGCCAAGTCGCCTGGCTAAACGAAGCCGGAATTAGCCTTGTCCGAGGGCACGGACGTATAACTGCACCAAAAAGCGTCTCAGTGACCGGCGAGGATGGAACAGAGCTCACCCTTAACGCGCGCCAGGCGGTGGTCATCGCTACAGGCACCAGCGCCGCCCTCCCGCCCATCGCCGGGCTCGCGGACGTGAAACCTTGGACCAGCCGTGAGGCAGTGTCTGCGAGCACTGTCCCCGATCGGCTCGCGATCATCGGCGGAGGAGTCGTAGGAGCCGAAATGGCAACGGCCTACAACGCACTCGGTTCAGCTGTCACTTTCATCGCCCGCGACCGGGTGCTCCCGAATGTCGAACCATACGCCGCAGAACACGTTATTGCATCCCTCCGTGACAGAGGTGTCCAGGTCATGATCGGCGCAGAACCCACAAAGGTCACCCGCAACAGCAAAGGAACAGTCCACATCTCCCTGGCAGACGGCGCCGTCATTGAAGCAGATGAAGTCCTCGTCGCCACCGGCCGTAAGCCCAACACTGAGGACCTCGGACTCGACCAGATCGGCCTGACCTCAGGAAACTGGCTGAACGTCGATGACACGTTGCAATTGACCGCCCCGGACGGTGTGTCTACCCACGAAGGATGGTTGTACGCAGCCGGTGACGTCAACCGCCGGGCCCTCCTGACCCATCAAGGTAAGTATCAAGCCCGTGCCTTGGGTGATGCGCTGGTGGCCAGGGCCACTGGCCGGCCCGTCGATTATTCCCCGTGGGGGCGGCACGCTTCTACCGCGGACGAACTTGCTGTGGCACAGGTAGTGTTCACTGATCCGGAAATCGCCTCCGTTGGCCTTACCACTAAGGCGGCGCAAGCCGCGGGTCTGCAGGTGCGGATAGTCGAATATGATCTCAGTGCCGTCGCCGGGGCAGCATTGCACGCCGACGACTACACCGGCCGGGCAAGCATCCTCATCAACGAACGCACGAACACCATCGTCGGGTTCACCGCGGTGGGCCCGGACGTCAGCGAGCTCGTTCATGCCGCCACCATAGCCATCGTTGGCGAAATCCCGCTGGAACGGCTCTGGCACGCTGTTCCTGCCTACCCCACTACCAGTGAAGTCTGGCTCCGCCTCCTAGAGACCGCTGGCCGACGATCGTCGTAGCAAATTAGGCTGTCCCCCGCTCCCGCAGAATGAGCAAGCCCAAAACATCCTGGCAGCACCAATACCAACGCGGACTGAAAGAAGTTGTCATGACTACGAAGATCACTATCATCATAGAGAACCCCACGGACCCGAAATCCTTTGAGGAGGCGTACCACCACCTTCCCCGACTCGCGCGAGAGATCCCTAAACTGCAACGACTCGAAGAGGCCAAAGTCTGGCCAAAAGAAGACGGCACCCCCACCCCCGCCCACCGAACCATGGACCTATATTTCGAGACCTACGATGACGCATCAGCTGCAGTAGAAGCCCCCGCTGCGGCGGGGTTCTTCCATCAGCTCGTAACCATTGGAACCCCCTTTACTGGGCTCTTCTCGGAAGTTGAGCAGCATTAACCACTAAGTTACCGAGAATGTGATGCGGGGCTAGCTGTAGTGCCCAGGCAGGTTGGTTAAGCGACCGATGGGCGGTTGGCCTCCGATTGCGGTGTGGGGCCTGTGGTGATTGTAGGGGTGCAGCCATGCCAGGAGCGCGTTTCTGCGGGCCGATTCGGTGGCGTAGAAGCGCGTGAACGCCCATCCGTCGGCGAGGGTTCGGTGGAACCGTTCGATCTTGCCTTTTGTTTGCGGGTGGTAGGGTCGGGTTTTCTTGGCCTTGATGTTCAGCTCCCGGCAGGCGTCCCGCCAGAGGTTCGACTTGTAGGCGGATCCGTTGCCGGACAGGACCCTCTCGACGGTGACGCCGTGGAGGGCGAACCAGGACACGGCCCGTCTCAGCACTCCCACGGCGGTGGCAGCTGTTTCGTCGCCATGGATCTCGGCGTAGGCGACCCCTGAGTGGTCGTCGATGACCGTGTGCAGGTAGGCGGTGCCGATCAGCGGATGACGGTGGCCGCTCGACGGCTTTCCCGGGGTCTTGGCACGGCCCGTCCGGGATGTTGCCGAGCTTCTTGACATCGACGTGGATCATCGCCCCCCGGTTTGTCGAGTTCGTACCGGCGGATAACTTCGCCAGTGCGCTTATCCGCATGATGCAGCCGGTTCACCCGGCACCGAACCAGGACCGTGGAAGCTGGCATGGCAAGCCTCGCTCCGATCGCGATGGACCCAGCCTTTGCTTCCAGCGCAGGTGCACGACCTTGCGTACGAGCTGCTGCGGCGTCCAGGTTCGCCACTCGGTGCGGGCGCGAGCATCTGTCTGTCATGCCCGCCTCACCCATTGCGGCATAGCGCTGCGCCCAGCGGTTGGTCGTGGGCCACGAGCAATTGGACTCTTCGGCAGCCCGGGATACCGGCCACCCTTAGTCAATGACCAGGCGCGCAACGCGTAAACGTTGGCGTGGAGTCAATGCGGCATTAGCGTGGGACATGAGGACCTCCTGGTCGCCTCAACGGTTGTCTGAGCGACTCCACTGTGCAACCGGAGGTCCTCACCCATGTGTCAACGACTCCAGCGAGTCTTCACTTTCACCCAACCAACGTCCTTGGGCAGTACAGCTAGCTCCCAGAATCCCCACTCGAGCAATCTATTTTTAGGGTTGACCTCTGTTGGCACGATACCGGAATTAGCGGAATCCTTGGATTCTGCGGGCAGGCGTTTCGTGAACGGATCACGCATGCTAGGGCAACGACCCTTAGCGCCGCACGAGATCCTTTTCTTATCCACCAAGAGAGGTTTACAACCAGCCTCGGGCCACTAGGGCGGGATGGTCCATAAGGAGATAGTCGACGAAGGCATTGCTTAAGCCTTGCTCGCGCAGGTACTGGTACAGGACAGGCGTTTCAGGTCCCTGGTGGTGAGGGTCTTTAGCGAAGAGGCGTGGCGCGTCGGGTTCGAGTAGCGCAGCTCGCCCGAGCATGACAAAGTCACAGCCAGCCTTCAGCACACTGGAGGCTTGCGCTCCAGTCATCACCTTCCCACTAGCACCTATCCGCGTTTGTTTGCGATCCAGTTCGGTGAAAATGCTGAGGACTGGTCGATTCTCAAATTCTGGTTCGACAGCAATGGCGTTAACGTCCCAAGGGGCTAGATCGAGGTAGTCGATCGCTTCACGGCGCATCGCTTCCTCCGCCAGGTCGCGCAAATCGCGCAACGAGGTACCGTACCGTTCGGTAGATAAACGTAGCCCAATCTGAAAGTCAGGACCGGTCTCTTGGCGTATGCCATGGAGGATCTCGAAGAGCAGTCGGGATCGTCCCTCCAAGTCGCCGCCATACTTGTCGGTTCGTCGGTTCGCGATGGGCGACAACGACATGGAAATAATCCAGCCGAAGGCTCCATGAATCTCCGCTCCGTCGAAGCCCGCCCGCTTTGCACGGACTGCTGCGGCAATAAAGTCGTCACGCAGTTGCTCTACTTCGGCCGTGCTCATCTGACGGGCACCGGTTGCCGGGGACATTGCGTAGGGTTGCCCGTACTCCCCACCGAGGCTACGCACGCCTCCGTGATGCAACTGCACCGAGGAGATGCTGCCAGCGCCGCGGATAATCGAGGCGATCTCGGTCAATCCGTCTAGATGTCGGTCATCGTATATTCCTGGCTGACCGGGGAACGATTTTCCGTTGCGCTGCACATTTGCGCCGGCAGTCATGATCATTGAATAGCCGCCGGCGGCAACGAGGCGGATCCAAGATAGGTCGTCAAGGGATGCGGTCCCGTCGGGGTTGCTCTGATTGTTCGTCATTGGAGCTAGAAGCAAGCGGTTCTTCAATTCAGGTCCGTGGGCAAGGCGTAAGGGTTCCAGGAGTGACATCGAGTTATCATTCCCTCTCGGTGTAAGTCGATAACAGGCAGAGGTATTCAGTTCGGCGGGTTCTCTGCACGCTCGGCGGCAAGGATTGCTTCTAATAGTCCGGGCACCCGTGTGGTCAAATCCTCTGAACGGAGCGCAGCTACAATTGCCGTGCCCTGATATCGCTGTTCAATCACGCCGGCTTCCCGTAGAACTCGAAAGTGATGCGTCTGCGTGGACAGGGAAATCGGCAGCGCGAACTGGCTACAGTATTGCGCAGGCGGCCCGTCCGCCAATTGGCGGACGATTTTTCGACGCGTAGGGTCGCTCAGTGCAAACAACACACCATCCAGCGAGATGGAATTCCGATCCGGGTGTTCCAACGTGCGCATGAAACCCTTCCTTTACCTCGTTACCTGTTCCGATCGTAGTGGACGTTATTACGCTTCTAATCGTACTACGACGGACGTCGTAGCATCACGGGAAGACCTTGTGCAGGTCCGCATTTACGTAACATTGGGTCGGGGCCATTGCCCCACCAAGGCTGTCGTCGGCGTCAAAGAACTGCATTATGGCGCTGCCGTAGAAGCTGAAGCCGTAGCATGCATACCGAATGCCCTATGAACCGGCGAGTCTGAAAATGACGTACAGACTGGAATCGCCGATACTCCTACATCTAGAAGTCGCGAATTGGCGCGATTTGGCACCGGGTGATGCTGCAATCCTCCTGACCTCAAGCCAGTAACCGAATCGGCACTGGAAAGCTGTCCGGTGCTCCCTGTGCACGGTGGGTCGGCCAACGCCTCTTGGTGAGCTCCGATGGTCACCGAACTCATGGCAGATCGCCCCGTGGGAACAATCGACCTCTCCGGGCACGGCAGGAGCGACTGGAGACCCTCATATTCCTTCGACACATGGGCTGAGGAAGTCACTGTGGCGGCGGAATACCTGTTCCCCGAAAGGCTGGCGCTGGTCGGCCACTCCCTTGGCGGCGCCCTCGTCTGCCGCGCCGTTGCCACTGGCCTCCAAGCTCAAACAGTCATCCTCCTCGAGGCCATCGGTTCCAGCCCGCGCAAAATTCAGAGTGCAGTCCCGGTGATCCGCCCACCGCAGCTTTTCTCCTCTTGCGAGGAAGCTGAGGCAGCGGTGATCCCGCGCAAGAAGAGCAGGCCCGCCGACCTGGCCGCGCATGTCGTATATGCGAGCGTGGAACCGTACCAGCGGCAGTGGCGCATGCGGTGCGACCCACGGGTCGGTTCTGTCCCAGTAGAGGACACCTCGCTCGCCCAGCTTGGCACGACCCCCCCAACGGCGTCGCCCTCGGAGCAGCATCAGTGTTCTTCGACGACCTGCTCCCAAAAATCCGCTCCAACCAGGACGAGAACATCCACCACGTAGTCGTGCCGAACGCCACGCACGATGTCATGATGGACGCCCCGGGTGCCACTGCACAATTCACCGCCGAGTTCCTGCGCCGGCATGACCTACCGATACGCAACATTTAGCGGCAGCAGCTGCGCTTTCGGCTTGCCCGTTCTACTCGCGCCCGTTCGCGGCTCTACTTCACGAACAAGTCCTCTCACACAGTGCCATCTGGTTCCACAACATTGCGCTATCACTGATGGCCCCGCACGTTGTCGTTGGACCACGGAATGCCCCACTGGCGCCACTGACAGCCATGAAGTGGAGATTTGCGACATCCTCAGAGACCGCTCTAGCGAAGGCGATCGTCCAGACTGAAGCACATCCCAACCTGACCCAAGTTCACTCCCGACTCTGCCAAGAAGGCAGAAATGGCCGGGACTCGGTCCAGCTGGGAGAAGTGGGCTCTCCCGTCCACAACCAGGGACACCTCTCATAGGTTACCCACCGCTACTTCGGCTGGGAGCTCCCCCAACGGCCCCAAATCCCCCGCCGTGGATAACCTGACTCCAGCCGTGGACAGCTAACGACACGCTTGGATCCGTCACCGTGGTTCAGAAATCTGAACCTGCCCAGCCGTTCCAGCTCGAGCAATGCCAGTGAGGTCGGGCACGGTTGGCGGCCTATATCCAGGTAGGTGCAACGGGAGTCACAGCGAATATCTTGCCGCTTTGGCTGGCGGTGACGCCCGCTGTCCCTCGTCCGGTGGCCCAGCAGGCCAGGTCCGCAAGGGATCCGGAAATTTGCACTGGTGTACGTGCCTCTTTGTCGCCGAAGGACAGTTCCGGGTAGTCATTGACCCTGCCTATCAGGTCCTTGTCCGTTCCACGCGAGGCCCATGCGCCGGTGATGTCTTGGAGCAGCCGGTTGAGCACAGGGGCGGGGATGTCCTTAAAGGAGGCACCATTGTCGAGGTCGACGGCGTGGACCCAGACTTCGCGCGTGCGCATCCAGATAGTTTCTTCGGCCGGAACCAACCGTCCTTGAATCGTCTTGACCTTGTGGTGCCAGGCGTCTGAGGGAAGGTCGCGCCATTCGACGTTCAAGTGGATGGCAGCGTGGTCAAAGAGATTCCGCAGCGCGATCGGGGTCAGAGTGGCCCCGAAATCTATCTCGTGGTCACGGATCTCCTTGGAGGTATACATGGGGTTCTCCACCCCTGTAGCTGCCCACTTGACCAGACGTGAGATGGCGCGGGCGTTGTAACCAATATGAGCGATTACGTGGCGGCGGGTCCAGCCCGGGAGAAGCGAGGCTCTGTCGAGTTCCGCGTCGGAGAGTTCGTTGAGCTTGCGGGCGAAGAACGCCGTGCCCCGACGCGCCTGCAGGAGTTCTTCCTGCAGGCGCGGGTCGGTTGTCTTGTCGGAGCGGGCAACCATCAGGCTTCCTTGACCACATGGTTCTTAAGCTGGCCCAGGCCCTCGATGGTCGTAATGAGCAGCTGGCCTTCCTGCAGGTAGCGCTTGGGGTCCTGGGCATGGCCCACACCGCCGGGGGTTCCGGTGGCGATCACGTCGCCCGGGTTCAGCGTGATGATGGTGGAGATGTAGGAGACCAGGAACTCAGGGGTGAAGACCAGGTCTGACGTGGGGGTGCTTTGCTGGACCTCGCCGTCCACCTCCGAAGTCATGAGCGGACCCGCAGTGAATTCTTCTTTGGTGACCAGGGCGGGGCCGAAGGGGGTGGACTTTTCCCAGGTCTTGCCCTGCAGCCACTGGATGGTGCGGAACTGGTAGTCCCGCATGGACACGTCGTTTAGGACCGAGTACCCGGCGATGTGGGCAGGGGCGTCGGCTTCGGTGATCCGGCGCCCCGTCGTGCCGATGACGACGGCAAGCTCGGCTTCCCAGTCGACAGCGTCTGATTCCTGGGGCAGGGACAGGTCATCATTGGGCCCGATCAGGGACTCGGCATACTTTGCGAACAGCGTAGGGTGCTCGGGAACTTCCCGACCCATTTCCTTAATGTGGTTGCGGTAGTTGTGGCCCACGCAGATGATCTTGCCCGGCACGGGAACGACCGGTGCCAGGTCGGCGCCCTCTAACGCGTGGGTGGCGCCTGACGCGGCGGCGGCCTTCTCTTCCCAGGCAGAGTCCTTGAGGAGTGCCCCGACGTCTGTGAAGCCGTCGATCTCGGTAAGGGTGCCGCCGTCCTGGCGTACGGCCTTTGTTCCGTCGGGGGTGCGGAGGGTGAGGAGTCTCATTACTTGGTGCGTCCTTCGATGTAGGTCCGGTTGAAGTTCAACCGTTCGAAAATGGGGGCGTCGCTGAAGCGGAAAAGGTCAAACTCAGTCCCGGCCTGCAGCGACCAGGCGGCCCAGGACGGAACGACAAAGAGATCACCCTTGGCCAGTTGCTTGGTTTCGCCGTTCAGGGTCACGGATCCGGTGCCTTCGAAGACCTGCCAGACACTCGAGCCCACCTCGTGCAGGGTCTCGGTGGCGGCGCCGGCGCGGAGGCGGTGGAATTCGGCGCGGATAGTCGGCATCACGTCGCCGCCGGTGGTGGGGTTGGTGAACCGGACCGCGGCGTGGCCCTGCGAGACGGTGGCGGGGTGGCCTTCGTCCTCCAGGAGCAGCTGCTCGCGCAGTGCGGCATCCGTGTGTTCCCAGCGGTACGCGGCAATTGGTGAGCTGGTGGTGTCATCCAGTCCCGACAGCGGGCGCAGGCCGGGGTGGGCCCAGAGCCGCTCCGAGCGGGAAATGTCCGGGGTGGCCTCGTCGGTGACGCGTTCGGTGCCGAATTCGAAGAAGCCGGCGTCGGCGTAGTGCACGAACGGGATGTCCAGCCCGTCGATCCAGGCCATGGGCTCATCGGTGTCATTGTGATGGCCGTGGAAGTTCCAGCCCGGGGTCAGCAGGAAGTCGCCGCGGGACATCCGAACCGGGTCACCGTTCACCACGGTCCAGACGCCTTCGCCCTCGACGACGAAGCGGAACGCGTTCTGCGAGTGGCGGTGTTCCGGGGCGGTTTCCCGGCCGCCTAGGTACTGGATCGCAGCCCACAGCGTCGGCGTCGCATAGGCGGTGCCCCCCAGGCCCGGGTTTGCCAGGGCAATCGCCCGCCGTTCGCCGCCGCGGCCCACGGGAACCAAATCGCCGGCCCGGGCGGCCAGCGGATACAGGTCGTTCCAGCGCCACACATGCGGGACTGCCTTGGGGGTGGGGACCATCGGCATCAGGTCGCCGATTTCGGTCCACAGCGGGATCACGTTTTCCTTGTCGAAGTCCCGGTACAGCTGCTCGAGCTGGGCAGCCTCTTCCGGGGTCGGCTCCGGCAGGGCCTGCCCGGCGGCAACCGACTCGTGCGTGGTGTTTTCGGCACTGATGGACACAGGGGCCTCCTCAAGGGCGAAGTGCAGTGGTTAGTGTCACCGTAAGGGAGGGCGTCGAGTGCCGAAAAGATTATTCTGCCTAGAAGAATTATGTACCTCTGTCGAGGCTTGTGGGGCTTAAGCCGGGTTGGCAGCAATGTCGATCTCAAGCTGCCGTCTTGTCTCAGTCATTATCGGCACGAGGCCCTGATCGAAAAGGGGCCGGAAGCGGGCCACAGGGGTGGCGACGCTCAGGGCACCCACCACTTCGCCTTTGCCGTTGTGAAGGGCCATGCCCAGGGCGCTGATTCCCTCTTCAGTACCTTCAAAGTTGGCGGCAAACCCGCGCTGGCGAACAACGTCAAGCTCGCGTGTAAACGCCGGGTATTCCTTAGCCGGGATGCTGTCCCCCGATATTTCCGCTGTCGGGCTGCTGAAGAGCTTCCTGACCATCTCAGGGTCCAGCTCCGCGAGGATGGCCTTGCCGCCGGACGCCTTACTGGCAGGCATCACGCTGCCCTGCCGGTCCCCAACACGCAGGGCGTTGGTACCCTCGACGGTGCTCAGGAACCGGACTTTCGTGCCCACCCGGACCATCAGGTTGACGGTCTCATTGATCCTGCCGGACAAGACCTCCATGTGCGGCTGGGCGACCGTACGCAGCAGACGGGTCCAGCCCAGACCCGCGGGCCCGGCGCCAATGGCTGCGCCAGGGTAGTACATCCGGGATTCGTCCTGGACCGCAAACCCCCTGTACACCAACATGGCCAGGAGCCGATGGGCTGTGGAAGGTGCTACGCCAAGCTCGGCCGCTGCGTCTTTGAGCCGAAGGCTTCCACCGTCACGCAGCAACTGGAGCAGACGCAAGGCGTTGTCCACCGCCTCGATCGGATACATCGGTTTTTTCTGAATCCCTGGATTCTGCATATCAGAATTATATTGCTGTGCTGCACGGCAACGAACGATGCTAATCCCAGCATCACAGCGAACCACAACCCCTGGAGGAGTACCTCTTGTCTGAAATTTCATCTTCCACAGATGTTCTCGTCGTTGGTGGCGGGATGGCGGGACTTGCCGGAGCGCTGGCGCTCCGCGAAAACGGGGCCGACGTCACCTTGGTTGAAGTGGCCCCGGAATTCGGCGAGGTTGGCGCCGGCCTGCAAATGGCCCCCAATGCCACCCGCACCCTGAAGCGCTGGGGCTTGCTCGAGAAGGCCCTGGAAATTGGCGTACAGCCCAAGCATTTAGTGTTCCGCGACGCCGTAAGCGGAGAAGAGCTAACGCGCCAAACCCTTGGCGGCGACTTTGAGCAGCGATACGGTGCGCCATATGTCGTGATCCATCGCAGTGACCTCCACCGGATACTTTTGGAAGCCTGCCAGGAGTCCGGCGTCAAGCTTCAGAACAACGTCAAGATTGAACGGGTCGAGACCGAAGGCGGCCGGGCGCGGGCTTATGCCGCTGACGGGGCTGTCTTCGAGGCCGATGCCGTTCTGGGCGCTGACGGCCTCAAGTCCACACTGCGTCAGTCGGTCGCCGATGACGGACCGGTTTCGTCAGCATACGTTGCCTACCGCGGGACTGTTCCGATTACCCCGGAAACCCCAACTGCGGACCTGGAAGACGTGATCGTCTACCTGGGACCGGACTGCCACCTGGTTCAGTACCCGCTACGCAAAGGTAAACTCCTCAACACGGTCGCGGTCTTCAAATCCCCGTCCTTCGAGCGTGGGGAGGAGCAGTACGGCGGCGTCGATGAACTCGAAGAGGCCTACAAGGACTGCGTACCGGCCGTCCGAAACGCACTGCAAAATTTGGGAACAGGAATGCGTTGGCCGATGTACGACCGGGACCCAATCGAAAACTGGGTCAATGGGCGGATGACCCTCATTGGAGATTCAGCCCACCCAATGCTGCAGTACCTTGCACAGGGAGCCTGCCAGGCACTCGAAGACGCAGCGGTCCTGCAGGACGTCACCCGAAACACAGTCTTCACGGCCGACGGAATCAACAACGATGCCTGGGAACATGCCCTCGAGAGCTTCAATGAGGCTCGCGCAGCCCGTACGGCAAGAGTGCAGCGAACCGCCCGCGTCTGGGGTGAATCCTGGCACGTATCAGGAGTCAGCCGGGTGCTGCGAAACCTGTTGTTCAAGAGCCGCGGCGACGGCAACTACCAGTACTGCGACTGGCTCTATGGACAAGACGCCCCCGGCGTTCCTACTCCGAGCACCAACAGGTCAGCCACAGCGTCTGCCGTCTAAGAGAAACCGCAGGTGGGATGGGCAATGACAAACACCCAACACCCCATCTCACCTGCCACTACATTCGTGGCGTCACTTCAGCACGTGTCTGCACTTACTGTTCATCCCATCCCCGCCGGATTTAGAAGGTGGCAAGACATTCGGCTGACTACGGGCTGGCACTTCTTTCTTATAGAGCTGGTTGAAGTACGCCCCAACCTGACGTCAGGAAACGCTGAAAAGACCGTCAGAATAGGGTGCGAAAGCAGGTTTCTGCACATGCCCAGTGAAGAGTCTTAGGTTCAAACCTGACTGCCGTCCCTGTTGCTGAGCTTGTGCCGGCGGGTGCCTGGCAATTGTGCAACAGCGTGTTGCGCAATTGTCCAGATGCCATTTGGACAATCAAGAATCCAAGCTGCACCGGGCTCCCCCTGTCAGTGCCTTGCCCGTCCTCAGATCTGCGGCAATAGTGCCACAGGCTGTGGCACTATTCAGCGGTCCACCTCATCCTCCACGCGCCCAGCGTCGAGACCGATGAACCCCTCACACCTCTGGCATTCAAGGTCATCAGCGTGAGGACAGCCCACGTCTGGTCATGTCGAAACCGGACCTCGATCTTATGAACGTTCGTGACCGTCAAGATTTGCGAAGAGTGCGCGGGCAGCTTCGAGCCTTCCCGCAAAAGTCAGCGCTTCTGTTCCACGCGCTGCGGCAACAGGAAGCGGCACCGGATGCGTCGAACTGCCCATCGTCCTGCGCTGCCGGTAGAGGCTGACGCTGGCGCCCTAGTTCCCCAGGACGAGTTGAAGGCTTTGCAGCGCCAGCTGGCAACTAAGACAAGGATCTATCAGCGCCGTGTCGAGATTCTCCAGTCCAAGCTCCGCTCCCAGTCCTGTGAGATTGATCGGCTTGAGGCCGAGAACTCCGAGCAGCGTCAAAGCAACAATGTCCTCCAGCTCGAAGTAGCCCGGCTGAAGCGCGCCCAGAGAACCAACGTGCAGGACCTCGCGCATCTCGCAGCATGGCTGGTCTCGCTTGCGAACGCAAAAGGTGTCGCCCTGGACCCCGCAACGCTGGACATCCTTAACCGCCGCGGATGGCATCCATCCAAGCGCCAGGCAAGAGCGGGGCGGCCATGACGATGTCCATCGCACGCCTTTCGGCACAGTCAGGTCTGCGCTATCTGTTCAAGACCACGATGATGGATGACCTCACCGCCACTCCCCCGGACGCCACCACCTACTACATGAAAGCCGGGACGCCCGAAGGCCGGTGGATCGGCAGCGGACTGCCAGGCATCAACAGAGGTGCCGGCGACATCGTCACCGAAACAGACGCGAAGGCAGTCTTCGACTTAGCCGTGCATCCGGAAACCAACGCGCCGCTGGGCCGCCCGCACAGCCAACCCACCGCCGTCGCAAACAAAACCGGCCCGCCAGGGGTGAGGCACGCCGTCGTTGGCTTCGACCTGACCTTCAGCGTGCCGAAGTCAGTGTCAGTCCTCTGGGCACTCAGCCCTCGCAGCATGCAAGAGCAAATCCTGCGCACCCATCACCAGGCAGTGGAAGCAACCCTTGCCTGGTTGGAAGAGCAGGTCATCCACACCCGCGCCGGACGAAACGGCATCGCCCACGTCGGCACACAGGGAGCCATCGCCGCTGCGTTCGACCATTGGGAATCCCGCACCGGCGACCCTCAACTTCACACCCACCTGGTCATCGCCAACCGCATTCAGCGCATCACCGACGGCGCCTGGGTGACCCTCGACTCGCGCACCCTGTACAAGGCTGCCGTCGCTGCCAGCGAACACTACAACGGTCTCCTATTCGACGCTCTCCACTGCCACCTTGGCAGCGACACGGACATCCGCATCCCCGTCATCAACACGGGCAATCCCAGCCAGCAACTCACCGGGATCGATGAGGACCTCATCCGCGAGTTTTCCAACCGGTCCCGGCTGATCAACGTGGAAACAGACCGCCTCGTCGCGGAGTGGACAGAGGAACACGGCCATCCGCCAACCACCACGACGGTCATCAAGCTGCGGCAGCAAGCGACCCTGGCCACACGCGTTCCCAAGTCCGAGCTCCCCACTCCCCTGCACGAGCTATCCAGAGAATGGAAGGCACGCGCCTCCGCCAAGGGATTCACACCGGACGACGTCATCGCGGCAACGATCAACCGCTCCAGAATTGCCCCATTTGCCTTCACTGATTTGACCCCTGACTGGATCACGGCCGTCGCCACCGCGACCCGTGAGCGGGTCGCTCAAAAGCGCTCAACCTGGAATCGCTGGAATCTCCTTGCGGAAGCCGAACGCGTCTCTGCCCAGGTGCGTTGCCGCACGGCGGCGGACAGGAGCACGCTCATGGACGCCATCGCCACTGCAGCCGAGCAGCAATCCGTGCCTCTGAATGATTACCGGTACACCGTCCCGGCCCGCGCCGAGGCAGACGTCCAGCATGGGCCACGAAGCGTCTTCGACTTTCACGGGTCACGCCTCTACACCGATACGTCCACGCTCGCCTGCGAGGGCGCGGTCATGGAAGCAAGGGACGACGACGGCGGCCCGGCAGTCCGCGCAGACGTCATCCTGGATCTCCTTGACCAACTCCAACAGTGCGAGAACCGCATACTTCACTCCGATCAGCGTGCCGCCGTTGCCGACGTAGTCCTGAGCGGCCACAGGCTCGACGCCATCGTAGGGCCAGCGGGCACGGGAAAGACGACAACGTTGAGTGCAGTGAAGGCAGTATGGGAAGCCGAGTACGGCGCCGGCAGCGTTGTTGGGCTCGCCCCTGCAGCTGCCAGCGCGGAAGTGCTGGGTCGCGAACTCGCTATGGCAACGGAGAACGTCACCAAGTGGCTGCACGAGTCGGCCGGCCAGGGGGCTAATTCAAGGGCCGGGCGCTTCTTCAATGTGCAGTCGCAACTGAACACGGCTCCTGTCGGCGAGCGCTGGAGCATCAAGTTAGCACAGGAGGCTGCGCGGCTCACTGCCGTCCAGCAACGCTGGTGCTTCCATGCGGATCAGCTCATCATCATCGATGAAGCATCAATGGTCTCGACTTTCCAGCTGGCGGCTCTCGTACAGCAGGCGCAGGACGCCGGCGCCAAGATTCTGCTGGTGGGGGACCCGGGACAGCTGGACGCCATCGACGCCGGCGGCGTACTTGGCTGGCTGGACCGGAAGGGTAAGGCAACACGGCTGAGCACGATCTGGAGATTCCATGAGGAGTGGGAGCGCACAGCATCGCTGAAGCTTCGGAAGGGTGACTACTCAGCCATCGCCGACTATGCCCACCATGGGCGGATCCGGCACGGTAGCTACCTGGATATGGCTGACAAGGCGTACCTCGCGTGGCAGGCAGATACCCGGGCAGGCAAGTCGTCCATCCTCATTGCCGCCGACAATGAAACGGTCGGCATGCTCAATGAACGGGCGCAGGCGGATCGAGTGGCGCGGGGTGAGGTTGATCCCGATCAGACGGTGCTGCTCAGCGATGGCCTACGTGCGGGTTCCGGTGACACGGTCATCGCCCGTGGAAATAACCGAAAGCTAGTGGACAGTGACGGTAATTTCGTGAGGAACGGCACGCTGTTCGATGTCGAAGAGGTTAGTCGTCGCGACAGCTCGCTGCTGGCGCGACGGCGGGACACAGGTGCAATTGTCCTACTCCCTGGAGCGTATCTGGAGTCATCCGTCGAGCTGGGCTATGCAACAACAGCTCACCGTTCCCAGGGCATTACCGTGGACACCGGCCACACGGTAGTCACTCAGGGCCGGCTCACGCGCGAGCTGCTGTATGTGAGCATGACCCGTGGCCGTTCCGGCAACTTTGCCTACGTCAGTGAAGGTGACGACGCCGACCATTTAGCTGTCGATCCATCACTGCAGCTCTCATGGCAGGGCATGCTTGGAGAGGTGCTGGCGGCTGAGGGCGCCGAACGGACTGCCCACGAGGTTCATGACGTGGAGCGTAGGAAGTCGGACAGCCTTGAGCGGCTTTATGCGGAGTATGACTATCTCGCGCAGATCGCGGCAGGACTGGATCTTAGGCAGCAGTTGGACGAACGTGCCCCTGGCGCCTCGCAGGAATTCGAACAATCTCCGTCGTGGGGCGCAGCTGTCGCGGCATGGCGGAAAGCCACAGCCGTCAGCCGGCAGGGTACCGAGCGCATGCTGAGCCAGTTCTGCCAGGAAACTAGCAGTGCCAATGATCGCTGCGCTGTCCTCAGCGTGCGCCTACGCCGGTTCATGAAAGGAAGGACGACGCCGGTTGGGGAACCTCTGGTTGAAAAGCTCACCATTCCGCGCCCTGACCTAGCGGCGATGATTCAGCAGGTCAGGGAACGTATCTCCCAAAGGACGGAGACCGTGAGCATGGCAGCGCTGACAGCCGATCCTGAGTGGAAACGTGCTCTGCTCGAAGCCGTCGGAGATAGCACCAGCGGCGAAACGTGGCAGCTGGTCCGCGACGTTGCCGTCTTTCGCGACAGGTGGGCGCTGCCGGACTCTCCCCTCCCCCTCGGCCCGTCTCCGGCGGATTACGAATGGGAACAACGGTGCCAGCGTGAACGAATCAATGCAGCAATCAACAATGCTCATCGCCGTGGCACGAATCAATTAGATGGTTCGCTTGTGGATTCAGCCCGTTCTCAGCAAGTCGTCCTTACAAGTGCCGGCTGGCAGCTCTAATCTGGTAAGGAGGTAATGCGAATGGTCGTCAATCCGGCGGTAAGACCCAAGGTAGCGACAACCGGACTAGTGATAGCCAGCGCGGTTGTCTTCATAGTCTTTGTCTTCTCATTCATAGCCTTGGCCGCCACGGAACTTCCTCTCGTGATGAAGGTCATCGTTGGCAGCTTGTTGCTGGCAACTGTTCTTGTGCTGGCGCTGTTATGGGGGAAAAGATCCGCCCGACGGCGGACCTGGCTGGCCAACGCGGCAAACAGATGGCGATCCTTTGACAACGCTAAGCTGGCCAGCGGGACCACGACAGAGGTGACCCTCCTCAGCGTCGACGCGGTGCAACCCACCGGCGCGTGGGTCACCATCATGTGGAACCGCTTCAACCACGTTCAACGTGCCTGGATAGAAGCATTACCCGAACCACTATGGCCAGGATCCGTCCTGCTCATTGCCCCCGACCCCACTCAAGTAATGCCCAGCACACCCTGGCCAGAGACGTATTTCATTCGAGCCGGCGACTGCTTAGCTTGGGCCCCCGCTGAGGGCCGAAACACCTAGTCGCATGTACTGTCACGACGCTCCGGCGATACAAACATTCGAACATATGTTCTAAAATAGCTTCATGATCAAGTCCGGCTCCCCTGAAGATGTCGAGCGAATGATGATGCGCATGGACGCCGAAGCAAGCCGGCCGATAGACGACCCGGCACCCATCCGAGATTTCCCGAAGTATGGGCGTCCGCTTGTGTACTTCAGCGGAATTTAAGGCAAAGCCGTCGGGTGGACCCACAAGTACGGCCTCATCGAGTGGCTGGATACCTCCGGCAAATACCACATGGGTTGGGCGCATTCCTCGAGCATCAGGCGTGTAAAGCCTGATGAGTGGAAGGGCAGTAGTGCGCTGTAGTTGGCAGCCATCCGGGCGACGCTCAGGTAATCATCGGGTAGCGCCGTGCGTGTCGAAGAAACGCATGGCTCGCGGTCGTGCCTAGGGTCGTGGGCATGGAAAGAGATCCCTCAGGGGAGCTGAGAGGACAGACGTCGATGAACGATCTTCTCGACAAGCCGGTCGGCGCCGCACCGGTCCAGCTCGCGCTGCCGATCCTGGTGCAGGTGAAGCCTGGACAATTCCGCCGGCTGTCTTAAAGCGGCCGAAAGCGTCTGAGCGTACATGCGGAGCGTTGACAATGTGATGGCCTGGTCCAAATGAGGATCAGGCCATCACACTGCCAGCAGCAGTCAGCTACATGCTTATGTCAGCCCGCGCCGGCCCGCCTAAAGGGGGTGCGGCCACCGGACCTTTCGTAGCGATGCTGTAAGCAGGTTGAGCCGCTTCAGGCGCCGCTTGCAGACCCGCATCTACAGCAGCGTCCGGACCGGCTGCCGCCCGCGGGGAGCGCTGGTAAGCGGCCGTCCCGAACCGAAGGTCAGGACCGATGGTTTCAGCAACAATCCGACGGGCTTCCCGTCGCTCACCATCCTTTTCGAACGCGCGGAACTCGAGTTCACCCGACACCGTTACCGGGTCCCCCTTCTTGAGGGAGTTCGAAGCGTTCTCTGCGAGCGCCCGGAACGCGGAGACGTTGTGGAAGACCGGGTCTCCGTCGTGCCAGCTTCCGTCTGCTCCCTGAATCCGCTGGTTCACCGCTACGCGCAGTTTGGTATGCGCAACCCCGGACTCACCGTAGGTGAGCTCAGGGTCCGCCACGAGGTTTCCGGCAATGTTGACCGGAATCTTGGTACTCATATCTTCTGCCCTTTCTTTCGCAGACGGGTCTCTCCCGTCCAACACTTCGCAGTCACCCTACGGGCCGGAAATCTCCACTCCTCGGGATGGTCCGCCGGGCTGCTGCAGGCCAACGTACGATTCCTGGCCCCGCACCCGGGGCGAGACTTCAGCAGTGGGAACCTTCCCGCCAAAACCCGGCGGATTCGTGGATTCGAGGATGTCCTTGCTTGCCGCCGTGACGCGGCCTAAGACCGACTTCGCAATATCCACCCGCGAGGCGGGTTGCTTCGCAGAAGAGTCGTTGCCCGCGACTGAATGCTCCGCCTCAATCACTGCGTCAGCCCAGCCGGATAGGTAGCTTGCTGACTGGGGACCCCGGTCTATCCCATGCGCCTTCAACACCGTGTAGGCAACTGACTCGGCTTCGACTTCAGCGAGCCCGCGGTGGTCCACACTGCTCCCATACAGCTTTCCCACCTTGTCATCCGGCCCGTGCAGCAAAACATGACCGAGCTCGTGCGCCAGGACGGCGACGCGCTCCTCCGCGTTCAGCCAGCCCCCCACTTGAACCTGACGCTGTGCGAAGTCAGTGAAGCCGCTTGTCAGGCCGAACTGCGCATCGGTGACCTGGATCGAGAAGCCGTGCGTGCGGGCAACACGAGCCAGCGACTCCCATAGGTGCGGCGCGTCGAAGGTCGGGGCATCACTCGGCCTGGGAACAAGCAGCGGAGCCCCCTGGGTCTGCGAAACATCGAAGACTGCCTGTCCGCGCCAACCCGTGATGATGGTCTTCTTCCCCTCGTCGATAGCACCCTTGGGAAGTTTGGCGCCCAGAGGAATGCGCTGGCGCGTACCGTCGGGCAGCAGCATCTGCTGCACACGGGCAGTCCGAGGTGCAATGACCCACAGGGCATGCTCGCCCCGAAGGACTGTGCGGCCGTGTCGTTCCCATTCCTTGTACCCTGCGACGAGCGTCGGCTCGTCCGTACCCCGCTGCGCCATCTGCATCATGAGCAAGGCGACGTTGCCGCCTGAGTACCGCCACAAGTTGGCTGAGGCATCGAGCAGAACCTGCCAATGTGAAGGTGACTCGACCGCCTCCTCCAGGATCGAGTGCAGGCCATCCATCAATGAGGCGATTCGCTCCTCGGGCGTCATGCGGCGAGCGCCGACGCTGGCTTCCGGAGAGCTCTGGTCGGGCAAGATGTTAGATGGAACTTCAGGTGTAGCGGCCACGACAGCCACCCTTCATGCTTCTTGGACCGCAGCATCGCTGCGCGGACACCCGTTCATGGTTAAGGACCGCAAGAGCGACATGACTCAGAAGTCAGCAACCAGTTGGTGAGCAGCCTTCCGCCACTCAACAAAGTCGGGGTCATCACCAGACAGGATTCGAGGCGCAGGCTCCTTGTGTGCCTGCAGCCCCACACACCCGGCAGTCCTGGTGTGCATCCGCAAGCGTTCGACGGCGTGCGGCAGCCTTTCGTGAAAGGCAAGCGGGCCGAAGCCCGGGTCCTCTTGAGTGTAGGAGGCAAGCTCAGCGCGGTGAAGCGCATACAACTCAGCCACAATCTCGGGGTGACGCCACCAGCAGTCAGGAATGACCGACGTCGTCAGCTGATAGGTCGCGACAAGCCATCGTACCCATGAGAAGAGGGAACCCCAGACTTCCTGGGACTGCTCCGTAGTCATTTCCCGCCACCGGCGAGTCACGCTCTTGGAAGCCGCTGAAGCACCAAAAGCGGATCGAAACAACTGTGCGGTGATCTCGTCGTCCCCGAAGGAGCCAGCAGACGGGACATCGAACTCCTCGGTCTGGTCATGGCTGCGCATCCGACGCCCCTTTTGTCTTTTGCTGACGTTCCCTGTGCCCGTCGGCCAACGTGCGCTCCATCTCCGCCTTCAAGCGGCGCAGCTCCCCTGCGTCCTTTCTCTTGTGCCACTCGAGTAGGTCGAGCAGGATCGGTCGAGTCCGCCGCCCAAGCATGAGCGCGGTGCCAGCGGGCAGGCGCCGAATCTCGTCCAGAGCAATCACAGGACTTTCGCGTATCTGCTCCCCGTCCTGCCTGCCAGCGGAAGACCAGGACCGCGTGGTGAGGGTCAGGCTCCTCTCCCCCAGCAAGCCCGCAAGCGAGCGCAGGTCCCTTTCGTCGGATCCACCGCCAAAGATCACTTTGATGATCGCCGAGTCCCAGATGGTCGATGCCTCATCGATGGACCAGCCTGATCGGGCTTGGGACAACGACTGCAAAACGACGAGCGTTGAGATCCCGATACCGCCGCCGTCGGACAGCGCCACCGGCAGCCCGGGCCAAGGGGCGAGGTTGGCGATCTCGTCCAGGATCAGGGAAAGCGGTGGCTCAAGCCGGCCGCCTGGTGATACGAAGGCCATTTCACGGGCTGCATTGTCGATGTCATCGATCAGCGCCGACAGGTACGGCCCGGCGGCTGCGGCTCCAGCCCGAGTGCCGATCAGGTACAGGGTTCCCCGCTCCCGGATGAAGGCTTTCGGATCGAACTCCTCAGAGGCATCCTGCGGATTCAGCGCCGCCAGCACCTTCGGTGATGACAGAGGTGCCACCGCCGCCGAAACCCCAATCCACGAGTTCGACGTATTCCGCGGATCGTCCTCCAGGATCCCCATCAGGTCGGCCTGCCAACCCAGCGCCGCCCCCGCCTGGCCCAACACCTCGAGCGCCTCCCGCGCCAGGACCGGACTGGATGACCAGCGCCGGAATGCCGCCACTCCCTCGCGGCACAGCGCCGCAGCGTGAAGAAGACATTGAAGGACGATCAGCGAGCGCTTCTGCCACGCAGCGTTCTCTCCCTTCATCTCGGTGTCCGCGGTAATGACCAACGCCCGCCGGGTCGCAATGTCCGGGTCTTCGCAGCCTCGCACAGGCGACCAACGAAGCGACGTCGGAATCCCCGACATACCCTGCGGGTCAAAGACGGTCACGGGTCGCCCACCGGAGGCCCGTGCCTTCATCGTCACCACCAGGTTGTCCGCACGCGTGGATGTCGTGACGACTGCCCCCGGCGCATCAAGAATGGCGTTGATGACAACGTACAAGCCCTTGCCGGACCGTGGCGCACCCTGTATCACCATCGACTCCTCCGTAGAGACATGAACGGTGACGCCGCGGGAGCGGCCCAGCGTCCACGACACGTCCTGCACAGTAGGGTTCACAAGTCCGGGTCGGGTGAACTTTCCTCGTTTCCGCACAGCCCTCGCCCCAAAGTCGTGAAGAATCTCCGCACGGCGGGCAACGCCGTCGCGGTTCAAGATGTCTTGGCGCAGCCAACCCCCCGATTGCTTCCATCGCCGCCAAAGGACCACCGCGCCGACGGCGAGCGCAGCGACCAGAAGGAGAGCCGGGGCCAAGACCCACCAGACGCTGTCTGTGCCGAGCACACATTCAGTCCGGCGAACAAGGATCCATTCCATTCTGTTGGCGACAAGTCCGACGGCGGCCGCAGGGTTAAAGGGCGACGGCGGCAAGGTGCCGCACTGCCAAGAGCCGGCCACGTGCGCTGCTGCCTGCACCACTACGCAAAAACCTACATAGGCTGCAGCGCCGACAAGGCCAGCGCTGACCAATGGATTGTCACCTGCTGCGCGCGAGCTCACTGGCCGTCTCACAGCATCCTGTCGTCTGTCCCGAAGACAGCAAGCTCGTCAGTGGTCACTCGATTGGCAACGATGAAGGAGCGGTTGCCCACTTTCCAGAGCCCGACACCCTTCGGAAGGTTCTCAACATGCTCGCATTCAGCTTCGGTCAGGCCGAGCGCTTCCTTGGTCAGGCGCATCGCATCGTGCTTCTGCCGGTAGATGACCCTGGTGTCAGCCTCAGTCAGCAGGCCCAGGGCTTTCTGCCTGTGTCCACTGGTACTGTCGCCGATCTCATTGAGGTCGGCGACCTTATGCATGATGAGTAGGTTTGCGATCCCGTACGTTCTGGCCAACCGCCACTGTTCACTCATCTTTGCCAACATGTACGGATCAGCGAGCATCCGCCACCCCTCGTCGTACACCACAAGGCGCTTACCGCCGTCGGGGTTGGTGATGGCGGCTTCCAACCACGTGGCACCGCAAGCAGCGGCTAGCGAAAGGGCCTGCTCCGATGCTCCGATCAGCGCCGAGGTATCCATCACCATCATGGGAGCGTCAGCGTCGAAGGCAACAGTGGAGGGAGCATCGAACATTCCTTCGAGATCACCGGACACGGTACGTCTCAGGGAATGGCTGACGGCGGTTGCTCCATCTGTACCGACAAGGGCGGTCATCTCCTTCGACGGCTTGAGCAGGTGGTCCAGCACCATGGGCAGGGTCGGGTTCGAGTTCTCGGCCATGGTTTCCATGAGGGCGATGTCCAAGGCCGTGTGCTCCACGGGCCGAAGGGGCGTCCCCTGCCGCATGAGCGAGACCAGGGCTCCCAGGAGATACCGGCGCCGTTGCCGCACCACCGCTTGCCATTGAGCCTCCGTAAGGGCAGTGGAACGGGGACCGGCGTCGAGGGGATTCACCCTTGCGGGGCGGCCGGGGCCGATGGAAATGACTTTGCCGCCAACAGCCTCCGCTACTGCAACCCACTCGCCCTTGGGATCAGATGCGACGGCTGCCTTTCGCCCTAGGGTGAGTGACCGGGTCACCATCGACTTGCCGCACATTGACTTACCGGTGCCGACCGTCCCGATCACCACAATGGAGGGGCCGCTGATGATCCCTTTGTCGTACAGGATCCAGGGATCGTAGGAGAAGGCCCCGGACCCGAAAACGTCCGTGCCGATGTAGGTTCCCTCGTGGCCCAGACCTGACTCCGTAAGGAATGGGTAGGCGGCCGCAAACGTCATGGTCGAAGCCCGGTGGGGCGCAGGCCGCAACCGATGGGGACCCCGCATGGAGTTCGGTTCGTTACTCCCCCAGTCACCCGCGAGATGAAACCCCTGGGGATCGCTCTGCTTGTCCCCTACCGCGGCACTCGCCCACCATGCAGCGGGTGGTGCGGGCCGGCGTCGTGCTTTCCGTTCCGTTCGGTTCTTTCCCGACGGTAGGTACTCGACGCTTTTCAATGCCTGTTTCAACGCAGTCCCCTTCCAAGCGGCAGGCCGCCGGCGACAAACGCGGCCCATTGCTGTCCGTAGAGAAGCCGGAGCTCAACGAATGCTCCTGCGGCAGCGGACTCAAGTTCCTGGCGATGCCGTGCCAAGTCCTCCAACGAGGTCGCCGTGACGGTGATGTAGGCAGCCGGGCGGACGTCACCATGGCCGGCGACGATCTCTTCCTCCCTCTGGATCACTTCTTCTTCCTCAGCCTTTTGCTCGCGGGTGAGCGGCCTATCGAAACGGGCGTTGATGCGGCGGCGAGTTTCATGGGCCTCCTGAGCGGAGCGGATATCACGGAGGGCTTCAGCGGTAGGCACTGCCCGTATGACTTCCGTGAACGTGTGGCGGAATTCGCCCACATAGATCAGCGGATGCAGGAAGCCCGGAAACACTTTCTGGCGCGGCCACTCAGCAACCCAGAAGGTCTGGTGGAACCCGGTGTCTGTCCGCAGGTAGGTCCAGTGTTCCTCGACTGCCATGGGGCCATGGCGGTGGAGGGAATCCATCTCCTCACTTGTCGGCTCGTCCGACGGCGGAGCTGCCGCCACCGGCGCTTTGGCGGCCGGCGAAGCAGCGGGATCGAATGCACCACGAATGATCCCTAGCAGTCCGGGTTCACGAACCCACTCCTCTACCTTCACACTGTGGGTAGCGAGCGACGTTTTCATCGCCTCGACTTCCAGCCGCAGGACGCGTTCCAGGCCAACTAGTCCTCCACCCGACTCCCTGATCCGCCGTCGAGCCTTGCTGGTGTCGAGGACAACCGCCACGAGGAGTTCATGGCTCATGGTTGATCCGGCTGCACCGAGCAAGTCCTCATACGCGCGTTGTCCCCACGCAGCCTTCTCGCCAGCCTGTGCCGGCATGGCGTTGTCCTTGTAAAACTCCCAGAGCGCCGACGACGGATAGGGCACCGTGTAATCCTGGACGGCAATCCTGGCCATGCCTGGCCGCTGGGCCATCCCGGCTTGCACACGCGACCAGGCCTGGACCGCCCAGGCTTTGTCATCTGCATCCAGCAGTGCAAAGGATCGCGTGCTGCAGCGCAACACCGCGATTGCCTCCCTGCCGTAGCGGTCGACCATGAAGCACTCACCGCTGGCCGTTGTTCGGATCTTCAGGTTGCCGAGGCCGCCCGGGAGAGCGAGCCGACCAACAAGTTGCGGAGCCTGGGGCTTCGCAAGGAAACGCGTTTGTCCGGCCGCTGCCCGGTAGAAGAAGACGGCTAACTGTTTCGCCCATACCGGATAAGGGATACGGGAATACTGAAGGAGCCCGAGCAGCATGAGCCCAAGCCATACGGGGCCGGAGGAGAAAAGGCCCACCGGCCCTCTACTTGCAGAAGCCACGACGGCGACCGCCCCTCCCCCTGCAACGATCACCAACTGGTACCACTTGAGCCCGAGGAAGAATCCGCGGCGCTCGTTCCTCGGGAATTTCACGGCCTCAAGGGCACGCCCATCTTCAAACATGTGGGGTGCCTCCGTTCGGAGGGTTGATTCTTGGTTGATGGGGCTTCGGAGGCTGCACCCTCGAAGGGGCCGGTAGGCTTGCGTTGGGATGCGCTCGCGGTTCGGCATCGCCGAGTGGGGCCTGCCGCATAGGTCCTGGGGCAGTGCCACTTGCTCTGTGAGGTTCTGTGCGCACTAAGTCCTGCTGCGACCCCGGTGGGTTCACGCTGTTCGGGGCACCGATCGATTGCCCGGTTCTCAGGGCCAACTGGCCTCCGTTAGCCTTGGGCGAGGGCACCCTGGAGAGGACAGCGGGTGTCAACGCTTGTGTCGGGAAGATGCTACGGCTTGAGCTGATTGGTCGGGTCATTGCGGAGCGACTTACCAGGCTAGCGAGTGTAAGGCGACCACCTGTCTGCCGACTGATCTGGCGAGCCGCCATGCTGCTGCTCCGCGACAGGACGTGGCCACCACCGGCCGTTTGGGCCGCTGCCGCGAGTTCCCCGCCCGCGAAGCTAACCAAGCGAAGAGCCATGAGAGGTGCGCCGCAGGCAAGCGCCATACCCACCGTTCCGGCAGCCAAACCGGCAAAGGACTTGGACTCTGCAAAGAGCTTCACCGCAACGGCCAAGACGGTTGCGGCTAAGGGTTTCGCCAACACCAAAGCAATGACCACCTCGCACCAGCGGCGTGCCCAGGACTTTGTCTTGTCCCAGGGCAGCAGCATCAGGGCCACCGGCGCGACGGCCGCCAAGACGACGAGGGCAAAGGAGCGGAAGATCATCGAGCACATCAGGATGAAAGCAAGGATCCACACGACAATGACTGCCATCACTGTCACGACGACGGCACCGGCTGGGCCCCCTGTCGTCCCAGGTGCCAGCGAGACCAAGTTCCATTCACGACCACTTCCTTCTGGTGCCCGTTCAAATCCGAAAAGCCTCATGAACACGAGGTATGGGTCAGAACCAATCGATTGGAGCAGCGCGGCTGAGGCTAGGTCACTCGCCCGTGTCAGTTGCCGGACGAGATACACGGCGGCCCCGACGAGTGGAATGGCGGCAGCCCCACCGACCATCGCGCGGCCGATCCGTCTTGGCTGCTGGCTGATCAGGCCCGAGAGGACCTGGAGGATCATCACGACGACGAGAGGCGTCATCATGACGACCACCCACCAGCTCGTCAGCCCTCGGATGGAGAGCCAGTGGGAGTCGTCGATGTCCGACACTGTGAACGCGCCGGTGATGAAGGCCCAAAGCCAGGACGCCATGTTCTGGAGGATGTTGGCGAAGAGAGACGTGACTGTGCCTATGGCGTTGTCGTTAGCTTGTGACACCAAACCGCAGCCGGGCGGCCACCATCCATTGAGGTCGCACTCAACAGGCATGAGCTAAAACCCAAGAGGAAAGGCGGTCTGCGACCAGAGGATGTAGCCGTTGATGCCGCCGAGAATGGCTGCCACCGGGCCGGTCCAAAGGAGGATCACGCCGCCGCCCGAGGCAAGGCGTGACGACTGGCTAAGTTTGCCGGCCAGGTGCATCGCGGCGCCGATTATGGCCACGATGGCAATGATGATGAAGGCGCCGACGAGGATCCCGCCGCCAATCTGTTTAAGCGATTCCAGGAAAGGAAAGCTCGCGTTCGGGGTGATCCCCGGGTCCACCGCTGCGAAAAACATTGGTGCTCCGTCCGTTGTGTTCCATGGAGTGAGCAGGTGAGCTCACGGGTTCATGGAAGTGGCGGGACGGAGCGACATGACTTCTTGGCATGACTATTGGCAGAGCCTTGGTCACGACAGCGGGACGGATTAGTAACACAACGTCTCACAACCCGTCGTTTTTAAGACGCCGCCGATGGGCACTCTGGGTTTCGGTTTCGCGGGTAGGGCATGAGCGACACACTTAGAGAACACGGGGAAGCCTGCACCCTATTTAGAGAGCGAGCGCAAGGGTAGGACGCCAACAGTTGGTCCTAGGTTTCGAGGTTAGCTGAGCATCCCGCTTGCAAGCCTCACCACGAAGGTATCTTGAATAGCCTGCCGGCAGTTCCCTCGTCGTGGAGCGTAAGAACGACCTCGTCCGGATTCAGGAGTGGAACTCCAGCAGTCGATGACGGCGGCAAGTCAGAGTCGATCGCGGTCATGATGATCTGAATACCGAGGGCGGCATGCTCACGATAGACCTCCACAAGCTTCTCTTTTTTCTCGAATCAAGAGATTCAAATGCGCCGTCATGGTAGACGAATCTGGGGAACCCGGACCCAAGGTGCGCTGACAGAACGGCCAGATCAAATGCCATACACATCAGCGTTTGTAAGTGTTGCCACGACCCTGTGATGTGGCGGTGTCCTGTTCATTGAGTATCTCGGCGCTAAAGTCCACATGACCTTCCCCGTTCAGCCGTCTTGATGCGTCAAAAGCGGTTCCCCCAGCCGTCTAGACACAATCCCGGCGCCGGAGAGCGAGACCACCGGCGCACACAAAAGCCCCTCCGGCGAGCCAACCCCCAATGGCTCAGCGGAGGGGCTTTTCTTGCATTTAACGCCGCTCAGGCAGGAAACATCATGAATTTGAGAGCTTCGTCGTCGCCCGGTTCGATCGTCCGCAGCGCGCCAAACTCTTTGCGCTGCCACCGCTGACCGGTCCCGTCCGTAAACTGAACCTCCCGCTGGTACTCAAAGTCCTGCGGGTCGCGGTAAACGTCCGTGCGCCACTCGCGGGTGCCGCCCGGCTCAATCATCGGCCAGGTGTGGCACATTTCAGTGGCAGCTTTATCTGCCCCAGGCGCCTCCGGTCGCAACCGTTGGACGATGGAAACCATAGAAATCGGTTCGTCCCCGTTGTTATGAACACTCCAGTCGACCAGTTGCCGTGGTACGCCAGCGCCCGGTTGCAAACTCAACGTCGTCCTTTTTGCAACAAGCGAGACCTTCGCGGCGAGACTTCTCTTCCTTGCTTCAGTCTCCGCGACTTGCTGCTGTCGGAATAGCTCACGATCAGCCACTGCTTCCTTGCGCTCTGTCTCCAGTCGCTTGCTATCTCGCCGCGCCAAGCTGAGCGCCAGCACAACGGCGGAAACAGTCCCGATAGCCGCCAGCCAGTCCGGAACAGTGCCCCAGTCCGGTGCCGTAAACAAATCCCCAAGACTCATTTGGTTACCTTCTTAGCAAAGGCCCTGAGCTTTGGCAGGGCCGGGAGGTCGACCCACATACGGATCGAGTTCGGCGCTGGCGCCGTGCCGCCGACCCGGTAGGCGCCGAAGCCAAGCTCATCGAGGATGGGAGCCAGGGCGGCCGCCTTCGCTTCCGTCAGGTGACCCACTTTGCGCCCTTTGCCGTACACGGCGACGGCGTTGGCGTCCCACTTGTTCTTCGGCTCGCGGACCAACAAGTAATCGTTGCCGCCGTGCTTGTACCGTCCCGAGTCGGTCACCCAGTACGCCGAGCCGACAATCCGGAAGCGGCTGGACGCTAGCTCGCGGAGGTCCAGCACCGAGAGCCCCGCCTCGTCGAGCATGACCTTCTTTACGCCTGGCGTTTTTGGCTCAGCCACCGGCTCCGCTATTGCTGGCCTGCTATCTTCCAGCGCCGCCTTCGCCGGGGTTGGAACAAGCAACGTCTCAGGTATTACGACCTCCCGTGAAGGCTCCGGCGCCACGACGGCAGGCTCGACTGCCCGTTTCTCCGGCGCCTCGGCTTCGTGATCCGCACCCTTCAGCCAGCCGGTCAGCTTCTTCATGATCCCCATGAGGGAAGAGTAGCAGCGGGTCAGGAGCCCCTCGCGCTTCCCCCTGTCCGGCAATATGTCTCTTCCAACGATTAGGCTTACTTCCGTGAGTGATCCTGTTTACAGCCTGTCGTGGCCGCGCACCCTGTTCGTCTGGGAAGCGCACCGCATTCTTCAAAGCGCTTCGGAGACTGAACTCCTCCCCTGGACTCAACATCTGCTCAGGGAAACCTTCGAAGATGAAGGCGTGGCCGAGGAGTTTGCGGCAAAAATGGCCAGCCAACGGGACGCCGCAACATGGGGAGTGCCCGCCCCGACTGTCAATCCCGTGCGACCGTGGCTTCAGGCCCTCCTCACCGATGAAGCCAGACTGGCGCCCTACCAGCCACCGGTCTACTTCGCCGAGCGCCACTCCGGCGGGCACATCGACCTTGAACCGGACAGCCGCTACACCTTCGTGGAAGACTTCATAGACCTCGTGAATACGATGTCTTCGAAGGGCTACTTTCCAAAAATCCTGCCGAAAATATGCGAGGACGACAACTGGACTGAGTCGATGGACGTTACACGGGAAATCCGTCGAGCAACAAAGCAGGCCGTCGACTGGCCTCTTTCGCCAATGGATGCAAAGCATCTACCGGACGTGACTGTCTACTCGCTTGTCGAGTACTTCAACGATCAGGCCCAGCGCCCGAGGAAGTCTGAATGGCACAACTGGAACAATTGCGGTTTCGACTACTCAGACTTCAACCGTGAGTCGGGAGGCGCAGTCTACCGCTGGCGTGTAAACACCCTACTCAGTCAGCACAAGGCGCCGCTAATGCTTGGCTCCGTAGGCAAGGAGCGGGGGCGACTCGTCCACTCCTTCAGCCGGGAGCAGGACGCGCTCCTGACCCAAGAAGTCGAGAACCGAGCCGAAAACCGTGCTGACGAGGTTGCACATGCCATCCGCATGTTCCGCGCCCGAAACGCCAACAATATCGACAAGCGAGCCGCCTTGGCCCTTCTCTACAAGCGACTGGAGCCGCAGAGGAAATATCTGGAGAGCAAGACAACCAAAGGAGATGTCGATGACATCTTCAACATCGCCAACAGGTATCACATTCGCCATAGCGTCGGTAAGCAATTCAGCGAGGAGCGCGAGGAGTACCTCGAATGGATGTTTTGGAACTTCTTCTCGATGGTGAGGCTTTTGGACGCGTTGGAGGCGAAGCAGAATACGGTTGAGAAAACCGCCTGATGTGTCAACTATTGGACACCGGCTGGCCGATGTCGGCCGCAACCTCCACCGTCTAAGCGGCGCATCGCACAGTCGAAAACGACCGCTGCCGCCAGCGAGGGTTGAACCTCCCGGAAGCCCGGGCTGCACCGAGGCTGCCATGAAAGTTTTTCTGCTATGAAATCGAGCTGGCTTGCGTTGCCCGTCGGTACGTGTTCGGTTCAAGCGGTCAATAGCAAGTCTCAGCGATAGGCGGGACGCCGCAGGTGAGCGACGTATCGATGGCACTAGAATTCGTCAACGCTCCAACAGGTCAAAATAGGCCGCGCCGGGATTCCAGTTAACAGGATGCAACAGTGTGCCCACCGCCGGGTTGAGAGCACTCCACATCATGCCGTTGCCCGCGTAGATGCCGACGTGGCCCCAGTTGTCACGTCCCTGCGGATTTTGAACAACGAGATCTCCCGGTTGAGGATCCTCGGTTCGGGCACCGACCCGCCACTGTTCTACTCTGGGCAGCTCGATTCCGGCTTGCCTATAGATCCACTGCACATAGCCGGAACAGTCCCAGGCTTTGAACGCAGTGCCGCCCCACACATATCTTCCGCCCAAACCTTCCTGCGTGAACCTCAGGATGTCCTGGCGCAGCTGGCTCAAGTTACGGGAAGATGCTCCTGGCTGCGGTGCGGGCGAGGAATCTGCACAGGAGGCAGGAGCAATGCCACCCTCAAGCGCAGCCACGATTGCAGTGGCCGCCGGCTCCCAGCGCGCATACAGTTCAGGAAAAGCAGAGACTTGGACTGCTTGGGCAGCCAGTCCCTTGTCCATCGCCTGCCAAGCGGGAATGTCCAGCAGTCCTCGAGGACTTCCGCGATTTGGTCCAGACGGCCCGCCGAAGAAGGCACGCGCGTTGTAAGAGGCGTCCATCAGCTGCTCAACCGTCCCCCAGCCTGCCGCCGGACGCTGTTGCGCTGAACCGATCGAGTCGTGGTCCCGTCCAACCCCGTCATTGGGGAAATGCAGGGAAGCCGGCACGCTGGGGTTCGCGAGCATACGCAGGCTTGACTCCTGCAGCGCCATCATGATGGCAATGATGTGCCCGGAGCGCGGTATTCCAAGCTGCTTGCCGACCGCGATGTATGTCCGCGCAACGCTCTCCTGACGAGGCGTCAGCTCGTAAAGCAAGCGCCCGGCATTCCGAACTTCCAAGCCAGCACCAGCCACGCCAGGCGGAGTGCCCACCTCGGATCCCGCAGGCGTACAGGCAACTGCAGGTTGGCGCGCCATACCGCTTAGCGCCGCCACGCCTCCGGCAAATGCCATGGCGCCAACAAGCAGAGCAAGGAAAGCGGCGGCCGATACGGCCTTCACCAACGCCCGGCGCCGCATGAGGCCTGCGACCGCCACCAGTGCAGCCACTAGTAGACGATTCTCTCTGCGGTCGCGTAGAAGGCAACCATGGCGCAGCGACCAGCTGGAGCGGTGATGGCAGGAGGACAGTTAATCATCACAGTGACGGGTGCCGCATAGGCACTTCTGCCGTTACTAGACTCGTCCACAACTTGCACCGTCACCGTGCATACGTGAAGGCCCTCCCACGGGGCCGGATACTCCTGAACTTTGGCCAACTCGAAATCGCAGAGCAGGGACTCAGCGGTGCCGCTTCGGCGAGCGGACTGGTCTGCCAGGGTGGCGAACGTCCCGCCTGTCACGCCCGTCCCCTCAAACTCTCGAACCAGCACAGATAAGGGATTGGATCCATCAGGCAGCAACTCCCACCAGGACCGCACCTTGGCATATACATCCGAGTACGACGACGAACGGCTGTCCCAGCTATAGATTCCCTTGGCTGCCGCTACAGCGAGCTCGCGGTAATCCCGGGTGCGTGGCAAACCATCCGGCGTTACCTCCGCCGTAACGTCTGCCTCATCAGGAACAGCGGACGCACTGCCTGGCGCCGTGGAAGTGGCTGATGGCTTCGCAATTGAAGGCGCCGTTGGGAACGTGGTCGGCGGGACCGGTGCTCTGGAGCCACCGGAAAACCAAAGTAGGAAGACTGCACTAACAATGAGCAGGGCAACCAGCCCGGCTGCCAACCACTCCCGGCGGCCAACTCCAACTCTACGGAACCAGTTCACAGCCGACTCCGGTGAACGACAACCACGACCTAAAGAGCCGGTCGATGCACTTCGTGCTGAAGCACGCGCCAAGCTGCCTGATACAACTGCCGGGCAAATCCGATATTCACCGCGATGTACCTCTCGGTGACGCCGAGCTCACAGGCCAGAGCAGCCATCTGAACGGACCTGTCCAGTCCTCGCAGTCCTGGACGGACAATAGTCTCCGCGACGCTTCGGAGGACGTTTGTGGGAAGGCAGTTTGCAGCGCAGCGGCAGAGATCGTCGACGTCTACTCCGGGTTCGGGGTGGCAGTTCAATGCCGTGTTGATCGTTTTGGCCGTCTGCCGAACGACCGTTACGGCATGCCACCGACGCCGATCCTTGGGAGACGGAGGTCCGTGATGCCTCGGCCCCGTAAGGCTGGATACGGCAAGCCTCCAAGTTTCCTCACTGACGCTGCGCTGGACCAGGCCCAGCATGGCGTGTGCCCAGGCCTGATCAACATAGTTCTCGACGTCGTTTCCTGCCGCACCGGCATGGACGACAGCAAGAAGCTCCGCTGAGCTTTCCGTCGTCGTGAAGTCAACAAGCAAGGGCAACGTTTGATGGCTAAGCTCGCGCCGGATATGGGCAGCGCAGATCTTGTTGCAGACACCCTGGACCCAGGCTTCAAAGGGGATGCCGGGGAGCTCGCGATAGCGTCCCCGCGCAACCCCGTCCCATACCGCAACTCGGATGTCCTGCATGACATCGTCCACATCGCAGGATCGCCCGATCCGCGCGAGCCGAGAAGTGACGTAACGGTGCACCCCATCAACCGCGACCATGATCCGGTCGATCTGGATGACGGGTTCTCCCGGCGGAGGTGCGCTTCGCAATGAGACATCAACGTCAGCGACCGCCTCTGGTCCCTTTGTAGATTGATACGCCTTGGCTTCAATTTCCATGGCTTCACCGCTTTGACTGTTCAGATCGAGTAGTTCGCAGAGTCGCACAAACGGCAACCCAGTTAGTGGATACGGAGATCCAACAACGATCAGAAGAAGCTACAGGAATTATTGTCGAAGATAATTAAAGTATCGTCAAGAGTGCGGTTCTTACTTTTTGCGCTACCTTCGTGAAGAATGACCTTATGCCGAGAATTACGCAGCCTCACGACGCCGCCTGGTCGGCCGACGTCGAGGCTGCCGTCGCAACTTTCGGCAACCGGGCGCGAAACGAGATTCTTCGGTTCCTCAGTTCTAGTGGACCGGCGACGCGCGGGGACATCGTCGCCGCTGTCAGCGCTGGCGATCCCAGCGTGGCCAAGCATCTGACCGCACTCGAAGAGGCAGGTGTAGTGATGGTCGACGTCGAGCCTGGGCGTAGACACGGACGGTCACCGCGATATTCGGCGAACCCTGTCCGGATCAAGGAACTGCTCGACGCTCACCTTAAGTACTTGCTGGAAAAGTAGCCGCAGTGGGTTGGAGAGATGAGCCCGACGTTTAGTCTGCGCGCTCGGGCGCCTCATCGGGGTCCAGCTGCGGACCGGCCTCGGCCCTCTCCCCTTCTGGCCGGCGACTGATGTCCTTGTTCAGGTACTCTGTGATCGCCCGGAGTGTCTCGGGCGACACGTCACCAAGAGTCCGAGCAGCGAAAGTCTTCACCCTCGCAGCGCGGAGAGATTTCACAAACTCAAGCTGGGAATCAATGCGCTCGGGCAGATCTGAGGCGTCGCTGCCCATCAGATAATCCGGATCCACATTGAAGATGTCGCACAAGGCGCCTAGCAGCGCCGGGTCGCTCACCAGCCTGCCTGTGCCGTCTTTCATGTAGAACCAGCGGGCCCTGGAAAGCTTGATGCCCTTTTCCGCCAGCTTTTGCTGGACTTCGCGGAACGTGACGGGTTGTCCTCGCTCTGCAACGACGACGTCGAGCAGCAGGTTTAGGCGGCGTGCAAGTTCGGCCTGGGGAGACAGTTCCGCGCCTTTGAGATCTTCTTCGTCTCCAGACACGATTCACCTCCCAGACCAGACGTGGCTATTGTCAGCGAGCCACTAATTGCTGCCCAGTATTGCCTTGGCCAACTCCACATGCAATATGCGAGCCTTCATCCTTCCATCCGTATGTGGATGAGCGTATCGTTTTGCTGTAGACCCGTCTACAGTGGGCCGCAAAGAGATTCCCTCGTCACCTGATTGTGGTCTCCATGGCGAACATCTTGATGAACCGGACGCGAAGCCGCCTCATTCGCTATTTGATCGCCCATGGCCCGGCGGACTGCGATGAGGTCGCTGCAGCCCTCGCCCTGTCTGCTTCCACTGTCCGCAAACACCTCAGTCTTCTATGCGAGGCAGGCCTAGTCATCCTCGGTTCGGGAACGTATAAAGCGCGGACGGATATGGTCGAAAGGGAGCTTGCGGATTTCGCGGCCACGTTTCAGTCCGCAGGCAGCGACTTCAGGAACCGCGTAACGGACGACTCCCACTTCTCGGCATCGGCGTTCCACTCGAGTGAATGCCCCGGAACAACGAAGCGAACCAACTGAACGAGGTCGGGTCGTAGCTCCGCGAATCGTTCAGAGGCTGCGACCGGTGTTGATTTGTCGTTGATCCCGTGCAATATGAGGGTCGGCGTCTTGAGGTCCCCGGCGCGGGTAACCCAGTCCAGCGCGGAGAGGTCAATGGATTGATTGAGGCCGGTGACCCAGCGGCCTGCATCCGAGCCCAACATTCTCAGCCCAGCCCTGGCGATAGCTTTAGGCAATCCACTGGCACTCCCGTTAGAGGTCAGAGTCTCGGCCCAATCCAGGACGGGAGCCACGAGCACCAGGCCGATCACCCGATCAGAGTGGGCTGAGAGATTTGCTGCACGCAGAGCCATCGATCCGCCCAGGGACCATCCAAACAATACGATCCGCTCGGCGCCGTGGTCCACGGCGTAACTAATGGCTGCTTCGACATCCAACCACTCATTCTGGCCCAATGAGTACCGGGAATCGTTCGACGGCGGCGCTTCGCCGTCGTTCCGGAATGACACGACCAGCGATGTGCAGCCGAGCCTGCTGGCAACAGGAACACCGCGAAGGACGCCAGCGCGTTTCCCTCCCATTCCGTGTGCGTGAACGGCCCAGGTCGAAGACGCCGGACCGCCGGCCGTGGGCGCGAATTTCCATGCAGGTGCCACGCCGTCGTCGACTTGGATATCCACGTCCTCAAAAGGCAGGCCCAGTTGCTCTGGTTTGGAGTACGCGTACCCGCTCCAGATGCCGGCCGTAGCAGCGTGTAGGTCGCCGGAGTCGACTCGCTCCACGAGCCGAGTCACCGTTCCCCCGCTGGCGTCCTCGGCTATTACAGCCCCTATGCAGGCGTGGCCCTTCCCCTTGCCGAACCACAAGCTGTATCGGCCTGGCGCTCTCGTTAATCGGGTCGCTGGCAGTTCAATCCTCAGGGATCCATCTTCGCCGGAGAAGACTTGCCTGATGGGAAGATCCTCCCGACGTGAAGTGCTCGGCACCACCACCCTGCGCGCAAAGTAGGCAGCGCCAAGGAACGTTATTGAAGATGCACATGCAGCGGCAAGGGCTAGTGAGCCCAGCAATTTAGGAGCCTTCATCTTCGCTCCTGACATGCTCGTCAATGACCTCCCTGAGCCGCGCCAGCGTCTCAGGAGACAACTCCTGCAATTGCCTAGCTGCGAAATTTTTCACGCGAGCCTCCCGCATCGACTTAAGGAGGTTGAGCTGAGCTTCCACTAGTTCGGGGATCTCCGCGGAGTCATCCAGAAGGTATCGGCGATCCACGCCGAAGAATGCCGCGAGGTTTTGCAGCAGATCCTGGTCCATAGCCAGGGAGCTATCACCGCTTCGCATATATGCCCACCTTGACCGCGACAACGGCGTGCCGTGTTGAGACATTGCCTCGCTGACTTCCCTGTAGGACAAGGGCCCTGTTCCTCGGGACTCGTACAAATCCAGCAAGAGATTGATCTTGCGAGCGAGCCTGGCCTGCGGCGACTCCGAGGGTTCTACGGCATCATTTGCCACTTGGGCTCTTCCCCCTCCCCCATCGCGCCATGCCAACTCGACCACCCTGCGTGTCCCTATGGGAAGCTAGATAATTCTCTGTTCGAGTCAATGTTTGGAAATCAGCTTCATCCAGCAACTTAGCAGCAGCGGGATCCATCAGGAGTGCATCCTCGATCTCAACGAGCATCCGATGAAGCCTCCGCGTCTCTGGGTCTCCCCGCTCGATGACTCCAGCGGGCGTCGCCAGGCGTCCATCCTTGCGGGTAGCTGTCGCTTTTTCCCAAGTGGACGTGAGGTCTTCGAGTAAGCCAGCTTGAGTCCTCTGTTGCGTTCGTTGAACGATCTGGCGCGCTACTGGTGGCAGGGCCAGTCCAGCACACAGGAACAACATCGCCCCGACAAAACTGGCGTCGTAGATCGCCGCCAACTGCTGCATGGTAGAGAGGTCTCCGAGAAGATGGGCTAGGTCCATTCCCAACACTGAGAACACTACGACGACAGCCAGGAAGCAGCCAATGCCGATGAGGTTGAAGGCGACCCGAAAGTAGGAAGCGGCCATCCGCCGTCGGAATCGAAAGCACACGTATCCGGTGACGCCTACTACCACCCCGACATAGACAAACTGGATGGCGGAATAGAGTGCGGCAGCCGGCTGGTCCCCGTAATCCAACATGAATTTCGTTGAGGATACTGGTGCTTCGATGCGGAGGAATGCAAGGACCAGCCCCACGGAGACTAGACCCAAAATTAGGATGCCGCGACGGTCTCTGTGCACAGGTGCGTCGGTGAGCTCTGCGGCCCGGAGGATCGCCTGGGAAAGGAAGTAGATTCCCACGACCATCAAGATGTTCGCGAGAAGATCCAGGATGTTACGGCCGCCGAGGGCTCGATCACCGGCGACATATATTGGATCGACATTCAAGGTGAGCGCGGCTGCAATCGCAACGGCGGCAACGAGGATGCTGTGGTCTTTCCTCGTGCGCGCGCCGGGCAGCAAGCACAGAACGAGGCCCCAGATGACCGCAGCCGTGACTGCCTGGATCACCCGAAGACCTGCTCAAAGGATTTAGGCTCCAGGGTGCTGTCGCGGATAGCGGCGGCCAGAAGATCTGCGAGAGTCTCAGCTGCGGCCTCCAGGTCGTCGACGAAGCTGCTCCGTGCCAAAGCTCGTGACACCATCTCTCCGTCAAGATTCGGGAAGAGGCTTGCTGCATAGTCGGAGGAAATTCCCAACTCATCGTGGCGCAGGATCATATGCCCAAGTTCATGAAGGATGAACTGCTGCCTGTGGAGTGCTGAGTCAGTGACGGCGTGCAGAATGATTTCCCGGGTATCCGTACACAGCCAGAGACCGCAGACAGAAGTGCCGTTGAGGATCGTCGTGGCTTCGATCTCGATTCGACGCCGTCGTCGTGCAGCCACAATTGCGACGAGCCTCTCGAGCGTCAGGTGGCTCGGTAGATGCAGCGCTACGAATGCCTCGGCCGCAACCTGAGCTGGCCCCTGTTCTTGCGATTTTTGCTGGTCCATACCGCCCCCTCCTTGCAGCGGACAGCAAGTGTGACTGCTGTTTATAGAGCCACCGGTGGCGCCAGGGCCCAGCTTCAATTGAACGCCCCCGCTCTGGACATGTCCAGAGCGTGGGCACCAACTTGGACCACCGCGGCCGACGACTTCAATAGAGGCGTACAGATCTTCGCGACGGCATCAGGGATACGTATAGAAAAGCGTCTACCCAACGAACAGAGTGGTGCCCTACTTGCTGCAGGTCCATCTACTGAACGGCGCGTTAGTGGCGCCGGCGACAGTTTTTCGCGTAAACATGATGCCTGTGAAACCTACGAAACATACACAAGAAGTTTCTGCAGCAGAGGAAGTCCCGGCAGGCATTGGTCACCGCTTGATGTTTTCCGACCCCAACTCCATGGAGGCGAGTGCTTCAAGCGACCGTGGGCTCTCGGGGACCTCCCTGGTTCCGGCTTTCTCGCACCAGTAACAAGAAGATGAAACGACCGAGGCAGCTGGAATAAGCGGTTCCAAGCCATTCTGCAAACATGCCAAGGAACCCACGGTCGTTTTCTCCGCCCAAGTTGTGGACGAACGGCAATCGACCGCGCACAACTCTCGCTACCAAACCGACGTGGGGAGCAGACTTGAGTGTAGGCAGGGCATGAGCTTGCTTAGTGACGCAACTCCACGACTCAGCCAGCTGACCAAGGTTTGAGTACCTGATCCCATGGCACCGGCCGGGCTGCAACATCCCCGAATCTGTCACAGGCATATTGCACGTCCGGCGTGTACGCCGACCCGGCGGCCAAGGAGGACCCTCGTGAGGTCCTGCACCGCGCGAAGCGCCCCGCCGTGTCCGCGGTAGAGATCCCGGCGGCCGGCGCCGCCCTTATGCGCGATGACGACGAGGACGGAGTCCTGCTGGGCCGCTGGTACCTGCGCGGTGCCAGCCGTGAGGCATTGGCGGCCGCCGTCGGCCGGCACTGGGAGACGGCGCGAACACGGCTCGTCCGCCGCGGTCTGATGACCGGGCGTAGCTGACTGCGCCTATAGGGTCGCCGTTATCTGCCGATTCACGGTGTCAAAGAAGCGGCGCCCCCACCCCATGTCATTGGCCACCTGCAGCTGGATTGGACTCTGGCGTGTTACCTCGAAGGTAGCCAAATATCCCCCCGTGCCCCAGGGCTGTGTCTCGACGGACACGTGAGCAATCGGGAACTCGTACAGCCTGGGGTTCCCGACAAGCTGCCCATTCTTATGCTCACTGCCGATCGCCGCAATAATCCGCTTCGAGGTAGTTGCGATAATTCCGAAGGAAACGCGGGCAGTCGGGTAGCAGCTTGAGGCGATAGCGAGGACCGTTTCGTCATTAGGGATATTCTCCCCAAAGTAGTCTTCGAGGTAGGCCAGTTCATCCCGGCCATAATTCAGGTACTTCATCTCATCGCTAGGAGCCCCCGAGATAGCGTCGGCGAAATCCTGCCTTTCTACCTCCGGCGGGAGTTGCTCTTTCTTCTTCCCAAACAGGCCCATTGCGTCTCCTCAATAATCATCTTGTAGGCTCCGCCCAGCCCGAACATGGTGGGGAAAGGCTATTTCCGGAGGACACCCTTGCATAGGGGGACAGCCACCCCAAAATTCCCCCGCGTTATGGCGGCCGACGCAGGTAGCTCGCCACCTTGCGCTGGGGCAGTCGCCGGGGTATAAGAAGACCCCGGTTGGACGAGGTGTCCAGCCGGGGCTTTTCGGGCGAGGTGTTGAGACGTCCTCGCGGACGAGCAGCTCGATCAGGCAGATCTCGGCCAGGCTCTCCAGGTAGGTGGTCTCCGTGTACGGGTCCAGCCATAGCACGTTCCCAGCGGGTTGCCCGGCACGTCTTCTCTCATGCCGTCAGGCTACTCAGTCGTCGCTGATGGACTCCAGCAGCCATTGTTACGGGAGAGGCTCCAGGAGTAGCTCAAATAGGGGGCCCTAGCTCAGGGAAGCCAGATATTGCTGCATGACGTCCTCTCTGATGCGGCCGCGGGGATTCAGTTCGATACCGTTTGCACCCGCCCAAGCCCGGACTGCCTTGGTGTCTGCCGCCGGCGCGAGGCGGCGAACTGAGCCCTTGCGGGCATTCTCCTTGCGGGCTGCTTCCAGGAAGCGATTTGGTTCGCCCCGGAGCGCTTCTGCGTTCTGCTCTATGAGGTCAATCTCGTATTCGGTGCCGTCCAGTGCAAAACGGACAGTTTCGGTCGCCTCGGATCCATCGAGGTCATCAATCAGTTCAATCACAGTGCGTTTAGCCATCCGAAGATCCTAACCAAGCAGCACACTCGCGAGGCGCAGCAACACTGACATCAGGGACATCTGGTCAGACCATTCTTAGCCTGGAACCAGCGGACGAGGTTCCTGAACGGCTCATGGGTTGGATTGAAGCCGCAAAGCGCGGCCAAAACATGGCGAGCAGCACCTTCGTTGGCGGAGGGGTGCTGTCCTGACGGAACTCTGAGTAGGAAAGCGGAGCAACAGGGCGAAGAGTCATATTTCTCCGGCTACCCATGTACATCCAAATGGGCCATATTCTAAAGACATTGTTTGCCCGACCTTATGGGGGATTAGTGAATTTCAAACTCGGTACTATGCTCCTGATGGCTTCGGGGCTTTTGCTCGCCGCTTGCGGCGCACCCGCCTCCTCCGAAGCCGGCAGTACAACAACAAATTCTCAAACGGCAAGTACTGCGGGCCCTTCCCCGAGTTCCACCCCATCCCCGACCTCGACGGGTCCAGCTAGAAATGCCAGGGGCAATCTTCCTAAGAAAATTGGTGAAGTAGCCGCGGCCGGTGGCAGCACAATCGACTCCTCCACCCTCAGGTTCAAAGTCACATCCATTGAACCAATCACTTGTGACGCCCCGTACGCACAGCAGCCTGTCGGCATTGCCCTAGCTGTTGCGCTGGACGTGGAAACGACCGCTGACTTCAAAGGCGCTGTCAGCGTCAACGGCGTCCCGGAGATGACAAGCTTTTCCGCGTACCACTGGAAGGGTTATACGCCGACAGGCACCAGGATGAACCAGGTAGACACAATCGCCAGCCAAAACTGCGTGGCAGACACTACTCGATTGCTTCCAAGCAGTTTAGGCAAAGGCGAGAAGGCCTCAGGCATCGTGATCCTTGAAGTCACTACGCCAACCGGCACCATTGCCTACGACGGGGCAGGAATGGTTTCTAGTGGTTGGGAGTGGGAATACCCAGCAAGGTAAATGCCGGAACTGCTAAGACGTAACCTGTCGCGAGGCAGCCTAACTGCAAGTTTTTTTGGGGATGATGCCAAGGATCGCATGGTTTTTTGGCGAGCAAAGAGGGATTTCGCAGCGATACATCTTTGGGGCTTAGACTCCTGATCCTTCTCCAATCGGATAGTCCGCGTCATGATTGAACATCTTGCCCCCATCGTTTTGACGTCGCGCAATATGGTACGAGCGCCTCCCCCGGGCGACAGTCTGCGACCCGAGTACGCGGGCACTTTATTAGGCCCCGCCGGACACCCGCATTGAGACTTTTTCCAGCTCCCGGGTTTCTCTCAAAATCACGATCCGTATGGCGAGGGGCAGGAGTACAACCACAATGTGACCCGCATCAAAGAGCTCGTGCTGAAGTTGATTGATGACGAACAGGAAGGGGCTTATACCTGCTGCGTTGTCGGTGGGTCTGTCCGACCAAAAAGGGAAGCCAGCCGCGTGCGCTAATCGGAATCAGGGGCCTAGCGGAGGCTGTTCCAGCGCTCAGCCTGTTCTGCCGTGATACCGACGTACAGCTGGTCCCGCTTCTTCAGGTGACGGCCGGAGATAGCCATTAGCGGCCCCATGGGCTTCCCGGCCCAGCGCCCATGCTCCACCAGCGGCACCTCCGGATAGTGCTTCTCGAGGTGGACGCCGAGTTTGCGGCACGCGTCGCGCCATTCATTTACTGAGATGCCCAATCTTGCTGACATGTCCTCGGTCGAGAACACCTTACCCGGAGTCTGCGCGCACAGGTCCATAGCCCTTGCGAAACGCTGCGTGGTGAGGGTCGACTCCTTGGCCAAGCGTTCGAGCGCAGAGACCGGCCAAACCTTGTGTTTGCCAAAGGCGGCGCGCTTGATCGTGTCGACTACCAGTTCGTCCCTGCGCAGTTCCTCCAGTGAGGGGTGGGACACCTCACCTCGCTGATGCTGTCGGTGCTCGACTATTTGCTTCAGCTCCGCGTAGTCCTCTTCCGGCACCGGAAGCAAAACCCATTTAGTAGACATAATTCCTCCACCTCTTCGATTCTTTCTGATTGCTACGTTCTTACGGTAACCCATTGCACAGGAAGTGGACAATGGGTATTCGCTGGTTCCCGCTCCCTTGTGCATCTAGGAACTCTCACAATCACGATCCTTTCCGCGAGCCCCTTCCAGTCCCCCTGTCAGACCCCCCAAGTACTCTCAGAACTGTGGCAGAATCTATCCCTCACTTGGGGTTGTGTTTTGCGAGACGCACGTCGAGATCCAATGTGAGGGGCAGGCACGAATGGTGACCATAGGCTACGCGAGAGTCAGCACGGCGAGTCAGTCGCTGCAGGCGCAGGAAGCCCATCTGCGTGCCGCCGGCTGCGAGGTCATCTACGCGGACGTCATGACTGGGTCGGCCGCATCACGGCCCGAGTGGGACGCGTGTAGAAAGGCACTCCGGCCGGGCGATACCTTGGCCATCACCCGCCTGGACCGAATGGGGCGGAGCATCAAACACCTGCTTGAAGTAGCCGAGTCCCTGCAGGAAAAGGGCGTGACTCTGCGAGTACTTGAGCAGGCGATCGACACATCAACGCCCCAAGGCACGCTCACACTGCATTTGCTTAGTGCGCTGGCGCAGTTCGAGCTGAGCCAGGTATCGGAGCGGACCCGCAGTGCCCTAGCCGGGCGGGCCCGCGGACGGAAGGGCGGTCGGCCCAAGGCCCTATCCCCCAAGGCCACGCAGAGGGCTCAGGAACTGTACGATTCCAGACAGATGACGGTTTAAGAGGTGGCAAGGGCTGTGGGCGTCAGCGAGGCCACGATCTACCGGTCCATAACGACGGAGGCCGAGCGTCGAAAGGCAGAAACTCCGGCTCGGCATTAGTCTCTGGCCGGGACCGCCACCGGCCGGCGGTCGTCCTGAGCAAGTGAAATTGGCTCTCACCGAAGGAGACAAGGGCCGCCGGGATCTAGCCGGCCGACACGCATGCTGCTTCGACAAGCCCTACCTTGGGTGCGGGCGTTCTGCACCGGAAGGGATCTTCGTGCTGCGGCTCATTAACGCAGACGCACTTTCAGTCGAGAGCTGCCATTCGCCCTTGGTTCTTCCTGGATGTCCAGGTAATTTAACGACCTGACGAGCTGCCCAAGCCGTGGAAAGCCGTAGTTTCGTGAGTCGAAGGCCGGGTAGTTAGCGACCAGAAACCATCCGACGTTGGACAGCAGGGACCACCCGTCATCCTCGACTTTGCTGGTGACTGCCGCCCGAAGCATCGCGTGAAGATCGGGCAAGTCGCCAGCCTCGGAGGCTCCGGGACCTTGCGCGGACGACTCGTCACCGACTGGAAGCGGCTGGAAGGTTCCGGCCTCTATCGATTCCTCCTCGTCGAGGGCCGAGATCGGTTCGTCCTCGAGGAGCTCCAAAAACGTGAAGCGGTCACAAGCGTTACTGAAAGCCGATGGTGTCTTCTTCTCACCAATACCAATCACGCGCTTGCCAGCCTCGCGGAGCCTGATAGCTAGACGCGTGTAGTCGCTGTCTGACGCGACGAGGCAGAAAGTATCAACTGTCCCGGAGTACAACAAATCCATGGCGTCGATGATCAGCGCCGTGTCCGTCGCGCCCTTGCCCGGCACATAGGCGATCTGCAGTATGGGCTGCAGCGCAAGGTCAGTTAGCCGCTGCCGCCAGCCACCCAAGTTTGGGCTACCCCAGTCCCCGTACCCCCGCTTTACCCCAAGCACCCCGTGCGTTTGCGCTTCAGCGAGGATGGCATGCCCACGACGGTAGCTGACGTTGTCGCAGTCAACCAGAACCGCCACCCGCGGTAGGTGTGTGACTAATGGTCTGTCTGGCTGCTCCATTAGTTAGTTCTACAGCAGTTGGGCGCAAGTGTCCTCTGTTCGTCGTGGCGTATTCGTGAGGATTCGGGAAGGGGCAAAGGTCCGAGTCAAAAACCCCTAACGCCGAACACACTGTGCGTCCGCCCACGTTCACTGCTGCCGCCATATGCCATCGCGGTGGATCGGGACGGCAGCATGAGCACCGCCGGCCCAGCAGAAAGCGTTGGCGTTTCGGAGAGTCACCTATACTGTCTGTTGCCGTACAGGTGGGGGCGTGTGGTGAAATCACCTGCAGGGCCAGCTGCTGCTGGCGGGTGAAACGGGGGACCATGCTGCTGACCGCCATGCTCGACGGGAGCCGAGCCGACGCTTCAACGTACACCGCTGAGACCTGGGCGGAGCTTCAGAAATCCGAGGACCGCAAGCGTATGGTCATGCCGGTCTGCAATGTCCGTGCTATAGCCAAGACCCGAGGACCGGTCACCCGCTACTTCGCGCACTATAAAAAGGCCGGCTGCAGGGTCGACCACGGCGGGGAATCACCTCAGCACCTGGCCATGAAGGAAGCTTTGAAGCTTTGCATCGACCGGGTGCCAGGCTGGCACGCGATCGTCGAGCACCCTCACCCGTCCCGGGAGTGGATCATCGACGTCTTGGCAGAGTCCGATGACTTCACTAGGCGGGTCGCATTCGAAGTGCAGCTGTCATCCCAGACACCCGAGAAATACTTCGCGAGATCCCAGCTCTACTTCGACAGCGGAGCGTTCCCCATTTGGCTCATCCCCCGGCAACTGGAGTACCACGAGACAAAGGTCCCCGTTGTAGTTACGGGCTTTGGTAAAACGGCTGAGGTGCCGGATGACCCATCCGAGCTGCTCGCCCTGCCAGCCGTCCAAAACTTCGGCATGGCCGGCGACAGTGTAGGCGCCTTCGTCGAGGCCTTGCTCCAGAAGGGCCCGTCCTGGATCCACGGCAGCCCGCGTGCCCAGGCAGAGGCCCAAAGAGCGGCGGCAGAGGCGGTGGCCGCTGCAGCAGAGGCTGAGCGCAGGAAGCAGGAAGCGATCAAGCAGGCGATCGAGGCGATGAACGACCTCTCCGCCGCGCCTGACTCGGCCTTCGGTCAACACACTGTACGGACCCATTCAGACACATACGTCTGGGGCAGCATCACATGCTGCTGGGACTGTGAAGAACCAATGCTGGTCTGGGACGCGCGCACTTGGGCCTGGGGCGGCGGGATGCCCAGGCTGCAGGTCAAGTCCGAGGTCGACCAGAAGCGGTTCGAAAACCACCCCGAGGTTCACCGTGCGGTCGACGCCTGGATCAGCGCTGCCAGGCCTGACGTCCCGAAAGCAGTCATCGAAAAGCGCCGCACCAAGGCCAGCGGCAGGCTCTACAGCGCGTTCGTCTGCCCATCCTGCGACAGCACGATGGGGCAGTTCTTCATCTCGTGCATACGATCCGAGAAGTGGTCGGTCCTTGGTAGCCCGGCTGTAGCATCCCCGCCGGCGGCTCCGGTCGTCCCAAAGCCTGTGTCCCAGCCGCCAGCCCCGATTGTCCCAAAGCGTGTGGCCGCCGCGCCCGCTACTCGCACGCGGTGCCGCATTCACGGGACCCCGAAGGAGGAGTGCGACTGGTGTCAGAACCGATCTTCACCGCGGCTAGGGAAGCGCTATTGAGGGGTGGCCGCTGAGCCAGGCTTTCTGACGACTCCTTGTACAGTGGAGCGGGTCTCGGAAGCTTCCACGCTGGATAGCGTGAGGGCTGGCCCATCGAGAACTTATTGAGCACTACTGCCGGCCGGCACGGGTGCGCGAAAGAAGACCCGTCACGGGATTCAGGTCTGGTGGCGGGTCTTCGGTGTGCTGGCGGAAGGCTAGTCAGCCTGGGCGGCTTCCTCGACTGTAGGCAAGACCGGCGCCCACTCATCCATCTTGCCCGGGTTGAACCCTCCCCAAGCCCCGGCAACGGTGCCGTCACCGTTGCGGATGAGGTGTCCAGGCTCGGTCGTCGAGAGCGTCAAGGTGTTCCGTTCCTCTAAATTCGTATTGTCAGCGTCAGCTCCGGTTTTTGGACCCATGGTTCGACGCCAAGTCAGTCTATGCGGGCCTCGTGAAGACTCAATTCGGGGCGCGCCGCGATGCAACCTCCGGTGGCTTCCCGGCGCGCCCGGAGTGGTGGTGGCGGCACGGCTAATCCTGCGCTCACGTCACCGCCGACTACTACACGTGGCACAGCCGTGTGGCACCTTACGCGGTAACCAATGCTGGGGCAGCGCGCATACGGCCAAACCCCGGGCGTTAGCCGCAATATTTCGCTAGTCGCCTGTTTTCGGGTCCCATAGCTTGTCGCGCGCCCCAATCAAGGCCAGTTCCTGGACCTTTAACGCCAGATCCACGAACTCAGCGGGTATCTCATCCGCTGCCTCCGCCGCCCTATGGACGTCCTCACGACTGAACGATCCGCCTCGAGCCTTACGCAACCATGACTTGAAGTCATCCTTTGTAACGCCCGCGGCACGAGCCTTATCGAAGTCAGCCTCGAGCTGAGTCCACGTCGCTTCACCAGAAAGAAAGCAAGAAGGGGGCAAATAGCAGAGTATGTCACGCTTGGATAGGCCAATGGGGTGAATTCGGTGCAAGACCCGGGCATCAATGGCTCTCTCCCCCAGCGCGTGAAGCCAGACCAGCTCTCCTCCAGAGCCTTGACTCAGCAGCTCAGCCAGTGCTGCCCTTGCTTGCTTGTGCCTTCCCTCGAGATAAAGCCCCGTGGCGCTGTCCCAAATCTCCAGGGCCTTGGGGCCATTGACGTTATCGATGACGAAAACAACAGTGGCATCAGTGGCATCGAACAGGATCCGTGCATCGGCGATCGATCGGGCGTGGGCTGCCCCATTGATGGGCAAAATTCGACCACCTGCCCTACGAAGGTCTTCGCCAATCAGTCTGCTGAGCACGATCTCGTCGTGCACACCTTCCACCAATACAAAAACGCGAGTCAACTGGAGCAGGTCGCTGGGGGTAAGACCAAGGTTAGTAGCGGTCTCAGAAGTTAGAGACGTTGTCCCCAAATCAACGTTGCGAAGAACGGTCGGATAGCCGCGTAAGCGAGACACATGATGAAGGGCTGCGTCCACTCTCACGTCCAGGAATGCCGGCGCGTGCGAGGCTGCTAAAACCATCAGTGTCGTCGAATTGTTACGAAGGGCGTTGAGCATATGAGGAAGTTCTCGCTCTCGCATCCGATGAAGCCCCCGCTCCGGCTCATCAATAATGAGGATCTGCGGTCGACTTTCGTCAAGCCCGGACAGTGCCCACTGCAAGGATGCCAGGGCCCAGCGCAGTTCAGCGCTCGACAATCGGCCAATCGAGATGCCTCGGCCCTCCACCGTTGCTGTCCACTCCGGCACCTCCCCGACAAACCACTCACTAGGCGACTTCAGCTCCAGGGCCAAGGTAAAGAAGTGCGGCCCGGTCATCTCCAAAAACAGGTTCGCGTCTCTTTCAAGTTGCGCCACACCCGCCGTAAAGCTTGGGTTCATAACTGTTGTCGTAGCGTCCGCTATCTCGATCAACTCGCCGTGCTGCTCAGCAAGCTGGACCAGCTTGCGATTGGTGGTGTCAGTGACGCTGGCAATGGTTCCTCTGTCAGAAATGACGTGAACAGGCGCATCTAGCACCTCGCCAAGCGGCGCCACCGGTATTGAAAAGTGCTGTGGCCAGTGAGACAGGTAGTCTCTCTCCAGTTGGCCTTCATCTTCGACGGGGCGGTTCCAAAAGGTTTCCTCGAAATCGATCAGCGGAGAGCGCAAGCCTCTCATCTGATCTAGATGCTTGACGTCAGGATCCGCCAGCATGGCACTCATTGCATCTCGAAATTTTTCGTTGTACACACGCAGCGATGCCCATTGTTCCGCGCTCAACTGTGCACTCAAGTAGGTCTGCCATGCCGGGCTTGCAAGAGTGCCACTTGGAACCAGAGAAAGATCAATGCTCGTCTGCTGGGCCAGGAGGGGTACGTCCCATATCCAGTCAGAGTGCAAGTCGGACGATTGACCCAGAAAGTCATTCGTCAGCATGTGCCATGCTTCGCGGCGATCCCAATTTTCGGACAGTCGCCCGGGATCGAATTCCGACCCGCCGACAGAATCGAGAAGGGCACGTTCGAAAGGAGACATAGCAAGGCCGCGACCGCGCTCGTCCAATCGGGTGAGTCGGACGTGTAGGCATGACCGCCTGGAGGCAGCGCCACCAACTTCCGTGGGACCGATGCCTTGGAGGACAGCTTCTGCCTCACGAAGAATGGAGGTCTTGCCGCTGCCGTTCAGTCCATAGAGGACCGTTAGTTTGTCATGGAGGTCCAAGTGAACCGAGTCCAAGGGCTGCGGCCCGAAGAGACTTATTCCCACTACTTCGAATCCGTGGCCTTTGAGCGCCATAACTTCCTCCCTCTGTCGGAGTTGATTACATCATGGCGGTTATTCATGCTCGTCCATCCAACACGGCCGCGAACCTCGCTTGTGAACAGGCTGAGTGGCAGGCGTCGGCCGCAAAATTTGAAGCACTTCACGGGGCTGATGCGGCGGCCAACTTGCCAAGACCCAGTCGGCGACCGATAGCACCTACCGCAGACGAAGGAGCCAGCCCGTCTCAGTCCAGGGACCGCAGCACTAGGACTAAAAGCCCTCGCGACAAACATGCTCATCTCCTTCCTTACAAGCGACGCCACACATTGTTTGCCATCACATCTCCGAAACCGGTGACACGGTGTTTTCGGTCACGGTCCCCGGTGACCGATGGCGTTATTCCATGTGCTGTGCGGGTTCAGACTTCTGGCGCAGGATCGAAGAGGCCTTGTCCTTGGCGGGTACACCTCGACACCCAGATGTTTCGTTGACTGAACAAGCCGGCCACGTCCTCCACGTACACGCTTTTCTGTACGTGTCGCTTCAGCGCCATCAAATGTTTGTACCACTGCTATCGGCGCCCCGCCTAAAGGCTACGTCCCCGTCGATGGCACTTATTTGCAGCCTTCAAGAAGGCCGGCGATGGCGTCGTGCTCGGCTTGCGTAACCCAGAGCCGGTATTTGGTCTTGACGGCAGTTTGACGGGTGACGTACTCGCACCGGAACGCTTTATTCGGCGGGAGCCATGTAGCGGCATCTTTGTCGCCTTTAGCGCCGTTGGTGAGGCCGTCGGCAGCCATGAGGTTCAGAGGGTCGTTGGCGAGATCCTTGCGTTGATCGTCGCTGAGCTGCTGCGCACCCTTCTGCCAGGCGTCACTGAGGGCCACGATGTGGTCGATCTGGACATCGGAGCTGGTGTCCTGGCCGCGCGTGAAGGTAATTGTGGTGCCGGTGTACCTATCGGCCAAGGTTCCTGTCATGACCACGCAGATATTGGTGCCTTGCTTGAACGTTTCGTTCGTCCGGTCGCGGGCAAGGATGTCGTTGCGGGTATCGCAGCCGTTGCGGTCCGTATCGGCCCAAGCCGGTCCAAACTCATCCCGGGTGTAGCCGGTCTTCGGGGCGCGACCCTTCACCGGAACGCTCTCCAGCTGTACAAGGGCCTTGGCGGCGTCACCGGCAGGGGCCGGCGCGTCGGCGGCGACGTCTGGAGCAGCCTTGATGAGTTCGGAAGCGTTAGATGCGGCGTCACAACCTGCTAATGACCCAGCCAGCATCATCGCGGTCATCGCGGTCAGGGCTTTGGCGGGAGAACAGATGGTCTTCATGGTCCTTCTGGTTACAGGTCGTTGTTCAACGCTAGCTTTGACCACCACCTGCCGCAGGTAACCGGGTCCGTGGTGCCTGCCACACGTCCGCGCCATTAGTACTCTGAGGAGTCCGCTACGGGTGCACTGGTTGCCTCAACTGTTCGAACCATCGCCCTCACGGGAAACGTCACGCTTACTCAACGCGCCGTAGCCAGTCTGACTTTGGTCCGAGTCCCGATGAGCCTTTCCTTCGTCACAGGCCCTGTGCCGGAGAGCGAGGAACCAGTGCTGCCGGGGAGGATCTCACTCAACCTGGCGATTTCCAGGATGTGTTCCGAGGTGAAGATGATCTTGCCCTTTCCCCAGCAAGCGTGAGGGAAGCGTCCACTGGTTGCGCCATCACGCAACCAGGACTCTGTGCAGCGCATCAGCGCCGCGGCTTCTGCGGGCTCAAAGAATTCGATGTCCACGGCAACTCCCAAGGAATGGTGCAGGTTTCTCAGATTCATGCACTCCGGAGGATTTCCCGACATGACCGAAGGCCTGATGGAGCAATGCCTCGCCCTGTGCATCCACGCCGACGCACTGTAGACGTAGTCAGCGGAGAAAGGCCGTTATCGACCGCTCAGTCGCGTCAGCACCAGCCTGCAGGGCCTCGGGCATCAAGTGCCCGTACACCTGCTCTGTAGTCCTGGTAGAGGCGTGCCCGAGCCGGCGCGAAATGGTGAACAAGGGCACCCCGTCCTGGATCAGCCAGGACGCGTGGGTGTGGCGGAGGTCGTGGATGCGGGGGTTTTTGGTCAGGCCGATTGCCTGGGCGGTGCGAACGGCAGGCACCCAGTAGTGGTGCCAGTAGAGCTTGTGGATGATGCGCTCACCCTTGGGCGTCGTGAACACAAGTTCCTTCCCGGGCCTGCTCGCTACCAACGGGATCAGCAATTCCACAAGCGCAGGGTTCAACCCTATGGTTCGCTTGCCGGCACCTGTCTTCGTCGCCCCAATGTAGAACTGGTTCTGGCCGTCCCGTTTCCAGGCCTTGTTGATCCGTGCAGTTGGCGGTTTGGAGAGCAGGTCGACGTCGGCCACGGTAAGGGCGGTGGCCTCCCCGAAGCGGGTACCCGTCATGACCAGGAAGTTGGTGAAGGCCTTGTACCGCTCCCCCATTCCTTCCATGATGAGGCTGAACTCCGCATGGGTGAGGAACATGGCCTCATCCTCGGCCTTTTCAATACCGGGAAGCTGAACCCCGCGGCAAGGGTTCCTCGCAATGTATCCAAGCATCTCTGCAGTGTTCATAGCGGCCGAAATGAGGCCGTGCACGTTATGGATGGTCTTCGGCGCCTTGCCCTTCGCCATCATCGACTTCACCCAGTGGGCGATCAGACGGTAATCGAGCCTGTCCACGGGGACGTGGCCAATGACGTTCCGGACATGCAGGTCCAGCATGGTCTGGTAAGTCTTGGTGGTTCCGCTGGATGGGCGGATCAGCAGGTCGATGTGCTCCTGGATGACTTCGGCAACGGTCGGTGTACGCTTCTCGTTGGTGAGGATGGCGTGCTGCGCGATTTCGAAGGACTGGCCGTTGGCGTCCAGCAACCGCTTGAGCGTCTCCGCTTCAATAAGGGTGCCAACGGTGAGCCCCTGGTTGGACCGAGTTTTCGGATCCCGCCAGCGCACCATATAGGACTTGGAACCGTCCTTTTTAGTGCGTGTACTGATGCTTGCCACAGACAAAACGGTACGCTCGTGTACACACTTTTGGCGGTTTTGTACACACCCAACCGCTCAACAAGCCTTTGACCTGCGGAAACACCGTGCCCGAGGTGGGACTCGAACCCACACACCTTTCGATACCGCATTTTGAGTGCGGCGCGTCTGCCAATTCCGCCACTCGGGCGCGGAATACATGAAGCAACAGGGTACGCCCACAGCTGATTGTGAGCAACGCGATCACTTCACGTACGCGGAATTACTCTACATGCAGATAGGCTGAATTCCAGAATCGCGCCGCCGACGCCGCAAACGACCATGCAGATCAAAGTACGGCCGCGGGCGCACCTAAGATAGTGATGTTCCCGCCGTACCTTTCCAAGGAGATCCCGTGACTGAACAGACGGAGTCAAACCCCACGTCCCAGCCGGCGCGCCGCGTCATTGTGGCTGAAGATGAAACCCTCATCCGCCTCGACATAATCGAGATCCTGCGCGGTGAGGGCTATGAGGTTGTAGGCGAGGCGGACAACGGCGAGAAGGCCGTACAGCTCGCAGAGGAACTGAAGCCGGACCTCGTCCTGATGGACGTCAAGATGCCGGTGATGGACGGCATCTCGGCAGCCGAGAAGATCGTCAAGGCCCGCATCGCCCCTGTTGTGCTGCTGACCGCGTTCAGCCAGAAGGAACTCGTGGAGCGGGCCCGCGACGCCGGCGCCATGGCTTACGTGGTCAAGCCGTTCACCCCGGCGGACCTCATCCCGGCACTGGAGATCGCACTCTCCCGTCACGAGGAGATCAAGGCCCTCGAAAGTGAGGTCTCTGACCTCCAGGAGCAGTTCGCCACCCGCAAGCTCGTAGAGCGCGCCAAGAGCCTGCTGACCACCAAAATGGGCCTCACTGAACCGGAAGCCTTCCGCTGGATCCAGAAGACCTCCATGGACCGCCGTCTCAGCATGCGCGAGGTTGCCGAGACCATCATCAACCAGGTCAACTAGCACCTAGCCAAGAAAAGGACCCCTGCCAACCGGCAGGGGTCCTTTCGTTGGCCGCACCGCCAAAGAGGGCCAACGAAAAAAGGGAGGATCCCCGCCGGCCGGCGAGGATCCTCCCCTTTTGTTCTACCTAGAAGCCTAGGACTTCTTCTTCTTTTCCGGCCACGGGCCGAGCTTTTCCTTGTTCCCGGCTGCCTCGCCCGGACCAGTGGTGTCGGCGAGGTCGCCCACCTTGTGGACCTTCAGCGAGTTGGTGGAGCCAGCCTTTCCGGGAGGGGAACCGGCAGCGATGACCACGAGGTCGCCGTCGTCCACCAATTCCATTTCCAGCAGGCTGCGGTCAACCTGGGCGGTCATCTCGTCAGTGTGGCCCACCATGGGTACCAGCACCGGCTGGATGCCCCAGGTCAGCGCCAGCTGGTTCCACACGTGCTCCACCGGGGTGAACGCGAAGACCGGCTTGATGGGACGCAGGCGGGACAGCCGGCGTGCGGAATCGCCGGACTGGGTGAAAGTACAGATGTACTTCGCTTCCAGCTGGTCGGCGATTTCGACGGCGGCACGGGTGATGGCGCCGCCACGGGTCTTGGGCTTGGTGCCCAGCGGGGGGACGCGCTCAAGGCCGTGGACCTCGGTGGATTCGATGATCCGGGCCATAACCTTGACGGTTTCGATCGGGTACTTGCCCACGCTGGTCTCGCCGGAAAGCATAACGGCGTCTGCACCGTCGAGCACGGCGTTGGCGCAGTCAGAGGCCTCTGCACGGGTGGGGCGCGGGTTGTCGATCATGGATTCGAGAACCTGCGTCGCCACGATGACCGGCTTGGCCCAGCGGCGTGCCAGCTCAATAGCGCGCTTCTGAACGATCGGCACTTCCTCCAGCGGAAGCTCCACGCCGAGGTCGCCTCGGGCCACCATGATCGCGTCGAACGCGTCGATGATCTCGTGGAGCTGGTCCACGGCCTGCGGCTTCTCGATCTTGGCGATGACCGGCACACGGCGGCCCTCTTCGTCCATGATCTCGTGCACGCGGACAATGTCGGACGCGTCGCGGACGAACGAGAGGGCAACCAGGTCGACGCCGCGGCGCATGGCCCAGCGGAGGTCGTCCTCGTCCTTCTCACTCAACGCCGGAACGTTGACGGCGACGCCGGGCAGGTTGATGCCCTTGTTGTTGGACACCATACCGCCCACGGTCACGGTGGCGACGACCTTGACGTCGTCGACCTCAATGGCGCGCAGCGCTACCTTGCCGTCGTCGATCAGCAGGGCATCGCCCACGTTGACGTCTTCGGTGAGGCTCTTCAGCGTGGTGGAGCAGATGTCCTTCGTGCCAGGAACATCTTCAGTGGTGATAGTGAAGGTGTCACCCTCGGCGAGGGCGTGGGGACCGTCCACAAAGCGGCCGAGGCGGATCTTCGGACCCTGCAGGTCGGCCATGATAGCCACCGGCTTGCTCAGGTCGGCCGCTGCCTTGCGGACGTTCTCATAGGTGTTGTCATGCACGGAGTAATCGCCGTGGCTCATGTTCATCCGGGCTACGTCAACGCCGGCTTCGAGTACCGCAAGGGTGTTCTCGTAGCTTGCGATGGCCGGGCCGAAGGTGGCCACAATTTTTGCGCGTCTCATATACCTACCCTAGTAGTTTGCTGCATGGATTAAGTTGTTGCGGAGGTGAACCCGTGGCGAACGGAACGGGTGTCAGAGAACCGCGATGGCACGGTCCGTCGGAGCCACCGGAGCGGGCAGGATGGTGCTGCCCATAAGGAACTTGTCCACGGCGGCCGCACAGGCCCGGCCCTCGGCGATGGCCCACACAATGAGTGACTGCCCACGGCCGGCGTCTCCGGCCACGAAGATGCCCTCGGTGTTGGTCATGTAGTAACCGTCGCGGGACACGTTGCCGCGACCGTCGAATTCAGCGTTGACCTGCTCGCTGATTCCTGCCGGCTCGGCGCCGGTGAAGCCCAGGGACAGGAACACCAGGTCGGCCGGGATGATCCGTTCGGTGCCGGCCTTGGGCAGCCGCTTCCCGTCAACGAATTCAGTTTCGGCGACCTTGACGCCGGTGAGCTTGCCGTTTTCGCCCACAAACTCCACGGTGGAGGCGAGGTAGGTGCGTTCGCCGCCTTCCTCATGGGCGCTGGCCATTTCGAACAATGTGGGGAAGGTCGGCCAGGGCTGGTGTCCGGCACGTTCCGACGGCGGCTGCTTGCCGATAGCGAGGGTGGTCACCGACGCTGCGCCATGCCGGTGCGCCGTGCCCAGGCAGTCAGCACCGGTATCGCCGCCGCCCAGGATCACCACGTGCTTGCCCTTGGCGTGGATCTGGTTCTCGATGGTCTCCCCCGCCACCACGCGGTTGGCCGGCACGAGGTAGTCCATGGCGTAGTGCACGCCGTCGAGGTCGCGGCCCGGGATGGGCAGGTTCCGCGGCACGGTGGCACCGGTGGCAATGACGACGGCGTCGTAACGGCGGCGAAGCTGCTCCCACGTGACGTCGGAGCCCACGGCGACGCCGGTGCGGAAGCGGGTGCCTTCTGCCTTCATCTGCTCGATGCGGCGGTCAACCTGCTCCTTCTCCATCTTGAAGTCAGGAATGCCATACCGGAGGAGCCCGCCAATCTTGTCGTCGCGCTCATACACCGCGACAGTGTGTCCCACCCGGGTCAGCTGCTGTGCCACAGCAAGGCCGGCTGGGCCGGAGCCGACGACGGCAACGGTCTTTCCCGTCAGGCGCGTCGGGGGCAGCGGGTTGACCCAGCCGTTTTCGAACGCTTCGTCGATGATGGACACTTCAACCTGCTTGATGGTCACCGCAGGCTGGTTGATCCCCAGCACGCAGGACGCCTCACAGGGTGCCGGGCAGAGCCGGCCGGTCCACTCGGGGAAATTATTCGTGGCGTGGAGGCGCTCAATCGCTTCTTCGCCCTTATCCCGCCACGTGAGGTCGTTCCACTCGGGAATCAGGTTGCCCAGCGGGCAGCCCTGGTGGCAGAACGGAACGCCGCAGTCCATGCAACGGCCGGCCTGTGCCTTCAGGACACCCTTTTCCTGGGCCTCATAAACTTCCTTCCAGTCCATGATGCGGACCGGAACCGGGCGTCGCGGCTGGGTTTCACGCTGGCGTACTTTCAGAAATCCGCGTGGATCAGCCACCGGTCACCTCCAGGATTCGAGACCATACTTCTTCGCCATCGGGGTCAAGGCCCTCTTCGATGGCGTCGAGACGGGTTTGCAGGACTGCCGCGTAGTCGCGCGGCAAGACTTTGGTAATGCGGGCAGCGGTGTCGTCGAAGTTCTCGAGCAGCCTCTGGGCGTGCAGCGACTCCGTCTCCTCGACGTGCTTGACCAGCAGGCCGTGGACGATGTCGCGGTCCTCGGCGTCGAGCTCCATGAGCTGGAGTTCGCCGGACTGCAGGGCATCCTTGTTCACGCGGGTGGTCTGCAGGTCCAGCACGTAGGCCGTGCCACCGGACATGCCGGCGCCGAAATTGCGGCCCGTGCGGCCGATGATCAGCGTCTGGCCGCCGGTCATGTACTCGCAGCCGTGGTCGCCGATACCTTCAACGACGGCGGTGGCGCCGGAGTTGCGGACCAGGAAGCGTTCGCCCACCTGGCCGCGCAGGAACAGCTCACCGCTGGTGGCGCCGTAGCCGATCACGTTGCCGGCAATGACGTTGCTTTCGGCCTTGAACACGTTGGTGCGGTCCGGGCGGACGATGATCCGTCCACCGGACAGGCCCTTGCCCACGTAGTCGTTCGAATCGCCGAACAGGCGCAACGTGATGCCGGCGGGCAGGAAGGCGCCCAGCGACTGTCCCGCGGTTCCGGTCAGCGTGATGTCGATCGTGTCAGTGGCCAGCAGGTCGGTGCTGAACGTCTTGGTCACAACGTGGCCCAGCATGGTGCCCACCGAGCGGTCGGTATTGATGACGTCCACGGCGATCTTCACCGGGCTGCGGTCGGTCAACGCCTCGGTGGCCATCGTGATCAGTCGCTGGTCGAAGTGCTTGTCCAGCTCGTGGTTCTGCGAGGTCAGGTTGCGCAGGGGTGCGTCGTCGTCGAACTCGAGTCCGTGCAGGATCGGGTCCAGGTCCAGGCCGTCGGCCTTCCAGTGGTTGATCGCCTCACGGGCGTCCAGCACCTCGGCGTGGCCGATCGCCTCCTCGATGCTCCGGAAACCAAGCTCCGCGAGGATTTCACGGACTTCCTCGGCCAGGAACTCGAAGAAGTTGACCACAAACTCGGGCTTGCCGGTGAACCGGGCACGGAGCTCGGGGTTCTGCGTCGCAACACCCACAGGGCAGGTGTCCAGGTGGCAGACGCGCATCATGATGCAGCCTTCCACCACCAGCGGTGCCGTGGCGAAACCGAACTCCTCGCCACCAAGCAGGGCGGCGATAACAACGTCGCGGCCGGTCTTGAGCTGGCCGTCCACCTGCACCACGACGCGGTCACGCAGGCCATTGAGCATCAGGGTCTGCTGGGTCTCTGCGAGACCCAGCTCCCACGGCACACCCGCATGCTTCAGCGAGTTCAGCGGGGAGGCACCCGTGCCGCCGTCATGGCCTGAGACGAGTACGACGTCGGCCTTGGCTTTGGTGACACCGGCAGCTACCGTGCCGATCCCCACTTCGGAGACGAGCTTGACGTGCACACGGGCCGAGGGGTTGGCGCGCTTCGCATCGTAGATGAGCTGCGCGAGGTCCTCAATGGAGTAGATGTCGTGGTGCGGAGGCGGGGAAATGAGTCCGACGCCGGGAGTCGAGTGGCGCGTCCGGGCAACCCAGGGGTACACCTTCTGCGCCATCAGCTGGCCGCCTTCGCCGGGCTTGGCACCCTGCGCCATCTTGATCTGGATGTCGTCGGCGTTGCTCAGGTAAAGGCTGGTGACCCCGAACCGGCCTGATGCGATCTGCTTGACGGCAGAGCGGCGCTTCGGGTCCAGCAGACGGTCAACGTCCTCGCCGCCTTCACCGGTGTTGGACTTGCCGCCCAGCTGGTTCATGGCAATCGCAAGGGTCTCGTGGGCTTCCTTGGAGATGGACCCGTAGCTCATGGCGCCAGTGGAGAACCGCTTGACGATGCTGGAGACCGGCTCGACCTCTTCCAACGGCACGGCGGGACGGTCGTTCTTGAACTTGAGGAGCCCACGAAGAGTCATCAGGTTCTCGGACTGGTCATCCACGCCCTTGGTGTAGGCCTTGAAGATGTCGTACCGGCGCTCACGCGTGGCGTGCTGCAGGCGGAAGACCGTCTCCGGGTTGAACAGGTGCGGCTCGCCATCGCGGCGCCACTGGTATTCGCCGCCGCCCAGGAGTGGGCGGTGCGGCAGCTCGATGCCGCCTTCGGGGTAGGCCATCTGGTGCCGCGCGGAAACCTCTGCGGCGATGACGTCCAGGCCCACGCCGCCCAGCTGGGAGTGCGTGCCGGCAAAGAATTCGTCCACCAGTTCCTGTCCGAGGCCCAGGGCTTCGAACGTTTGGGCGCCGGTGTAGGAGGCCACGGTGGAGATGCCCATCTTGGACATGATCTTCAGGACGCCCTTGCCGAGGCCCTTGATCAGGTTGTAGACGCCGTCCTGCGGCGTGACCCCAACAACATCCCCGGAGGTGATCAGCTGTTCCACGGATTCCATGGCAAGGTACGGGTTCACGGCGGACGCGCCGTAACCAATCAGGACAGCCACGTGGTGTGTCTCGCGGACGTCGCCGGCCTCGACCACCAGGGCGGTCTTGGTGCGGTTGGCACTGCGCAGCAGGTGGTGGTGCACGGCACTGACCAGCAGCAACGAAGGAATCGGAGCCCACTGCGCGTTCGAGTCGCGGTCGGACAGCACAACGTACTGCACGCCGCGGTTGATCGCACCGGACACCTGCTCGCAGATCTCGGTGAGCCGGGCACGCAGGGCGTTCTCGCCCCCCTCGGGGCGGTAAAGGCCACGGACCTTCATGGCCACGCGGTCGCCGTCGGGCGTTTCGATGTTGGCGATCTTGGCGAGCTGGTCGTTGTTGATCACCGGGAACGGCAAGGAAACCTGCGGCTGGCGGACCTGCTTGGTGTCCAGCAGGTTGCCGTTCGGGCCGATGGCACACGTCAGCGACGTGACCAGCTCTTCACGGATGGCATCCAGTGGCGGGTTGGTCACCTGCGCGAAGGACTGCACAAAGTAGTCGAACAGCAGGCGGGGGCGCTTGGACAGCACAGCCACTGGCGTATCGGAGCCCATGGCGCCCAGGGGCTCGGCACCAGTACGGGCCATCGGGCCGAGCAGGATCTTGAGCTCTTCAGTGGTGTAGCCGAAGGTCCGCTGGCGGATGTTCACCGACGCGGCCGTGTGGACCACATGCTCGCGCTCGGGGAGGTCGTTGAGGTCGATCAGGTTGTCCTTGACCCACTCGGCCCAGGGGTTGGCCGCAGCCACCTCTGCCTTGACCTCTTCGTCGTCGATGATCCGGCCGGCGTCGGTGTCCACCAGGAACATCTTGCCCGGCGAAACACGGCCCTTCTTGACCACCTTGGAGGCTTCGACGTCGATCACGCCGACCTCCGAGGCGAAGACAATCAGGCCATCTTCGGTGATCCAGTAGCGTCCCGGGCGCAGGCCGTTGCGGTCCAGGGTGGCGCCTACCAGGTTACCGTCGGTGAAGGACACGGCGGCCGGGCCGTCCCACGGTTCCATGAGCAGGGAGTGGTACTCGTAGAACGCACGCCGTGCCGGATCCATCGTGGCGTGGTTTTCCCAGGCCTCGGGGATCATCATCATGATCGAGTGCGTGATGGGGCGGCCGGAGAGCCACAGCAGTTCGGCTACTTCGTCGAAGGACGCGGAGTCGGATGCACCGGGAGTGCAGATCGGGTACAGCTCTTCGGGCGAATCCCCCAACAGCGGGTTGGCGAGCTGGGACTGGCGGGCGCGCATCCAGTTCCGGTTGCCCTTGACGGTGTTGATTTCACCGTTGTGGGCGATGGTACGGAACGGCTGGGCAAGCGGCCAGGACGGGAACGTGTTGGTGGAGAAGCGTGAGTGGACGATCGCCAGCTTGGTCTTGAACCGCTTGTCCGAGAGGTCAGGGTAGAACGGCTCCAACTGGGCGGTGGTGAGCATGCCCTTGTAGACGATGGTCCGGGAAGACAGCGACGGGAAGTACACGCCGTACTTGTTCTGGGCGCGCTTGCGGATCCGCCAGGCGCGGGAATCCAGCTCGTTGCGGTCCAACTCCTCGCCAGTAGCCGAGGCCAGGAAGGGCTGCGAGAAGTAGGGCATGCAGGCACGCGCCATGGCACCGACGAGGTCAGCGACGATGGGGACCTCACGCCATCCCAGCACAGTCAGGCCTTCGTCGGCGGCGAGGCCCTCGATGCCTGCCTTGGCGGCATCGGCTTCGCGCTGCTCAGCAGGCAGGAAGGCGGTACCGGCCACGTACTGGCCGGGCGCGGGAAGTTCGAATTCAGTGACGGCACGGAAGAACTCGTCGGGGATCTGCATCAGCAGGCCCGCGCCGTCACCGGTGCCCTCGTCGGCGCCCACTGCACCGCGGTGCTCGAGGTTGCGCAGGGCGGTCAGGGCGGCGTCGACGATATCGTAGCCGGGCTCGCCGCGCAGGGTGGCGATGATCGCAAGACCGCAGGCGTCCTTCTCCTGCTCCGGGTTGTACAGGCCACGGGCCTCCGGCAGGGCCGCAAAGCGCTTGAACGGCGACATGGCAGCCTCAGGCTGGTCCGGTTCGGACCAGCTGGGAGTGTGAAGAGTTTGGCTCATGGGAGACGTCCTTCCTCCTGATCGTGCGTATGGAAGGGACACCGTTGGCCCCACTCGTCGGCGCCGGAAGTGATGGGCACAACAAAGTGTTAGTTACTGGAAATTGTAGGTCAGCACGACCTGCTGAACTAACAGTTACGCAGGCCCCCGACCCGGGCTTGACCGGCCAGCAGCTCTATGCTGGTCCGGGCTGTCCCGATGCCACGACGCTGTGGTTTGTTGGGCGCTGCGAGCGGTGGCTCTGCGACCCTGCTTGCCGGCTTGCTACTTGGTACTGCCAGCTTCCGGCGCGGTTCCTGTGGCTTTGCTGCCGGAGGTCCCGGCTGCCGGCGAATCCGTAACGGAATGCCTGCCTGCCGAAGTCTCCTGCTCCACTTCCGTTGGGGTGGAAGGGCGCACAGAACCGCTTTGGTTATCAGGGAGATTATCACGCGCTTCACTATCTGAGACAACAGGGTCCGTATCACGGACCGGTTCGTTGCCATCTTCCGGGCCCTCGGCAGCGGGACCCCGGCCATCCAGGTAGACGCTGTCCGGCACGGGTTTGCCCTTCATTCCCAAGAGGACGAAGACCACCAGCGCCACCACGAAGACCAGGATGCTGGTCCAGACATTCAGGCGCGCGGTGATGCCGAAGAGGTTGATCCGCTCAGCGTCATCAATCCGCATGGCTTCAATCCAGACCCGGCCCAGGGTGTAGTACATGGCGTAGGCCCAGAAGAGCCGGCCGCGGCGGAAGTGGAACTTTCGGTCCAGGGCCAGGAGGATCAGCACGCCCGCGATGTTCCACAGCGACTCGTACAGGAACGTCGGGTGGAACAGGGTCTCGGCAGCCATCCCGGCTGGGAAGTTGGCGTTATCCGCATCGACCTGCAGGCCCCACGGCAGCGTGGTAGGCCCACCGAACAGTTCCTGGTTGAAGTAGTTTCCCCAGCGGCCGACGGCCTGCGCCAGCAGCAGCCCTGGAGCTGCTGCGTCCAGGAACGCCGTGAGCTTCACACCCGACCGGCGGCAGCCGATCCAGGCGCCCACCACGCCCAGGACAACTGCGCCCCAGATTCCCAACCCGCCGCGCTGGATCTGCGGGATCAGCCAGAGGTCTCCTGTGCCGTCGAACCCGGGACCAAAGTAGGCATCCGGGGAGGACACCACGTGGTAGAGCCGTCCGCCGATGATGCCAAACGGGATGGCCCAGATGACGATGTCCCAGACGCTGCCCTCCGGCGCTCCCCGCCGCGCCCAGCGGACGGACGTGAGCCACAGGCCCACGATGATGCCCGCCAGGATGCACAAGGCGTAGGCGTGGATGCGCAGCGAACCCCACGGCAGCGGGATGTCGAAGCCGGACCAGTCCGGACTCGGGATGCTGGCCGGCACCATGGCCGCGGCGTGGAGGAGGGTCTGCATCGGGGCTACTTCCTGGTCAATCCGGTACTGAGGTCTTTGGTCAGCTTCGCAACGGCGTCAACGCCGCCGTCCCTGATGGCGGACACGAGGGCCGTGCCCACGATCACGCCGTCGGCATAGGCGGCGATCTCGGCCACCTGCTCCGCGTTCGAGACTCCCAGGCCAACGCAGACGCGCTCGGCGCCGGCTTCCTTCGCCGCAGCCACAACGCCCTTGGCAGCCGAACTGACCGAGGACCGGGCACCCGTAACGCCCATGATCGAGACGGCGTACACAAAACCTCGGCTCGCCTCCACCGTGCGCTTCATGCGTTCGGTGGAGGACGAAGGCGCTACCAGGAACACCCGGTCCAGGCCGTACTTGTCGGATGCTTCCATCCATTCGGCGGCCTCGTCCGGGATGAGGTCCGGTGTGATCAGGCCGGCTCCCCCGGCTTCGGCGAGGCGGCGTGAGAACTCGTCCACGCCCATCCGGACTACCGGGTTCCAGTAGGTCATGACCAGCACGGCGGCGTCGGTCTGGCTGGTGATGCCGGCCACGACGTCGAAGACCTGGCGGACGGCGAATCCGTTGGCCAGGGCTTCCGTGGTGGCAGCCTGGATGACAGGACCGTCCATGACCGGGTCCGAGTACGGGATGCCGATCTCGATGAGGTCGGCACCGTTCCGGGCCAGGGCGATGCCGGCGGCGATGGTGTCCTCAACGGTGGGGTACCCGGCAGGAAGGTAGCCGATCAGGGCCGCCCGTCCTTCTGCGCGGGCCTTGTCGATGGCGACTGCCGATTTGCTGGTGCTGGTGATGTCCTGAGCGCCGGTCACAGCTGCTCCCCTTCCTTGCCGATAGCGGCCTCTGCGGAGTCCTTGTCCAGCAGGTCGAACCACTCTGCTGCGGTGGCCACATCCTTGTCACCGCGGCCGGAAAGGTTCACGATCACGATCTTGTCTGCTGCCCCGGCGGCGCCGACCTCAGCGGCGAGCCGCTGGCCCACCTTGATGGCGCCGGCGAGGGCGTGCGAGGACTCGATCGCGGGGATGATGCCTTCGGTGCGGCAGAGAAGGCGGAAGGCCTCCATGGCTTCGCTGTCCGTGATGGGCTCGTAGCTGACGCGTCCGATGTCGGCGAGGTAGGAGTGCTCCGGGCCAACACCCGGGTAGTCCAGGCCTGCGGAAATGGAGTGGGACTCGATGGTCTGGCCGTCGTCGTCCTGCATGAGGTAGGAGCGGGCGCCGTGGAGCACTCCGGGCTTGCCCAGGGTGATGGTCGCCGCGTGCCGTCCGGTTTCGACGCCGTCGCCGCCTGCCTCAAAGCCGTAGATCTTCACGGAGGGGTCGTCGAGGAAGCCGTGGAAGATGCCGATCGCGTTGGAGCCGCCGCCGATGCAGGCGCAGACGGCGTCGGGAAGGCGGCCGGCCTGCTCAATGATCTGGGCCCGGGCTTCCTCGCCGATTACCTCATGGAAGTAGCGGACCATGGCCGGGAACGGGTGCGCTCCGGCGGCCGTACCCAGCAGGTAGTGGGTATTGCCGACGTTGGCAACCCAGTCGCGGAGTGCCTCGTTGATGGCGTCCTTGAGGGTCTGCGAACCGTTGGTTACGGGGATCACGGTGGCGCCGAGGAGTTCCATCCGGGCCACGTTCAGTGCCTGCCGGCGGCAGTCTTCCGCGCCCATGTAGACAACGCATTCCAGCCCAAGCAGTGCCGCGGCAGTGGCGCTGGCCACGCCGTGCTGGCCTGCGCCGGTCTCGGCGATGACGCGGGTCTTGCCCATGCGCTTTGCCAGGAGGGCCTGGCCAAGGACGTTGTTGATCTTGTGCGAGCCGGTGTGGTTCAGGTCCTCGCGCTTGAGGAAGATCCGCACTCCCCCGGCGTGCTCGGCAAAGCGCTTGGCCTCGGTCAGGAGGGACGGCCGGCCGGAGTAATTCTTGTTCAGCTCGGCGATCTGGGCGATGAAATCCGGATCAGCCTTGGCTTTTTCGAACGTGTCCTCAAGCTCGTCCAGGGCCGCGATCAGTGACTCGGGCATCCACCGGCCTCCGTAGGAGCCGAAGTAGGGTCCCGGGGCGTGCTTGAGGGAGCCGCCCTGCAGGAATGCATCCACCGAGCCTTCGTCAGAGCCGGCTGTCGGCGCTTCGGCCATCAGTCTCACCATCCTGTTCACTTTTCACTAAATAGTTGTCATGCGGCATCCCATGGCCGCCTGGGCAACCGGGCTGGGATGGGGCCGCCGCTGCTAGGCGCGTGCGGCGATGGCTGCGGCGCCTGCCGCGGTAAATTCGGCGATCCGCTCACGCGGGGTTGAGTCGCTCACCAAGGCTTCGCCCACCAGGATGGCGTTGGCGCCACTGGCGGCGTAGTGGGTGACGTCATCGACGCCACGTACACCGGATTCGGCGATGACCAGGGCCTCGGCCGGAATCATGCCGACGAGGGAGGCGAACAGCGAACGGTCGACGTCGAGCGTTTTGAGGTTGCGAACGTTCACGCCGATGATGCGCGCCTGCGCCGCTACCGCGCGTTCGATTTCCTCTTCCGTGTGCGTCTCAACCAGCACGTTCATCCCGAGTTCCCGGCTGAGCGCGCTGTATTCCTGGAGCTGGCTGTCCGAAAGTGCCGCGACGATGAGCAGGATCAGGTCCGCGCCGTGGGCACGGGCTTCCCAGATCTGGTACTCGTCGAGGGTGAAGTCCTTGCGCAGCAGTGGAACCTCCACCCGGGCGCGGACGGCGTCCAGATCCGCGAGGGAGCCGTTGAAGCGGCGCTGTTCGGTGAGGACGCTGATGACGGCGGCACCGCCGTCGGCGTACTGCGCAGCGAGCGAGGCCGGATCCACAATCGCGGCCAGGTCGCCTTTGGAGGGGCTGCGGCGCTTGATTTCGGCGATGACCTTCAGCTGGTCCCGACGGGCCGACGGTCCATCGAGGGCCGCCCAGGCGTCACGCGCGGGGGCAGCGGCAGAGGCCAGGTCCTTCAGTTCCGCGAGGGAAACAAGGCGCTTCCTGGCCTCCATATCCTCCCTGACACCGGCGTTGATGTCATCGAGAACAGTCGCCATCAGTGGCCGGAGTTCTTCAGCTTGCTGCCTTCGACGCCGTAGCCTGCCTTGCGCATAACGTAACCCAGGATCAGGCCGAGGACCATGACGGCTGCGCCGGCGATGAAGATCGGGGTGTTTGCGATAACGAAGGCGATGGAGCAGACCAGCGCGCCGACCAGCATCACGATCACGCAGGTCCAGGCTGCCGGGCTGTTGCCGTGGCCGAGTTCCTGGCTGTGGTCAACGCCGTGGTGGACAGCGGATTCCGTGGCGGACTTGGACGCGGACGCGGGTGCTTTGCTCATGTGAATCTCCTCAGGATCAATACTGCTTACATTCTGCCATTTTTTGGCCGGGACCCCGTTATCGGGTGCCCTCAGGTGGGGTCGTCGCCGCGTGAAAGCCGGTCCCAGCTGTCGATCTCGTCCACCGGCCCTGCGGCGGCTGCCCCGCTGCCCGTGGCCCGCGCGTCGTATTTTGTGCGTGCCTTCCAGTGCCGGCCTGCCGGGACGATCAGCAGGGCGACGAGCGCCAGCAGGATACCGACGACGACGGCGATCGCCGGAAATGCGGTGACACTCACTTCGGCGCTGCTTCCGCTAACGCCGGTGGCGGCGGCGATGGAGCCCTGTGCCGCGGCCAGCGGGTCAGCCAGCACGGTGGCTGCCGCCCCGACGATGCCGGCGGAGGCCAGCACGATGATCGCCGTGATGATCCACCGCGCGATCCGTCCGGCGATGGCCGCAGCCAGTCCTCCGGCAAGGGCAACAAGTGCCAGTGCCGTGACGGCGGTGGCGGCCTTGCTTCCCTGCACCTGCAGGGCCGCCTGGGCATTGCCGGCTTGGCCCACCTGGTCCGGGTCCAGGGTGACCGAGATCCAGGTCTGCGTTGTGGTGCCGAACACCGCCAGGGCCAGTACTGCGACCAGCAGCACCAGCGTGGACTTCCGGGCCCAGGCCGGAGTTCCTGCGGCTTGGGAGGGGTTGCCGGCGGCGACGTCCGGAACCGGCATCAGGCGCCCGCCTGCGTGGTAGGTCCGGCATCGGGAATGGTCTCGGCTGAAATGTTGTGCAGGGAACCGGCGGTGTGGACTGCCCGGAGCGGGGCCGCGGCCTTGTTCACCGTTTCCAGCGCTTCGGTGGGGTTGACGGAGTCCGCCACAATGCCACCGCCCGCCTGGACGTAGGCACGTCCTTCGCGGAGCAGCGCCGAGCGGATGGCGATGGCCATGTCCATGTCACCGGCGAAGTCCAGGTAGCCCACCACGCCGCCATAGATGCCGCGCCGGTGGGGTTCCAGTTCGTCGAGCAGGCGCAGTGCCCGCGGTTTCGGGGCGCCGGACAGGGTGCCTGCCGGGAAGGTGGCTTTCAGGACGTCGTAGGCCTTGGCTTTCGGCGACAGCTTGCCCACTACGGTGGAGACGAGGTGCATGATGTGGCTGAACCGCTCCACCTCCATGAACTGGGTGACGTCCACTGTCCCGGCGACGCAGACCTTGGAGAGGTCGTTGCGGGACAGGTCCACCAGCATAAGGTGCTCGGCGCGTTCCTTCTGGTCGGCGAGCAGTTCCTCGGCCAGCGCCTTGTCGCCCTCGACTGTCTTGCCACGGGGGCGTGAGCCGGCGATCGGGTGGGTGATGACTTCCTCGCCCGTCACGGTCACCAGCGCCTCTGGTGAGGAACCAACGATCGAGTACTCGCGGCCGTCTGCGTCCTCAAGGCTGAAGATGTACATGTACGGGCTGGGGTTGGTGTTCCTGAGCACCCGGTAGACGTCCAGGGGCGAGGCGCCGCACTCCATCTCGAAGCGTCGGGAGATCACCACCTGGAAGACTTCGCCGTCGACGATCGCTTCCTTGCCGCGGTCCAGGGCTGCGAGGTAGTCGGTTTCGTCCCAGCGTTCCTGCACGCTGGAGGCAAAATCCAGGGCGGCGGGCTCCAGGACGGAAACAGGCTGGGCCACGGGTGTGCTGATCTGCGACAGCATGGCCTTGACCCGGGCCACGGCGTCGTGCCAGGCCTCGTCCACGCGTTCGGAGCTGTCGTCGAAGTTGATCGCATTGGCAATGAGGAGGACGGTGCCGTCCACGTTGTCATGCACTGCCATGTCCGTGACCAGGTTCAGCGCCATTTCGGGCAGTTGCAGGTCGTCTTCGGGCGGGCTGGTCAGCCGTTCCCAGTGCCGTACCGTTTCCCAGCCCAGGAAGCCCACCAGGCCCGACGTAAATGGCGGCAGCCCGTCAAACCGGTCAGTGCGGAGGGCGTCGATGGTGTCGCGGATGGCGTCCACGGGATTGCCGTCCACAGGCACACCCACCGGCGGCTGTCCGAGCCAGTGGGCCTGGCCGTCCTTCGTGGTGAGCGTGGCGCGCGACCTGGCACCGATGAACGAGTAGCGGGACCAGGTCCCGCCGACCGCCGCGGATTCCATCAGGAACGTTCCGGGCTGGCCCTGGGCGAGCTTCCGGTAGAGGCCAATGGGTGTCTCCGCGTCCGCCAGAACCTTGAGGCGGACGGGAATGACACGGCTGCTGCCTGCGAGTTCGCGGAACTCTTCGAGGCCCGGACTGATGATTCCAAGGTCCTGCATGGCTATGCTTTTCCGCCTGTTCTTCTTCGACGCCGGGTGGAGGGCGTCAGTTGTATGCTGCCGAAAGTATGTGGGATCCGGGCCGGACTCCCGCCCCGGGTTGTCTCCCGGGAAGGTGGTCAGGCGGCCGTTCCGGTCTGGACTTCGAGGCCCCTGCCGTCGAAGCAGGTGCGGGTGCCTGTGTGGCACGCGGCGCCAACCTGGTCCACGCGCACGAGGAGTGCATCGCCGTCGCAGTCCATGGCAACGGACTTGACCCACTGGACGTGGCCGGACGTGTCGCCTTTGCGCCAATATTCCTGGCGGGAGCGCGAATAGAACGTGACCCGGCCGCTGGTCATCGTGCGGTGCAGGGCTTCGTCGTCCATCCAGCCGAGCATCAGCACCTCATTCGTATCGAACTGCTGTACAACGGCGGCCACCAGCCCGGCGCTGTCCCGCTTCAGCGCAGCGGCGACGGCAGTGGGCAGGGGTGAACCAGGGGCTGGGGCGGAGGCGGGCTGCTCAGACATCAGACCAAGTCTAGTGCCTTTGCACAGGCCCGGCCGGAGTGTGAACAACTGCACATTCGGGGTGGCGGTTCTGCTGCCCAACTCCCCCGGTGTCGTGCTAGTTTCACAAGTGATGCATTTCGTCGACCCGTCCCGAGAAGTCCTGGCCGAAACCCTGCTGGCGGCCGGCCCTGATGCCCCTACCCTTTGCAAAGGCTGGCGCACCAGGGACCTTGCCGCGCATCTTTACCTCCGCGAACGCAAGGCGGCCGTGGGGCTGGGCCTCATCATCAAAAGCCTGTCGAAGGCCTCGGACAAAGCCACCGCCAAGCTGGCCGCGAAGCTGAAGACCGCAGATGACTACACCAGCCTGGTGAACACCTTCCGGGCCGGCCCCCCGGCGCTGTCACCCATGAACATCAAGGCGCTGGACGAAAGCTCCAACCTGATTGAGTACTTCGTGCACACGGAGGACATCCGCCGCGCCGTGGACCGCTGGGCCCCCCGGCAACTCGACGAAGCGTATTCCGAGGCCCTCTGGGACGAACTGATCAAGCGCGCCGCCATTTTGTACCGCGGCGTGGACCTCGGCATTGTCCTGGTCCGGCCTTCCGGGCCGCGCCACGTGGCCAAGCGGGCCCCGGTATCGGTGGCGATCGTCGGAGAGCCCGGTGAACTGCTGATGCACGCCCACGGCCGCACACGCCATGCACTGGTGACGTTCGAAGGCCAGCCAGACGCCGTCGCCCTCCTCCAGTCCGCCGAAGTGGGCCTCTAAGAACCATGACAAAAGAACGCGGGGCCCTTGACGGGGCCCCGCGTTCTTGTTGTATTAGCGGACTTCGAAGCCTGCCTCGCGGATAGCTTGCTTGACCTGGGACATCATGTCGTCGGGGCCCCAGTGGAAGATCGAAGCTGCCAGCACGGCATCGGCTCCGGCGGCAACGGCCGGGGCAAAGTGCGCGGGTTCCCCGGCCCCTCCCGAAGCGATGATGGGAACCTTCACCGCGGCGCGGACCAGGCGGATCAGCTCCAGGTCGAAGCCGTCCTTAGTGCCGTCGGCGTCGATTGAGTTCAGCAGGATTTCCCCTACTCCGCGGTCTGCGGCTTCCTTCGCCCAGGCAATGGCGTCGATGCCCGTGCCCGTGCGGCCGCCGTGGGTAGTCACTTCAAAGCCCGACGCCGTGGGCTGGGATCCGGGGCGGGTGCGGCGGGCGTCCACCGACAGGACCAAAACCTGCGAACCGAAGTGGCGGGTGATCTCGTCGATGACGTCCGGACGGGCAACTGCAGCCGTGTTGATCGAAGCTTTGTCGGCGCCGAAACGAAGTAGCTTATCCACCTCGGCCACGCCGCGGACGCCGCCGCCGACTGTCAGCGGGATAAAGACTTCCTCAGCCGTGCGACGGACGACGTCGAACGTGGTTTCGCGGTTGCCGGAGGACGCGGTGACGTCCAGGAAGGTCAGTTCGTCGGCGCCCGCATTGTCGTAGCGGTGCGCCAGCTCCACAGGGTCACCGGCGTCGCGGAGACCTTCAAAGTTGACGCCCTTGACGACGCGGCCGGCGTCGACGTCGAGGCACGGGATGACTCGTACAGCTACAGCCATGGGTACTCCTGGAATTCTCGGGTGGATGCGGCAGCTCGACCGCCTGGTGGCAGCTCAGATGCGGCAGGCGTGGATGCTGCTGACCAGGATGGCGCGGGCGCCCAGGTCGTAGAGCTCGTCCATGATCCGGTTGGTTTCCTTCTTGGGCACCATCGAACGGACCGCCACCCATTCCGAATCGCGCAGCGGCGAGACGGTGGGTGACTCCAGGCCGGGGGTCAGGGCTGCGGCTTGCTCCACCAGTTCCTTGCGGATGTCGTAGTCCATCAGGACATACTGGCGCGCCACCAGGACACCCTGGAGGCGGCGGATGAGGACTTCGATTTCCTTCGCGGTGCCGTTTGCGGAGCCGCCTTCTTCTGTGCGCTTGATCAGCACGGCCTCGGACTTGAGGATCGGTTCCCCGAAGATCTCCATCCCTGCGGCCTTGAGGGTGTTGCCGGTTTCGACGACGTCGGCGATGGCGTCCGCAACGCCCAGGCGCACGGAGGATTCAACGGCGCCGTCGAGGCGGACTACCTTTGCCTTGATGCCGAGTCCGGCGAGGTAGCCGCGGAGCAGGCCGTCGTAGCTGGTGGCCAGGCGCTTGCCTTCGAGCTCCTGGACGCTGGCGAAGTCGCCCACGGGGCCCGCGAAACGGAACGTGGAGGCGGCGAAGCCGAGGGGCATCAGTTCCTCAGCCTCCACCTCGGCGTCCAGCAGGAGGTCGCGGCCGGTGATGCCGACGTCGAGCGTTCCCTGGCCGACGTAGACGGCGATGTCGCGCGGGCGGAGGAAAAAGAACTCGATGTCGTTGTCCGGGTCGACCATGACCAGCTCGCGGGTGTCGCGGCGCTGGCGGTAGCCGGCTTCGGACAGCATGGCGGAGGCGGCTTCGGACAGGGAGCCTTTGTTGGGGACGGCTACTCGCAGCATGGGGGTCTTTCTTGTTTGGGGAAGTCTAGGAATCAGGCAACGGGCCACGCAAGGCACGGGCCGGCCGGGGTGGCCGGACGGTGCTGCAGTGGCTACAGATGCTTGTAGACGTCTTCCAGGGTCAGGCCTTTGGCGAGCATCAGAACCTGCAGGTGGTAGAGCAGCTGGGAGATTTCCTCGGCCGCGGCTTCATCGGATTCGTACTCGGCAGCCATCCACACTTCGGCTGCTTCCTCCACGACTTTCTTGCCAATGCCGTGGACTCCGGACTCCAATTCAGCGACGGTGCGGGAGCCTGCCGGGCGGGTGGCTGCCTTCTCACTCAGTTCAGCGAACAGCGTCTCGAAATTCTTCACGCCCTACAGCCTACTTGCTGCGGGCCGGAGGGCGCCTGCTGAGCCGTTGCATGACGGGCGCGGTGTGAGTGAAGACACACCGCACCCGTCACCGTGTTACTTGTACTGCTTGAGCACGACGGCGGTGGCGAGGGCCGCGGTGACGGCCTCGTGGCCTTTATCCTCGCTGGATCCAGGCAGCCCGGCACGGTCGAGGCCCTGCTGTTCGGTATCGCAGGTCAGGACGCCGAAGCCCACCGGCACGCCGGTGGCGACACTGACGTCGGTCAGGCCCGATGTCGCCGCCTGGCAGACGTATTCGAAGTGCGGCGTGCCGCCGCGGATCACGACGCCGAGGGCCACCACGGCGTCGAAGTGCGGTGCCAGCCGCGCGGCAGCGACCGGGAGCTCGAAGCTGCCGGGCACGCGCAGGACGGTGGGTTCGCCGATTCCGGCGTCCTTGGCGGCGCGGAGCGCACCGTCCAGGAGCCCGTCCATGATCTGGGTGTGCCAGCTGGCGGCAACGATGGCCAGCCTGAGCTGCGAGGTTTCCGCCGGGTTGAGGGTAGTGAGGTCGATTTCGGGTGCGCCGTGGCCACTCATGTGTCTGTTGGGTTCCGTTCAGTCTTGTTCGTGCTGGAAAGTTTCGGTCTGGAAAGATTCGGCGGCGGCGCCGGGCACCGCCACCACATGGGTGTCCAGCGTGAGCCGGTGCTCCATGCGGTCCTTCTTGGTTTGCAGGTAGCGGATGTTCTGGTCGCGCGATGGCACCTCGGTGGGAACCATCTCCACTACCTTCACGCCCGCCTTGGCGAGCCTGTTCAGCTTGTCCGGATTGTTGCTCAGGAGCCGGACCTCATGCAGGCCCATCTCCGCCAGGACCTGTGCGGCCGCGCTGTAGGAACGCGCATCCACTGGCAGTCCCAGTTGCTCGTTGGCTTCCACGGTGTCGAAGCCTGCCTCCTGGAGGGCGTACGCCTTGATCTTGTTGGCCAGCCCGATCCCCCGGCCTTCCTGTCCGCGCAGGTACAGCAGGGTGCCGCCGTATGCGTGAATCATTTCCAGGGCGTAGGCCAGCTGCTCGCCGCAGTCGCAACGGTAGGACCCAAAGATGTCACCGGTGAGGCACTCTGAATGGAGCCGGACCAAGGGAGCCTTGCCGTCCATGGGCGGGTTGGGGGAACTCACTGCGAGGTGTTCGGCGCCGGTGACGAGATCGGTCCAGGCTTGGGCGATGAAGTCGCCGAACGCCGTCGGCAGCTGCACGATGGGCCCGCCGCTGACCGGATGGTGGACTTTTCCGTTACCCGCCTGCGCGCGCTGGCTGCTGTGCTGGCTGTTGCCCGTAGCCCCGGACGCCGTCATCGTTTCTCCTCTTCTTCGCCCGGGCGTCCTGCCCGGGTGCCGCTGGGGGCCGCCGTGCCACCTGCTTCAAGGTAGGCCACCAGATCCTCGATCGAGATCAGCGGGCAACCATGTTCGGCAGCAAAGGTACGGAGCCCGTCCAGCCTCATCATTTCACCGTCGTCATACACTACTTCGGCGATCACACCCACGGGTTCCAGGCCGGCGAGACGGCACAGGTCCACGGCCGCTTCGGTATGGCCGGGGCGCTCACGCACTCCACCTTCAACTGCGCGCAGCGGGAATATATGCCCGGGCCGGGTCACAGAGGCCGGGCCGGCGCCGGGGTCCGCAAGGACACGGGCAGTCAGGGCCCGGTCCGTCGCCGAGATGCCTGTGCTGACGCCCGCCGCGGCGTCGCAGGACACCGTGTAGGCCGTGCCCTTCGCATCTTCGTTTACCGTGACCATGGGCGGCAGCTTCAGGGCGTCGGCACGTTCCCCGGACAGCGGGACGCAGATGACGCCGGAGCTGTACCGGATGGTCCAGCCCATCAGTGCGGGGGTGGCGTGCTGGGCAGCGAAGATGATGTCGCCTTCGTTTTCGCGGTCCTCGTTGTCGACCACCAGCACCGGCCGGCCGGCCGCCAAGGCACGAACGGCGTCTTGCACCGGGTCAAGGCCCGGTGCTGCGGCGGTTACCGGCTCGAGGTGTGCGGTCCCGTTCATAGGTTTCCTCCAGTGGCTGCGCTGGTGCTGAAGGCCAGCAGCCGTTCGGTGTACTTGGCAAGGACGTCGACTTCGAGGTTGACCCTGCTGCCGGTGGACTTGGCGCCCAGGCCTGTTTCCGCAAGTGTGGTGGGGATGAGCCCCACTTCGAACCAGGGTTCGGGTTCAGCTGCCGCGCTGACGGCTGTGACTGTCAGGGAGACGCCGTCGATGGCGATGGAGCCTTTTTCGGCGATGTAGCGGGCAAGGTTGCCCGGCACCCCGAAGCGAAGCCGCTCCCAGTTGCCCAGGGGCTCCCGCTCCAGAAGCTGCCCGACGCCGTCGACATGACCCTGGACAACGTGGCCGTCCAGCCGACCGCCGGCCGGGACGCAGCGTTCGAGGTTCACGGAGTCACCCGGGGAGAGTTCGCCAATGGTGCTCCGGATCAGGGTTTCGCCCATGACGTCGACACTGAAGTCCCTGCCGTCGATGGAGGTAGCGGTCAGGCAGACGCCGTTGACTGCGATCGAGCCGCCCAAGGCGAGCCCTTCGGTGCTGGCCGGGGCGTGGAGCCTGACGGTTGCACTGGTGTCGCCGTCCCGTTCGACGGAGAGGACCCGTCCCTGTTCGGCAATTATTCCGGTAAACATCAGTGCCCTCCCAAGGCTGGTTCCGCGGCCGCAAGGCCCGGTTGTGGTTCCAAAGGTTGAGTATTGTGCGGACGCAGGTGGAGCCGGAGGTCCCGGCCCAGGGTTCTCACGGCGCCGCCGTCGGACTGGTCCCAGTCCCATTGCTGGGCGTCCTGCAAAGTGGTGATGCCGAGCCCATTAAGCGCCGGTGTGCCTGAACCCAGCAGCGTGGGGGCCAGGTACACGATCAGCTCGTCGACGAGGCCGGCCGCCAGGAAGGCGCTGAGGATCCGCGAGCCGCCTTCCACCATGACGTGGCGGATTCCTGCTGCATACAGCAGCGAGAGCGCTTCACGGGGATCACGCGTGGGCACGTGCAGCACCCGGCCGTCCGCACCCCAAATGGCCGCATCCGCCGGAATGTCCCGCCGACCCATCACGGCGCGCAGGGGCTGCTTGCCGGAAACCTCGCCGGACGCGTCGCGGGCGGTCAGCCGGGGGTTGTCGATCAGAACGGTCTGGGTACCTACCAGGATGGCGTCGATCCTGCCCCGCAGACCGTGGTTGTCCGCGAGTGATTCGGGGCAGGAGATCCATTGGCTGGTCCCGTCCTCGGCGGCAATGCGGCTGTCGAGTGTCTGCGCGATGTGGAGCGTCACGTACGGCCGCTTTTCGGCAACACCCTGGAACCATTGCCGGTTCAGTTCGAGGGCCTCCCCCGCGGCCAGGCCGCTGCGCACCCTGACGCCCGCCTGCCGGAGCGTGGTGGCGCCGCCCGCCGCCGGGTCGTGGGGATCGTCCACGGCGTAGATCACGTCCGTGATTCCGGCTTCGATGATCGCCTGGGCGCAGGGCCCCGTCCGGCCAACGTGGTTGCACGGTTCGAGCGTGACCAGCATCGTCGCACCATGCAGGTCGAGGCCAGCTGCCGCTGCCTGGGCAATGGCGTCGGCCTCGGCGTGGGCCGTCCCGGCGCCGCGGTGGAAGCCCGTCGCCAGGTGCCGGCCTTCGGCGTCAACGACGACGGCTCCCACCAGGGGGTTGGCGCCCCTGGGCCCGCGCAGGGCTGCTTCAAGGGCAGCGTCCATGGCTTGCGTTTCCGCCGGGCTGAAGGCCGTCACTGCTTCTTCCCCGGAGGCCAGGGGTTGCTGCTTTGTGGGCGCGGTCATGGCGCGACCGCCGGCCCGGTGGCTTTGGATTCCACGCCGTGAGGTGTCAGGGCGTCGAAGAGCCATCGCAAGGGGTTCATATGTGGTGTCGTTCCTTCCCTCTAGAACCGCGATGGCTCCGGGGGTATACGACAGCAGAACGCTGCGGCATCAAATGACGCCGCAGATACAGCTGTACGTGCTTCTCTCATCCAGACTTTAACTGTCGGTACCGGAATTTCACCGGTTCAACCGTCCGCCGGTTCCCTCCCTGGTGGGAAAGCGCCGGCTCGCGGGTCGCGGACTGTCACCGCCGGTTCGGACTTACACCGACCCCGGAGCACGTATTGTGTGTTGCTATTCTGCCACAACCATGAAGGTGGGCTGACTATTCCGGGGACCCAGCGCGTAACGTTTGGCTGCCCGCCTTGCGCAGCCGTTCGATCGCCTCTGCAGGGTCCTCTGCGCCGTAAACCGCGGAGCCGGCAACAAAGACGTTGGCTCCCGCTTCGGCTGCACGGGTGATGGTTTCCTCGGTGATGCCGCCGTCCACCTGGATGGCCACGTCGATCCCTGAGCCGTCGATGGCAGCTCTCGCCCGGCGGATCTTGGGGAGCGTCAAGTCCAGGAACGCCTGTCCGCCGAAGCCGGGCTCAACGGTCATGATGAGCAGCATGTCCAGTTCGGCCAACATGTCCAGGTAGGGCTCCACCGGCGTGCCCGGCCGCAGTGCCATACCTGCCTTGGAGCCCCGGGCCCTCAGTTCGCGCGCCAGTTTGATGGGAGCGATGGATGCCTCGGCGTGGAAAGTGACGGAGGCGAGGCCTGCGTCGGCGAAACCCGGGGCCCAGCGGTCGGCATCGGCGATCATGAGGTGGGCGTCGAGCGGAACGGGGCTGACGGCCTGGATCCGCTGGACCACCGGCAGCCCGATAGTGAGGTTGGGAACGAAGTGGTTGTCCATCACGTCCACGTGGACTGCGTCAGCGTTGCCGATGCGGTGCAGCTCGGCTTCAAGGTTGACGAAGTCGGCGGAGAGGATGCTCGGGTTGATGCAGCATTGCGTCATCGGGGAACCTTTCATGAGTTCAGGCCTTCTTACGGATGAGGGCGAGGAACATGGCGTCCGTGCTGTGGACGTGGGGCCAGAGCTGGGCAGTCAGGCCGTGCCCGGCGCCGAGGTTGCCGGTGAGGCTGACGCTGTCGAGCACCGCCCCGGCGTCCAGGAGCTCCAGGTCCTCGCGCTTGCGCATCACGTCGGTTACGACGGCGGTGGTTTCGGCAGGGTGCGGCGAGCAGGTCACGTAGGCCACCACGCCGCCTGGGCGGACAGCTGCCAGGGCTGACTTGAGCAGGTCGCGCTGCAGGGGTCCCAGGTCCGCGAGGTCCTTGGGGGTGCGGCGCCACCGGGATTCCGGCCGGCGGCGGAGCGCACCGAGGCCGCTGCAGGGGACATCCACCAGGACGCGGTCAAATGATTCTGCCTGCTCGGTGCCGACATCCCGGCCATCGCCGGTACGGACGCGCCAGGCGTCCCTGGGGACGGCGGAGAGAGCCTGACTGACGAGTTTCGCTCGGTGCGGTGCCGGTTCGTTCGCAAGGAGCGTGGCATCCCGGGCATTGGCCAGGGCGGCCAGGAGTGCGGCTTTTCCGCCGGGCCCGGCGCAAAGGTCGAGCCAGGATTCCGGGCTGGCGGCGTTCTCAAGGTCCACGGCGGCCAAGGCGCGGGCCACCAGCTGGGAGCCTACGTCCTGGACTCGGGTTGTGCCTTCCCGCACGGACGCCAGCCTGCCGAGGTCGCCGCCGCTGGAAAGTGCGGAACCCTCAACCAGTTCACCAGGCGTGGCTCCGTTTTCGAGTGCCTCGTCGAGGCTCCCCAGCCCGGGCAGGGCCACCAGGTTGACCACGGGAGCCGCGTTGTCCGCTTCCAGCAGTTCATTGATTTCGGTGGCGGACCGCCCGTGTGCCACCAAGGCCTGGCGCATCGCGCGGACGATCCATTCGGGGTGTGCATGCCTGATCGAAGCGATCTTGGTTTCATCGGTTTCGCCGGCGACCAGCAGGTCCAGCCATTCGTCGAGGGTGTGTGCCGTGACTTTCCGCAGCACCGCATTGATCAGGGCAGACGGGCCGGCGCCGATCACGGCGCGGGCCAGGCCAACGGTCTGGTCCAGTGCAGCGTGGGCTGGCACGCGCATAGCAAGCAACTGGTGGGTGCCGATTCGCAGGGCATCGAGGATGGCGGGATCCAGCTGGTCCAGCGGCCTATCGACGCAGCGGGCAAGGACGGCGTCGTACGTGCCCTGTCCGCGGAGGGCGCCATAGCTCAGCTCAGTGGCGAAACCGGCATCGCGCTTGTCCAGCCCGTGGTGGCGGATCCGGGACGGCAGCACCAGGTTGGCGTAGGCGTCCTCCGCGGCCACTGCACGCAGGACCTCGAAGGCCACCAGCCGGGCGGGATCTGCCCGGCGGGTCCGCTGCGCCGGCGCATTTTCGGTGAAGCTCCGTTGCGAGGGCCGGTTGCGTTCGCGGCCCTGGGCGTTGCGCTGGCTGCTGTCCCGTTTTCCGCCGCCACCACGGCCGCCTCTTTGGCCGCCGCCCCGACCGCCGCCGCCTGTCGTTCCGCCGGACATACTCATTCGAACACCACGCTTTCAAGGGAAGCCATGCCGCGTGCCCAATCAGCCGCGGCCATCATCTTTTTGCCCGAGGGCTGGATCCGCGTGAGTTCCACCGCGTGGGAGCCGGTGCCCACCAAAACGCCCTTGTCCCTGAACACCGCTCTACCGGGCGCGAGGTCCGCCACATCCGGCCGGAGCCTGACTGGCTCCAGCTTGACCCGCTGTCCGTCGAGTGTTGTCCAGGCGCCGGGCTCGGGGGTGACCCCTCGGGCACGCCGGCCGATAGCCAAGGCCGGCTGATTCCAGTCCAGCCGGCCGTCGTCGAAGGTCAGCTTGGGGGCGAGTGAAACGTCGCCCTGCTGCGGTTGGGGGGCAGCCTGTCCGGCGTCAATGGCGGAGAGGGTCTGCGCCAGGAGCACGGCACCGCTGTGCGACAGCCGCTCCAGCAGTTGCCCGGCAGTGTCCTCCGTGCCAACGCTTTCGGTCAGGGTCCCGAACACGGGCCCGGTATCCAGGCCACGCTCAAGCTGGAAAGTCACCGCGCCCGTGACGTCGTCCCCTGCGATCACCGCACGCTGCACGGGGGCGGCACCGCGCCAGGCAGGCAACAGCGAGAAGTGCAGGTTGATCCAGCCGTGCCGGGGGACCTCGAGGGCCGCCGGGGGGATCAGTCCGCCGTAGGCAACAATGGCTGCGACGTCCGGGCTGATGGCGGCGATCTTTGCTGTCACGTCCGCATCCACTTTGGCTGCATGGATGACGTCAATGCCAAGTTCGGCGGCGCGGTGGGCAACGGGCGACGGCGTCAGCACGCGTTTGCGTCCCACCGGGGCGTCCGGGCGGGTCAGCACTGCAACGATGTCAAAGCCTGCCTTGACGAGGGCATCCAGCGACGGCACCGCAACCGCGGGAGTGCCGGCGAAAAGTACCCTCATTCAGCCGCACCGGATGCCGTGGCACCAAAGCCTGTGCCGCCAAAGCTGGCACCGCCGAAACTGGAGCCGACCGTTTTAGCCCGCTTCGCCGTCGTGCGCTCTGTAATAGCTTCGTAGTTGGCGTTGCGGATGGAGCGCAGGGCCTTTTTCCGGTCCTCACCCTCCAGCCTGTCCGTATAGAGGATGCCGTCCAGGTGGTCGGTCTCATGCTGGAAGCAGCGGGCCAGCAGTCCTTCCCCCTCGACGGTGACGGGATTGCCGTGGAGGTCGACGCCGGTGACCTTGGTGGCCCGGAAACGCCGGACCGGGAACCCCAGGCCGGGGATGGACAGGCAACCTTCCACCTGGTCCGGCTGGTAATCGTCACTGTTTTCCAGGACGGGGTTGATGATGTGGCCGTCCACCCCGCCGACGCGGTAGGTAAAGACCCGCTGGCTGACGCCGATCTGCGGCGCCGCGAGCCCGGCGCCCTCGACGTCCTCCATGGTTTCGGTCATGTCTGCCACCAGCTTGGCCAGCTCCGGCCCGAACTCCGTCACGGGATCGGCCACTGTGCGGAGCACAGGATCGCCGATGATGCGGATATTCAGAATGGCCATGTGCTGTCTTTCCTCACGGTTGGCGGATTGGGGAACCAATCCAGTTTAGGCGGTGCGCAGGAGGCTATGCCGTCCGTGCCGGGACAGGCGGCGGCGCGATGGGGAGCAAGGCTGTTCCAGCACTGATGGTGTCTGAGGAGAGTTCCCAGACACGGCGCAGCGCGCAAAACTTCCACCAGTGGTGTTTCAGGACCTCAGGGTTGGCCCGCACTGGGCGGACTTCGGTTTCACCGATGGCCACTGCCAGGAGGACGGGATCCTCGCCATATTTCCAGGCCTCCCATTCGCCGGCGACTGGATCCACCAGGCTTTCCTCGGCCTTCATCCCAGCCACGAGCTGCATGACCACTTTGTCGTCGAGGGGCTTGACCGTGCCGTCCCGGGTGGTGCCCTTTGTCTTGTAGTCGATCACGCAGGTCCTGCCGTTAATCTTCGCCACCAGGTCCAGGGTGCCCGCGTAACCGACTGATTTGTTCCAGATGGTGATTTCTGGAGCAATGGGCTCCACCCGGTACAGCTCCCACCATTCGTCGAACCGCACGGCGAAGGCTTCCTCCCCGTTCGCGGCCAGCGCCTCCCGGGTTTCCTTCATGGCGTGCGGCCGGCCAAGGGCACGGAGGGCCACCTGTTCGCAGTAGTTGTGGACGCGGTCTCCGCGCTTGGCGGCCTCATCGCGGTACGTTTCGGCGGCCTTCGCTGCCCGGTTAACCGCCTGGCGGATCTTCGCCGGACTCCCGAGGCAGTCAGCCAGCAACGGATCCTTCGCCAGGCTATTGGCGCCCATGTACCCAAACCAGCCGTCCAGCCCGTGTGGCTGTTGACCGATCACCGTGGTGATGGACGGGACAGTGAACGGCTCCGACGTGGAGCGCGCGTACATGCGGCCATATTCGGTGGCATGGGCAAGAAGCGGATCAGTCATACAAAGACTCTTTCACAAGGGGCTGACAGAATGGCAGGCACAGTAGCCGGACATAAAAAAGGTCCGCTTCCGCTCGAAGGAGCGGAAACGGACCTTGTTATCGGTGGGCGATACTGGGTTCGAACCAGTGACCTCTTCGGTGTGAACGAAGCGCGCTACCACTGCGCCAATCGCCCCGATGCATTTGAATGCTAGCCCACCCTGCGCCGATTCGGAAATCGGGCAACAAGGGTCTGCGCGCACCCTGCTAATTACAGGCCTGTAATTCCCGAATCCCCCTAGATTCCGCGGATCCAGGGGCATCACCTCACTGTCCGCGGCCGCCGATTTGGAGAATCCCTGAACCTCCTATAGAGTTCTTACTCGTTGGAACGCGAGGAAATGCCCAAACGGCACGGAATCACGCTAACAATGCGGACGTAGCTCAGCTGGTAGAGCACCACCTTGCCAAGGTGGATGTCGCGAGTTCGAATCTCGTCGTCCGCTCGCAGGACACTGTCACGGCAATGGCTCTTTTTGATCCGGCGCTTACACGGTGGGTTGGCCGAGAGGCGAGGCAGCGGCCTGCAAAGCCGTATACACGGGTTCGAATCCCGTACCCACCTCGGTGAAAACCATGGTTTCCGGTTAATCCCGGATGGCAATGGGCGATTGGCGCAGCGGTAGCGCGCTTCCCTGACACGGAAGAGGTCACTGGTTCGATCCCAGTATCGCCCACCAAGCAAGGAAACTTGCTTCATGCAGTACGCACGGCCCGGCCGGAACGTACTTCATACGCGGACGTAGCTCAGCTGGTAGAGCACCACCTTGCCAAGGTGGATGTCGCGAGTTCGAATCTCGTCGTCCGCTCTCTTCTTTACAAGAAAACATCCCAATAAACCGGTCTTCCGGTTCCGGGCGATTGGCGCAGCGGTAGCGCGCTTCCCTGACACGGAAGAGGTCACTGGTTCGATCCCAGTATCGCCCACAGCAGCAGCTCCCCCGCCGGAGCTGCTTTTTTGTTGCCCGGATTCTGCGAATTTGCGTCGCCACCGGTCCGCCGCGACTTTACAGGTTTTGTCACAGCACCTTGGCACCTCCAGGAGACAGGGCTAGGATCGGTTGCGGAGGAGCGAACTGGCTCCGCGATTGAAGGGAGGTGCTCGTGGGACTGATTGACGATCTTAAGGGCAAGGCTAAAGGTCTTATCCATGGCAACGAGCAGGCCATCAAGGACGGCATCAACAAGGCCGGCGATTTCGTCGACACCAAGACCGGCGGCAAGTACGCAGGTCACGTCGACAAGATCCAGGATGGCGCTTCCAAGCTCGTTGACAAGAACGGAACGCCCGGCCAGGCACCTGCCAGCGAGCAGGTCCCTCCGGTCAACCCGGTTCCGCCGGTTCCGCCGGTCGACAAGGCTCCGTAAAAAGGATTTGGCCAGGGCTTTGCCCTAGCACGTCAAGGGGGCGCGGGTCCCGCCGGGAGGCGGCACCCGCGCCTTTGGCGTTTAAGCACAGCTTTTCGGCCATCCGCGCACGAGCCGGTAACCTGCCAGATATGCCAAAGCCCGCACCAGCCATCAGCCCGGACGCTGCCACCGGCCGGTCCCGCCCCCTTTCGCAGCCGATCGTGGCGGGCATCGTGACGGCACTGGTGGGGTTCACGTCGTCCTTCGCCGTGGTCCTTGCCGGGCTCCGCGCCGTGGGCGCCAGTCCTGCCCAGGCAGCATCCGGCCTGCTGGCACTCAGCCTCATATTCGGCGTCGGCGTACTCTGGCTATCCTGGCGTTCAAAGGTTCCAGTTACGCTCGCGTGGTCCACGCCGGGAGCTGCCCTTTTAGCGGGAGCCGGAACGGTCGACGGCGGCTGGCCGGCCGCCGTCGGAGCCTTCCTGGTGACCGGCGTACTCATCTGCCTCACCGGGCTGATCCCGGCACTGGGCAGGCTGCTGGCGGGCATCCCCACGTCCTTGGCGCAAGCCATGCTGGCGGGCGTACTGCTGTCGCTGTGCCTGGCGCCCTTCTCCGCCTTGGGAACCAACCCCCTTCAAGTCGCTCCCGTCATCATCTGCTGGCTGCTGATGATGAGGTTCGCACCGCGATGGTCCGTGCCCGCCTCACTCGCGGTTGCCCTGGCGGTGATTGCCGTCCACCTGGTAACCGGAGGCGCGGGAAACCTCGAGGGCGGATTCCTGCCAGCGCCCGTCTGGACCATGCCGTCTTTCAGCCTGCAGGCCGTCGCCGGCATCGCACTGCCGCTTTTCATCGTGACCATGGCATCGCAGAACATCCCTGGCGTCGCTGTATTGAAGTCCTTCGGCTACGCCACACCGTGGGCGCCGTCCATGCTGGTGACCGGCGCCGGAACCATGCTCAGTGCACCCTTCGGCGGCCACGCGATGAACCTGGCCGCCCTCAGCGCTGCGCTGGCCGCAGGTAAGGAAGCGGGCGAAGACACGAGCCGCCGCTGGATCGCTGCTTTCACGTCGGGCCTGGCCTATGTAGTCCTGGCCCTGTTTTCTGCAGCCCTGGTCACGGTGGTGAGCGCCGCTCCCCCGGGCCTGCTGGAGGCTGTTGCCGGGCTGGCCCTGATCGGGACGCTGGCGGTTTCGGTGTCCTCCGCGCTGGCAGTGGCGGAGGAACGGATCGCGGCGTCCATCACGTTCCTGGTTGCAGCGTCCGGCCTCAGCTTCGCGGGCATCGGCGCCGCTTTCTGGGCACTGGCAGCCGGCCTGCTGGTACGTTCACTTCTGAAGAACCGTGGGCGGCAGGGCGTGCCCCAGCCTTAGGACGGTTCGTGGTTCTGGCCCTCCCGGGCAAGGGCAGTCAGGCGGGAGACAGCGCGGTAGTACTTCTTGGTGTACCCGCCGTGCATCATCTCGTCGGTGAACAGCTTGTCAAAGGGAACCCCGCTGGCCAGGATCGGCACGTCCTTGTCATACAGCCGGTCTGCCAGTACTACGAACCGCAGGGCAACGGCTTGCTCGGTGATGGTTTCGACGTTACGCCACACCACGCCGTCGATGCCTTCGATGAGCTGCCGGTAGCGGCTGGGGTGCACGCCGGCAAGGTGTCCGATCAGCGTGCTGAATTCGTCCTGCGCCACGGTCTTGCCGTCGAACTCGGCCTTCATCTGGGCGGATAGCTCGCTGTTCTTGAGCGGGGCTGGCGGCGTGGGCAGGCCCCGGTGGCGGAAGTCCTCGCCGTCGATCCGGATGACCTCAAACTGATCCGCCAGAACCTGGATCTCACGCTGGAAGTCGACGGCGGCGAAGCGGCCGTCACCCAGCGAGCCCGGCAGGGTGTTGGAGGTTGCAGCCAGCTTGACGCCGGCGTCGGCCAGTTCACGCATCAGCCGGGACATCAGGACTGTGTCGCCCGGATCATCGAGCTCAAACTCGTCGATGCACACCAGCTTGTAGTGGCTGAGCGCCTCCACCGTTTTGCGGAAGGAAAGCGCCCCCACGAGGTTGGTGTATTCCACGAACGTGCCAAAAGCCTTAGGCCCCGGCGCGGCGTGCCACAAAGATGCCAGCAAGTGGGTCTTGCCCACACCAAAGCCGCCGTCGAGGTAGATACCGGCCCGGGACGTGTCCTTCTTGGCAAAAAGCTTCTTGAAAAGGCCGCCACCGTTCCCTGCGCCCACACCCTGCGCAAACCCTTCCAATTCCCGGACTGCATGGGACTGGCTCGGCTGCTTGGGGTCCGGGCGGTAACTTGCGAAGGAGACCTGGCCGAACCGCGGTGAAGGATAAAAGCCCTTAAGGAGCTCATCCACCGAAACTGCCGGAGTGCGGGCGGCAAGCTGTTCGATCTGTACCAAGGTGGTCCGTTCTGCTGGTGGGTTGTCCCCAGAAAGGATACCGGCAATGCAGCACGCCTTCCCCGCCCCGGGCGCGGGCCAGCCACGGAGCGTGACGAAGCCCATATTTCCCTCTATTAACGGAACAGCGGATTTCGTGTGCCGCCGTGGCTAGTGTTGAACCAGGTTCCCAGCATCCTCCAGCAGGTCCGCCGTACGTTTGAATGAAAGGCCATCACCTTGTCCTACCCAGTTGAACAGAACGAGAAGTTCGCAGCCTATGCCCGCCCTGAGCGCCTGGTTTCCACCGAGTGGCTCGCCGCCGCCCTGGAAAGCGGCGCTGTGGCCGATGGAAAGCTGGTGGTTGTGGAGTCCGATGAGGACGTCCTGCTCTATGAGACCGGCCATATCCCCGGAGCAGTCAAGATCGACTGGCACACCGACCTCAACGACGAAGTGACCCGCGACTACGTTGACGGCAAGGCCTTTGCCGCCCTGGCCTCGTCCAAGGGCATCTCCCGTGACAGCACCGTAGTGATTTACGGCGACAAGTCCAACTGGTGGGCCGCCTACGCCCTGTGGGTCTTCACCCTGTTCGGTCACGAGGACGTCCGCCTGCTGGACGGCGGCCGCGACAAGTGGATCGCCGAAGGCCGGGACCTGACCACCGAGACTGCCACACCGGCACCGGGCGACTACCCGGTGGTGGAGCGCAACGACGCCCCCATCCGCGCTTTCAAAGAGGACGTGCTGGCACACCTCGGCAAGCCGCTGATCGACGTCCGCTCCCCCGAGGAATACACCGGACAGCGCACGCACATGCCTGCCTACCCTGAGGAGGGCGCACTCCGTGGAGGCCACATCCCCACCGCAGCCTCCATTCCCTGGGCGCGCGCAGCCGCAGCGGACGGGACATACCGCAGCCGCGATGAGCTCGAAGCCCTGTACCTGGGCGAGGCTGGCCTCACCGAGGGCGACGACGTTGTGGCCTACTGCCGGATCGGCGAACGTTCCAGCCACACCTGGTTCGCCCTGAAGTACCTGCTGGGCTTCGACACCGTCCGCAACTACGACGGCTCCTGGACCGAATGGGGCAACGCCGTCCGCGTTCCCATCGTCAAGGGTGCGGAGCGCGGCTCCGTCCCGGCGTAAGCTGGAGTAGATGACTACTCATGCCTTGCCCGCCTCGTTGGCGGAAATCGTGGACGACTTCCAGGCCCTCACGGAGCCCGAGCGGCTGCAGCTGCTGCTCGAGTTCTCGCGGGAACTTCCGGAGTTGCCGGACCGCCTGAAGAACCACCCTGAGCTCCTGGAGCAGGTGGTGGAATGCCAGTCGCCACTGTTCCTGACCATTGAGACGGAAAAGAACGACGCCGGCTCGGCCGACACTTTTCGGCTGTACTTCAAGGCGCCGCCTGAAGCCCCCACCACGCGGGGCTTCGCCGGGGTGCTCCTTGAGGGGCTCGACGGGCTCAGCGCGGAGGAAATCCTGGCAGTTCCGGATGACATGCCTGAACTGCTGGGCCTCACCCGGGCGATCACACCCTTGCGGATGCGCGGCATGACCGCCATGCTGGGCCGCATCAAGCGCAAGGTCGCAGCCTCGGCCCGGCTGCACAGCTAGCAGCCAGCTCGGCTAATGGGGCGCAAAAGCACTTCGCAGGGAACGCCGGCCACCGCGGTACTGACCGCGGCCGGCGTTCCCTTTGTGCTGCACCCGTACACCCACGATCCTTCCGCGGCCAGCTATGGCACCGAAGCTGCCGAAGCCCTGGGAATCGACCCGGCGAGGGTCTTCAAAACGCTGATGGTGGAGGTGGAAGGGCGGCTGGCGGTGGGAGTAGTGCCCGTCAGCGGCAATCTTGACCTGAAGGCTTTCGCGGCTGCCCTGGACGCGAAAAAGGCCACCATGGCCGATCCCAAGTCCGCCGAACGCCGGACCGGCTATGTACTCGGCGGAATCTCGCCGCTGGGCCAGCGGCAGCCCTCACCCACCGTCATCGACGGCAGTGCCGTTGCCTTGGAAACGATGCTGGTTTCCGGCGGCCGGCGGGGGCTGGACATCGAGCTGGCGCCCGCTGAGCTGATCCGGCTCACATCCGCTATCACGGCCCCGATCGGAACGGTCAAACCCTAGGGACGGTTTTGTCCTCCGCCAATTCCCGCCCTCCCCCAACTGGGTAGCAGCAGATGTCGTTTAGACGCCTCAAAACGACATCTGCTGCTACTTAGTTGGGCTAACCGTGAGGCTTGTCTGGCCGGGGTTGACCCTCGGCGCCAGCTGCTGCCTGAGCCACGCCTTGACGAGGCGCTCCCAGCGGGCGGGATCCACGTTCCATTCCTTGGTGTGCCGAGCGTGGTTGAACGTTTCGAAGGTGACCATTTCCGGGTTTCGTTCGGCCAGCAGGGCGGATGGTTCATAGGGCACGTATTCGTCGTCGACGCTGTGCACAATCAGGGTGGGCGTGCGCAGTTCAACAGCCCGGGCCACCCAGTCCATGGCTTTGAGGTCCACCGGTGCCGAGAGCCCGGTGAGCCGGCGCCCCAAGGGGTGGCCGAGCATCAGCTGGCCATACCGACCCACGAGGGACGGGATCCTGTTAATCTCCGCATGGTGGGCCAGGACGTTGACCCAGTTGATGACCGGAGCGTCAAGGACCATGGCCCGGATCAGGTGGCGGTACCGGGACAGATCCGCCGTCTGCAGGCAGATAGCGCCTCCCATGGACCAGCCAAAAAGGACTATCTCTTCGGCCCCATTTCCCAATGCGTACTCGATGGCGGCTTCGATGTCGCGCCATTCTGTTGATCCAAGTCCATAGCGTCCGTCGTCGGCTGAAGGCGCCAGTCCGTCATTCCGGTAGGACACCAGCAGGCTGGTCAGACCCAGTTCCAGGGCGGGACCGACGGCGCGCAAGGCCTCCTGGCGGGTGGCTCCCCTGCCGTGCACCATCACAGCCCAGGTGCGGGATGTGCCGCCCGCCCGCACCAGCCACGCCGGCGCCTGCCCGCCGTCGACCTCAATCAGTACATCCTCGGACGGGAGGCCGGCGGCCTCCGGGGTCGGATAGAGCGCGCCGCTCCACCAGCCGCGGTGGGCGCTGTCGAGGTCGCCGCTGTAGACGGCTTCGACCTCACGGAGGACCGTGCGTTCCGCGGGTGAGTACGACACGATGCGGCCAATGCGGGCGTGGCCCTTGCCGCCGTCGAAAAAGAACCCATACACGCCGTCCACGGTGGTGTCCGGGGTGGCCGCCAGGATGACCTGCCGGCCCTCGCCTTCACGGATGACAGCCAGCACTTCCTGGTCCGCCGCCCGCCGCGGTGCAGGCGTAATGACCCTGCGCGCGAAGTACAGGGCCAGGGCTGACGACCCCGTGGCCAGCAGTCCCGCCAGGGCACCGCCCCCGATCACACCGCCGATGGTCCACTTGGCCCGCAGTGACATCCCGGCGTCGGCAGCGGGGGCAACGGTGGCCTTTGGGGCAGGGGTCCGTGTAGAAGAAGCCATGGGTCCATTCTTACCGTCCTTGGCCCGTGCGCCATATTCCGCCACTCCTGGCCCGGACAGCGGAGCGCCGGGCCCGCCGGGGCCCGCCGGGGCAAATGGATGCAGCGGCACAGGCACAGGACTAGGCTGATGGCATGAGCGATCCCATCGTCATCCTGACCGAAGAACCCCTGGGCGCGGACGACCGCGTCAACATAGAACGGCTGGTGAACGGGGCGGATGCGCGCCTTGTGCTGCTGGTCCCGGCCAACACGGAAAGGCACCTGCTGGTGGACTTCCTGGAGCATCTGTCGCTCCTGGAGATTTCCAAGGCGTTCCGGGAGCTGACCAGCCATGCCCCGGATCCCACAGTGGAACGGGCGGAGGCATCAGAGACGCTGGCTGTGTCCCTGGGCGCCCTCGAGGGACTCGGGGCCGGAGTGACCGGCGAGGTAGTGGACGGCGGGGCGGTTAAGGGTCTGGTCGCGAAGGTCAAGGAACTCGGGGCAACACAGGCCGTAGTGGTCACCCGCCCGCACGCTGTTTCAGACACGTTCCACACCGACTGGGCCAGCAAGGCGCAGGACCAGTTGGGCATTCCTGTCCTGCATCTCTATGCGGGCTCGGGATTTATCGGTGACTCGTAAGCGTTGAACAGGCTATGAGCATCTTCGGAAACAAGATTTTTGGCAACAAGGCGACGGATTCCATCCGAGAGACGCTTCCGGCGGACCATCCCGCCGGCGCGGGCGTGAAGTCGGACGCGCAGTGGCGGCAGGAGCTCACTCCCGAGGAATACCACGTGCTCCGCGAGGCCGGCACGGAACGGCCGTATACCGGCGAATACTGGGACACCCACACCTCAGGGGTTTACCAGTGCCGGGCCTGCGGCACTGAACTCTTCACCAGTAACGAAAAGTTCGATTCGCATTGCGGCTGGCCCTCTTTCTGGGCACCACTGGCGGAAGGGACCGTCCGGTACATCCACGACCGGACGCTGGGGATGGAGCGCATTGAGGTGCGCTGCGCCACCTGCGACTCACACCTGGGGCACGTTTTCGAGGGCGAAGGCTATGGCACGCCGACGGACCAGCGCTTCTGCATCAACTCGGTCTCGCTAAAGCTGGTGCCCCGGGATGAGCAGGGCGGCGGGGATCAGGACGGCGCGGAACAGCATGGTGGGGACGGCCAGTCCGGTACAGCGTCCTGAACTGCGGCGACGCCCGCGCCAGCCACGGCCGGCGCTGGAGCTGGATGCGCTTTTGCGCCACCTGAGGCTGAGAACTTCTTATGCTTAGCCATATTTTGCATTAGGAAGTCTGGTTGCTTGCTACGCTCACCGTAGATGCCCAAGCAACCCAGAAAGGCTGCCTCCAATGACTGAAACCACGATCATGGCCCCCGCGAGGATTTCCGCCGACAATCCCGGCTGGCTCCGGCTCAAGGCTGCCGCCACCTCGCTCCAGCTGCTCCAGGCCCAGGACGGATCCATCCCGGACCAGGACGGGCACGCAGCAGCCGCCGTCCACGTCGCAGCGATCGTTGAATCCATTGAGGAACTGGTGCCCCGGTTCCCCCACGACGCCGACTATCTCGCGGCAGTGATCGCCGACTTCCGGGCCTGGGCCGACGCCGGTTTCGGCATTCCGGACTTCCTGGCGTCGCTGCTGTCGTTCCAGCCGCAGGAGCAGCGCCAGGACGGCCTCCAGCACCTGGTGGTCTTCCCCATGTACACCCAGAACGGCAGCAGCAGCCGTCTCGTGGAGGCGGTGCTGATCGAAGTCATCTGGCCGGAGTTCATCGCCGCCCTGGAAGCCGGCGACTACTCCAACCGGCTCTTTGTGCCCATCCGCTTCCTGGACTTCACGCCCGGGTACAACACCAACTCGGCGGTCCTCTTCCCGGAGACGGTGGCCGTCCGCGAGACGCCTACCTTCACCTGGGGCGCCATCTTTGCCGACCGCGAGGCCGCCCGGTTCCGTCGTGTCCTGCGAGCCGCTGCCGAGATCACACGCCTTGAACTGCCGGCCGGCGCCGCGGAACTCCTCGAGGACCAGGAGCTGACCGAGGCGACTTTCGTGATGTGGGACCTGATCCACGACCGGACCCACATGCGCGGAGACCTGCCCTTTGACCCGTTCATGATCAAACAGCGCATGCCGTTTTTCCTCTACTCCCTCGAGGAGCTCCGCTGCGACCTCACGGCCTTCCGTGAATCGGTCCGGATTGAAAAGGACGAGGACGCCGGCCCTGAAGCCCGCCGCCACGCCAAACTGGTCCAGTACGCCATCATCTTCGACCGGATCTTCCGTTTCGCCATCACCGGCAGCAGGGTCCGCAACTACGACGGACTGGGCGGCCAGCTGCTGTTCGCCTGGCTGCACCAGCACCACGTCCTCCACTGGACGGACAGCAGGCTCAGCATCGACTGGGACCAAGTGGCGGAAGCGGTCATCGCCCTCGGGGCCAGGATCGATGAGCTGTACTGGCGCTCCATCGACCGGCCTAAAATGGCCCACTGGCTCGCCGCATACCAGCTGATCTCCGGTACGGTCACCCCGCACCCGGCCTCCGTCTGGGCGAAGGGACCGGACGCCCTCCCCCTCGCCGGAGCGCCCCGCGGCCTCACGGACCAAGTGCTCGATGACGAATTCCCGCTGTCCATGTTCTACGAGGCACTGGAGAAGAAGATGCGCCCGGTCATCGAATCCACTGCCGGCATCACTGGCAGTTCCGCGCTGTGAGTGCAGCCGATGCGATGAAGGCAAACATCCCGGACAGTGAAGCGACACTGAACGTGCTGGTCACCGGCGGCAGCGGCGCGTCCGGCATCGCCGTGGCCGGCGCGCTCCACCGTGCCGGCCAGCGGGTCTTCACCGTTGGCTCGGACCGGGCCCGCATCGAAGCGGCAGCAGGTCGGGCGGGTGACGGCGTCACCCCACTCGTGTGCGATCTCGCCGACCTCGCGGCTGTCCAGAGCCTCCGGGATTCCGTCGCGGAAACCGCCGGGCGAATGGACGCCGTCATCCACCTGGTGGGCGGCTGGCGCGGCGCGAAGGGCATTGCAGACCAGAGCGACGCCGACTGGGACTTCCTGGAGCGAGGCGCCATCACCACGCTCCGCAATGTGTCCCGGGTCTTCTACGACGACCTTGCCGCCTCCGGAACAGGCAGGTTTGCCATGGTCTCCTCCACGGCCGTGGACAATCCGACGGCGGCCACAGCCAGTTACGTGGCAGCCAAAGCCGCCGCCGAAACCTGGACCATGGCCATGGCAGAAGGCTTCAGCCGCGCCGCCTCCAGCGCTGAAGGGGAGGGCGCTGCCCCCTGGAGTGCCGCCGTCGTACTTGTCGTCAAGGCACTCGTTGATGCGGACCTCCGCCTGCAGCATCCGGAACGGAAGTTCCCCGGGGCCACCGACGTCGAAGACCTGGCTGCCGCCGTCGTTGGCCTGTTCAGCCGGCCGGCACACGAACTGAACGGCCGCAGGCTCCTGCTGGCCACCTGACCTCCCTAGACTGAAAGCGTGAACAAAGCGATGACAACCACAGCCGATTCCGGCGCGCGTACCGCCGGCCGCCTGCATGACCCGTCCGTGCGCGGCTTCGCGTCGGACAACTACTCGGGCGTCCATCCCGAGGTCCTCGCCGCCCTCGCGGCCGCCAACGACGGTCACCAGGTCTCCTACGGCGAGGACGACTACACCGCGCGGCTCCACGGACTGCTGGAGGACCATTTCGGCGCTGGCATCGAAAGCTTTCCGGTGTTCAACGGGACGGGCGCCAACGTGCTGTCGCTGCAGTCCCTGCTGCCCCGCTGGGGCGCCGTCATCTGCGCCTCCACCGCCCACATCAACATGGATGAAAACGGCGCTCCCGAACGGATTGGCGGGATCAAGCTCCTGCACGTCCCCACCCCGGACGGAAAACTGACGCCGGAGCTGATCGACCGCGAGGCGTGGGGCTGGGGCGACGAGCACCGCGCCCAGCCATTGGCCGTCTCCATCACCCAGACCACCGAACTGGGCACTTGCTACACGCCCGCTGAAGTCCGGGCCATCGCCGACCACGCCCATGCACGGGGCATGAAGCTCCACATGGACGGGGCAAGGCTTGCCAACGCCGCGGCACACCTGCAGGTGCCGCTGAGGGCATTCACGCGCGACGCCGGCGTGGACATCCTGTCCTTCGGCGGCACCAAGAACGGGCTGCTTTTTGGTGAAGTGGTAGTGGCCCTGAACCCGGAGGCCGCCCATGGCCTGGTCTACCTGCGCAAGATGAACATGCAGCTGGCATCGAAGATGCGGTTCATGTCCGCCCAGTTCATCGCACTCCTGGAGGATGGCCTCTGGCTCCGTTCGGCATCCCACGCCAACGCGATGGCCACCCGCCTGCGTGCGGCGGTGGACAAGATCGAGGGGGTTCAACCAACCCAGAAGACTGAATCCAACGGAGTGTTCGCCGTCCTCCCGGAGGGCGTAGCGGACAGGCTTCGGGAATCTTTCCGTTTCTACGACTGGAACGAAGCAGCCCGGGAAGTCCGGTGGATGTGTTCTTTCGATACAAGCGAGGAGGACGTTGATGATTTTGTGGCCGCAATCCGCCAGGAGCTGGCCGCCTACAACGCAGGCAATGCCGCCACGTAGCAAAAGGTGGCCGACGGCGAGCCTGCACTGCCTGTCCCCGGCTGTTGCGTAACCTGCGAAGGTGAACGCACTCGCCCAGGTTCCCCCGGAGTTTCTCCACGCCTTGGGAACCCTCAGGAAAGCACAATGCCGCAGCGAACTGCGCCTGGCGGAAATTCCGGCACCGGCACGCCTGGCTCCCTTCGCCGTGGCGCTGGGCGCGGAGGTCATGGCCTCCGGAACCGCCGGCACCACCGCACCCCTCCACGGACCTGCGGCGATGGCACTCGCCGCCGCGGCGGGGACGGAAGATGAGGAGGACACCGAGCTTGCCACCGGCCGGTTCATCCTGCTGCACGATCCCGACGGCTCCGCCGTCTGGGACGGCGAGTTCCGGATCGTGACCTACATCCGTGCGCAGCTGGAGCCGGAGATGGGCAACGACGAAATGCTGGGCACCGTGGCCTGGACCTGGCTCGTGGAGGCCTTGGAAAACCACAAGGCTCCCTACCGTGCCGCCGGCGGCACCGCCACCCGCGTCCTTTCGGAGAGCTTCGGCACCCTCGCCGACCGGCCAGGGTCAATCGACATCGAACTGCGCGCATCCTGGACACCTGCCTCATCTGACGTCACGGCCCATCTGGAGGCGTGGTCGGACATGGTCTGCACGTTTGCGGGATTACCGCCGCTGCCGGACGGGGTCTCGGCGCTGCCGAACCGGCGCCGGAACTAGTCCGGCCCTGGACCACCTTGTCGGTAAACTGAAGGCACCATGACCCCTCACATTCCGGATAACACCACAGCCGGCGCTCCGGCTGCTGACACTACTCCCCACATCACCGTGGACGGCTTCGACAGCCCCATCCCCGTTGTCATCGACCTTGATGCACCGCGCGACGGCGTGCCCTTGGTCATCGAAACGCAGTCCGGGCTGGAGCGGTGCGCCGCCGCCATCGCGGCCGGCACCGGACCCGCCGGGGTGGATGCCGAGCGTGCCTCCGGCTTCCGGTACGGCCAGCGCGCCTTCCTGGTCCAGATCCGCCGCGAAGGCTCCGGCACCTGGCTCATCGATCCTGAGCCCTTCGAGAACCTGGACATCATCAACGATGCCCTCCACGGGGTGGAATGGATCCTGCACGCAGCCAGCCAGGACCTGCCGTGCCTCTCCGAGCTGGGTATGTGGCCGGACAAGCTCTTTGACACCGAGCTTGCCGCGCGGCTCGCGGGCCTCCCGCGCGTTGGGCTCGCTGCGGTGATCGAGCAGCTGCTGGGATTCGGCCTGGCCAAGGAACATTCCGCCGCCGATTGGTCCACCCGCCCCCTGCCTGAACCTTGGCTGCGCTACGCGGCACTGGACGTGGAGGTGCTCACCGAACTGCGTGAGGAGCTCATCGAACTGCTGGAGGCCGACGGAAAGCTCGAATTCGCGGAGCAGGAATTCGCGGCCATCCTGGCTGCCGGCGTAGCCCCGCCGCGGGTTGACCCGTGGCGTAAGACCTCCGGCCTGCACCAGATCCGTGACCGGCGCCAACTCGCCGCGGTCCGAGAACTGTGGCTGGAGCGCGATTCGCTGGCGCAGAAACGCGATGTGGCGCCGGGCAGGCTCATTCCGGATTCCGCCCTGGTGGCGGCCGCGAAAGCCATGCCTTCCACAGTTCCCCAACTGCTCGGAACCAAGGGCTTCCACGGAAGGGCCGCCCAACGCGAGGCTCCGCGCTGGCTCCGCTGCATCGCGGCTGCCCGTGACCTGGCGGACCTCCCCCCGCTGCACCTGCCCACCAACGCCCCGCCGCCGCCTCGCGTCTGGGCCGATCGGGATCCGGAGGCTGCCGCCCGGCTGGCCACGGCACGGCCACTGCTGCAGGAGAAGGCGGAAGAAACGAACCTTCCGCTGGAAAACCTCCTGACACCGGACTACCTGCGCCGGATCGCCTGGCGGCCTCCCGCAGATATCACCGAAGAATCGGTATCCACGGAACTCCGCGACCTGGGCGCCCGTGAATGGCAGATCGGGCTGGTTGCCCCACTGATCACGGCGGCTTTCCGCAATCCCCAGCCCTTGCCGCCCAAGGAGCCCAAAGAACCGAAGGAGCCGAAGGCAGCCGCGGCAGCCGGGTAACTTCCCCTCAGCGAGCCTTGCACACTAAGTTACTGGCGAGTAACATAGGGTGCACTGCCGTCCGGACCAGTGCTGCCCCTTGGCCACTGACCGGCGCCAACGTCTCGATGAGGAGTTATACGTGAGCCACCACGGAAGCAGCGGAAATCCGCGCACTGTCCGCGACGTCGTCTTTGTTGACGGCGTCCGCACACCCTTCGGCCGGGCCGGCGACAAAGGAATCTACGCCGGAACCCGCGCCGATGACCTGATGGTCAAATGCATCCGCGAACTCCTCCGCCGCAATCCGTCCCTGCCATCGGAGCGGGTAGATGAAGTGGCCGTGGCCGCCACCACGCAGACCGGTGACCAGGGCCTTACCTTGGGACGCACCGCGGCGCTCCTGGCCGGCCTCCCCCGCACGGTCCCCGGGTTCGCCATCGACCGCATGTGCGCTGGCGCCATGACTGCCGTGACCACCACCGCCAGCGGCATCGGCTTCGGTGCCTACGACGTCGTGATCGCCGGCGGCGTGGAGCATATGGGCAACCACCCGATGGGCTCAGGTGCCGATCCCAACCCCCGCTTTATGTCCGAGCGGCTCGTTGATCCCGCCTCCCTGAACATGGGAAACACCGCAGAGAACCTGCACGACCGCTTTCCCGCCATCACCAAAGGCCGCACTGACGCTTACGCCGTCGCCTCGCAGGACAAACTCGCCGCCGCATACAGCAAGGGCCAGATCCAGCCCGACCTGGTGCCGGTGGCAACACTCAAGCCGGGCGAAGGCTGGAACCTGAACAGTGTTGATGAGCCACCCCGGCCAGGCACCACGCTCGAGGACCTGGCCGCCCTGCGCACGCCTTTCCGGGCCCACGGCCGGGTCACGGCAGGCAACGCAGCGGGCTTGAATGATGGCGCCACGGCTGCGCTCCTGGCTTCTTCCGAAGCAGCCGCAGAGCTTGGGCTGCCCGTGAAGATGCGCCTGGTCAGCTACGCGTATGCAGGCGTCGAACCCGAAGTCATGGGCATCGGACCCGTCCCCGCCACCGAGAAGGCCCTGAAGAACGCCGGGCTCACCATCGACGACATCGGACTCTTCGAAATCAACGAGGCTTTCGCCGTGCAGGTCCTGAGCTTCCTGGACCATTTCGGGATTTCCGACGACGACCCTCGCGTCAACCGGTACGGCGGCGCCATTGCGGTGGGCCATCCGCTGGCCTCCTCCGGCGTGCGGCTGATGAACCAGCTCGCACGGCAGTTCCAGGAGGACCCCTCCGTGCGCTACGGCATCACCACGATGTGCATCGGCCTGGGCATGGGCGCCACGGTCATCTGGGAAAACCCGCACCACGCCCAATACAGCGGAACCGCAGCCCCGCAGCAGACCGACGCCACTACCGAAGGAGCCGCAGCATGAGCGCCGCCGATTTCACCACGCTTGCCGAACTTTTCCCCGACGAAACCGTGACGCACTCCTACGTCCGGGACATCGAACTGCCAACTGCCCCCGGCACGTCCAGCCCCGGGACGTTTGCCCTGATCACGTTGGACAACGGCCTGGACCACTCCAAACCCACCACCCTTGGGCCCAACACACTGGTGGAACTCGGGATAGTCCTGGAGGGATTAAAGGAGCGGGCCGCCCGGGGCGAGATTGTGGGCGTGGGCGTGACCGGCAAGCCGTACTTCCTTGTTGCCGGGGCGGACCTTTCCGCCGTGAAGTCTTTGGAGAACAGGGAGCATGGCCTGTGGATGGCCCAGCTTGGACACGACGTCTACGCCACCCTCGCCAACCTCGGTGTCCCCAGCTTCGCGTTCATCAATGGTGTGGCCCTTGGCGGCGGCCTGGAGATCGCCCTGCAGTCCACCTACCGCACCGTGTCCACCGGCGCGGGGGCGCTGGCGCTTCCTGAAGCTGTGCTCGGCCTGGTCCCCGGCTGGGGCGGCGTCTACATCCTGCCACGGCTCACCGGGCCCGAGAACGCCGTCAAGGTGATGATCGAGAACCCGCTCAGCAACAACCGGACCCTCACCGGGCCGGAGGCTTTCCGGTTCGGCATCGCAGACGCCCTCTTCGAACCGGCGGACTTCCTGGAGCAGTCCCTCGCATGGGCAGCCAAGGTCATCACAGGTGGGGTGGTCCCGGAGCGGCCGAACGCCGTCGACCCCTCCGATCCCGAAGTTGCCGCACGCTGGGCCGCAGCCGTTAGGGCCGGCAGGGCGTTCGTGGAGGCCAAGACGTCCAACGCGTCCCCGGCACCGGCCAAGGTCCTGGACATCCTGGAAGCCAACCGCACTATGACGCAGGCAGAGTCCGCGGAGCTGGAATGCCAAACCCTTGCCGTGCTGATGCAGACCGACGAATTCCGCGCCACCGTGTACGCCTTCCTGGACCTGGTCCAGAAGCGTTCCAAGCGCCCGGCAGGTGCCCCGGACCGGAAGCTGGCACGCCCGGTCACGAAGATCGGTGTGGTGGGCGCAGGCCTCATGGCAAGCCAACTGGCGCTCCTGTTCGCGCGCCAGCTCAAGGTTCCGGTAGTGATGACCGACATCGACCAGGCCCGCGTGGACAAGGGTGTTGGCTATGTCCATGCCGAGGTGGATAAACTCCTCGGCAAAAAGCGGATCAGCCCGGACGCCGCGAACCGCACTAAGGCGCTGGTGTCGGGCTCCGTTTCCAAGGACACCTTTGCTGACGCCGACTTTGTGATCGAGGCCGTCTTCGAAGAGCTGAACGTCAAGAAGCAGGTGTTCGCCGAGGTGGAGGCGATCGTCTCGCCTGACTGCATCCTGGCCACCAATACGTCGTCTTTGTCCGTGACTGACATGGCTGCTGATCTTGAACACCCGGAGCGGCTCGTAGGATTCCATTTCTTCAACCCGGTGGCTGTTATGCCGCTGCTGGAGATCGTACGGGCTCCCAGGACAGACGACGCCGTGCTGGCCACCGCCTTCGAGCTCGCCAAGGGCTTGAAGAAGACGGCTGTGCTGGTCAAGGACGCCCCCGCCTTTGTGGTCAACCGGATCCTGCTGCGGCTGATGGGCGAAGTGACGGCCGCCTTTGACGAGGGCACCCCGGCAGAGGTTGCCGACAACGCCCTGCGGCCCATGGGCCTGCCGATGACGCCGTTCACCTTGGGCGCCATGGTGGGCCTGCCGGTGGCGCAGCACGTCCAGGAGTCCCTGCACGCCGCTTTCGGCGACCGCTTTCCGGTGTCCGCAAACCTGAAGAAGCTGATCGACAACGGCGTGAAGTCGCTGTGGGCCCCCGCGGCCGACGGAACGCAGGAAATCCCGGACTCCACCCTGTCGCTGATGTCGTTCGGTACCTCGCCGTCCACCGGAGACGAGGTGCTGCACCGGGTCCAGGATGCCCTGGCCGAGGAAATCGGCCTGATGCTGGAAGAAGGCGTGGTGGCAGGTCCGGAGGACATCGACCTCTGCATGATCCTCGGCGCGGGCTGGCCCATGTTCCTGGGCGGCATCACCCCGTACCTGGACCGGGTTGGCGCCTCCGAACGGGTGAACGGCAAGCGGTTCCTCGCACCGGGCACCGCATCCCGTTCCGCGGCGCCAGCAAGCGCGTAGCCTGCCCGTCCGGAACCGGCCAAGGCGTCAGGGAGCCGGGATCTGGCCCGGGATCACTGGGAGGTCAGCGCGCGGCCGGACTCCAGGTGCACCAGCCGATGCGCGAGGGACCGCGCGTACTCGAGGTCGTGTGTGACCAGCACGACGGCGGCGCCCTCCGCGGCGGCACACCGGACCACGCGGTCCAGGACCGCCAGTCCATGGCCGTCCAGGGCTACGGTCGGTTCGTCCAGGGCAAGGACAGACGGGCGCCTGGCCAGCACGGTGGCCAGGGCCAGCAGGCGCTGGTGGGACGCGGGAAGTTCTGCCGGATGCCGGCCGGCGAGGTGATCCAGGCCGACGGCGGCGAGGGCCTCAGAGACGGCCCGCTCGGTTGCTGAGTCATGGCAGTGCCTCGCGGCGGCTCCCTGCGCGGCCGTCCATCTAAAGACTGGCTGGCGGGCTGGTTTCCGGCGGACCGGCCACCGTTCCACGCCAAAGCGGACTTCCCGTTCCACGGTGCGCTCGAACAGCTGGTCCCGGGGCTGCTGGAAGAGGAGCCCGACGTCGCCGGACACCCTTCCCGTTGGGTGCCCGGCGATGTCCTGCCCCTTGACCAGGACCGTCCCGGCCGTGGGCTGGAGCAGGCCGTTGAGGTGCCGCAGCAGTGTGGACTTTCCGGCGCCGTTCGCTCCGGTGACAGCAACGATCTCGCCGGCGCGTACTTCCATGTTGAGGTTCTGAAGGACCACTGCCGCGGCGGGGTCCGGCTCTGTTTTGAGCCAGCGCCGGCGTTGTTGGCGGTAGCTGAACGAGACGCCACGCAGTTCGACCGCGGGCGGGCAGGGCACCATTGCTCCAAGGGCAGAGGCACTGAGAACGGTGGCACCAGCGACACGTACATCAAGGCCACGAGCACCGTTTCCCAGTGCTTCCGGGACCGGCAGGACACTGGCCCCCGTCCCCGGCCTCGGGCTCACTACGCCGGCCGTTGCCAACTCTCCGGAGCCGGCGACTTGGGCGGGCGTGCCCGTTATCGCCACCGTACCTCCGCTGAGCAGCACCCAGGTGTCGGCGTCGAGCAGCAAATCGTCCAACCTCTGGCTCAGGACCACGACGGCGGTGCCGTCCTTCACAAGGTTCCGCACCAGGAGCGCCAAACTTTCGGCTCCTTCCCGGTCAAGGGAAGCGAACGGCTCGTCCATCACCAGCACGGCAGGCCCGGAAATGACGGCGCATCCGATGGCCAGGCGGCGCAGTTCGCCGCCGGAAAGCCTTGCGGGGTCCTTGTCCAGCAGGTGGTCCAGGCCGACCCTTGACGCCGTGCGCCCAACGGCGGCGGCCATTCCGGCCCGATCCATTCCCACGTTTTCCAACCCGAAGGCCAACTCTTCGGCAACCGTTGCGCGGACGCTGGAGAGGGCCGCCACGGCGTCCTGCGGCACGAAGCCCACCACGCGGCCCCACGTGCCGGGGTTGATTCGTGGATCAGCTTCTCCCGTGAACTGCAGCCTCGTACCGCCAAGGTCGAGGAATCCCGTCAGGCTCCCACCATTGCCGGGAAGCAGCCACCCGGCAATCAGGCGTCCCAGTGTTGATTTGCCGCTGCCGGAGCCGCCCAGCACTGCCGTCAGTGTGCCTGCACCGAGGGAAAGGTCCACACCGGCGAGGACGGGTTCCGTATCGCCGGGATAAATGAATGTTTCTATCCCCGCAGCCAGTACGGGGGTGGAGCTTTCCGCCATCCTCAAGAACCCACCCATGACTGCCCGAGGCGGACTACTGTTGCCGCAGCGGCCGCGAGCAGGAGGACCAGGCGCAGCCGGCGCTGGAACGGCGGATCGGGCACCTCACGGTAACTGGTGCGCGCCCCGGGTCCGCCGAAGCCACGGGCTTCCAGTGCAGCCGCCCGGGTGCCGGCCTCGTCCACCAATGACAGGACCAGCGGCACTGCCTGCCACCGGAAAGCTGTCATTCGCCGGAAAACGCCCCCTGTGATGACCAGGCCGCGGGCCTCCTGGGCATGCCTGATCCTGCCCAGCCGTGTGGTGATGGCCGGCAGCAGGGTCAGGGTGGAGGCCAGCACAAACGCGAAACGGGCATGAACGCCCCGGGCGGACAATGAGGCGACCAAGTCCGGAACGCTGATGGTAAAGGAGCACAACAGCAGCACGAGCACTGACGCGGAGAGCTGGGTGGCCCGGTCGAGGGCAAACTGCAGCCCTTCCACGGTGACCCGCGCCGGTCCCCATTGCGCCAGGACGGCAGCGCCTTCGGGAAAGAACAGTCCATGCAGGATGAAGAGCGACAACACGAGGGGAACCAGAATTCCCGCAGCAGCCGCCGCCATCCGGCGTTCCACTCCCCCGGCGACCGACAAGCACGCTGCTGCGGCAATCACGGCGAGGGACAGCGGCAGGCTCGCTGCCGCCGTCGTCAGCACTGCCGTGCTGCCGGCGGCGGCCAGCGATGTAAACGGGTGGAGTTGCATCAGGGCAGGGTCAGGAGGCCTGGTCCGTAGGTGCGCCGGCGGTCTCTCTGGCGGGCCGGCCGGTTCCGTGGCCCGCCAACACGCGGTGGCGCGTCACGAAGGGGAACTGCAGGCGTGTACGGCGAGGCAGGGCATACACCAGGATGGCCACCAGGGTGAAGACGATGGCCTTGTCCATGGGATCCGAGATCAGGGCCTGCTTGGTAATGGCGGCCAGGAGCGTGTCTCCCATAGAGCGGAAGGCGCTCACGATGGCGCCGGTCGCCAGCCCCGACGTGCCGCCGAAGACAAAGGCGGCAATGGGCGCGGAGACAACACCCCCGATGATCCCGGTCAGGAAACCGGCCACCGGTGCCAGGTAAAAGCGGCGGAACAGTCCATACCGGGCGGCAAGGCCTGCCAGGCAGCCGATCAGGGCGGCGCCGGCAGCAAACGGGAGGACAGTCGGATTGAAGAAGGACCAGACGATACTGCTCAGCGCGCCTGTGGCGGCTCCGGCTGCCGGTCCAGCCAGGACCGCGATGAGGACCGTGCCGATGGCGTCAAGATAGAACGGCACCAGTGTGCTGCCTACAAACTGGCCCAGCACAATGTTCAGCACCAGCGCAACGGGAATCAGTACCAGCGTGGAGACGGGCAGCGTGGGCAGGACGGCAACAATCAGCAGGATGGCCCCGGCAAGGAACCCGGAGAGCGCGATCAGGGCCGAAGCGCTGCCCGGTCCGCCAGTGATGTCCGCGGGCTGGTTGAGCACAAGGTAGATGTAGGTGCCTGCGATGGCCAGTGCACCAAGGATTTCCAGCAACCGGCGTTTCCGGGCGGCGGCCGGGGTTGGGGATTCCAGCGTAAGGGAGGGCGATGACATGGCGTTCCTTCGAAGGTTCAGGCTGGGAAGCCCGGAAAGCCCGGGCAATGCGGAACGCCGCCTATGTCACCTCGGCGGCAACCGGCGCGTTTGGGTGCCGGCCGGTCCGCCATCCAGTCTACCGGCTGGTACCCCGCAGCTATCCGGCCGTTTTCGGCCGATTTCCGGCAGGCCGGCGTTCCGACGTCGGCCCAGGTCTGCCATAGACTCACGGAAAGGCCCACTCCACCACCCCACCCCCGCCGTCCTGCGGAGGACCTCACGAAAGGCGGATGCATGCCCCACTACGACCTGGTTATCATCGGTTCGGGATCCGGAAATTCGCTGATTACTCCGTTCTGGGACGGCAGGAAGGTAGCGATGATCGACGGCGGCGTGTTCGGCGGTACGTGCCTGAATGTCGGCTGCATCCCCACCAAGATGTTTGTCTACCCGGCCGGGCTTGCCGCCACGCCCTCGGAAGCGGGCCGCCTCGGTGTGGACCTGAGCCTGGATAAGGTTCACTGGAATGACGTGCGGGACAGGATTTTTGGCCGGATCGATTCGATTTCCGAGTCCGGCCGGCGGTACCGGGCGGATGAACTCGACAATGTGGACCTGTACCAGGACCACGCTCGGTTCACGGGTCCCAGGACGCTCGTCACGGATTCAGGCGTGGAACTCACCGCGGACCGGGTAGTAGTGGCCGCCGGTTCCCGGGCCGTCTTGCCCGAGGTTCCGGGGATCGGCCTGCCGCAAGTACATACCTCCGATACCGTCATGCGCATTGACGGCCTGCCGGGGAGAGTGGTGGTCGTGGGCGGCGGCTACATCGCGGCGGAGTTTGCCGCGGTGTTCCATGGCTTCGGCGCCGACGTCACCCAGGTAAACCGTTCCGGCAGACTGCTTCGCGGCAACGACCGGGAGATCGCCGGGCGTTTCGCAGCCGCAGCCGCCAGCCGCTGGCGGCTGGAGCTTGGATACGCGCTCCAGGCTGTGGAGGACAACGGCGACGGCTCGGTCACGGTCGTTTTCTCCGATGATGATGGCACGCCGCTTCGCATCCCGGCGGATATCGTCCTGATGGCCACGGGGCGGGTGCCTAACACGGACCGGCTGGGCGTGGAGGCTGCCGGCTTTGACCTGGACGGGGACCGCACCCTGTCCGTGGACCGCCACCTCAGGGTCCTCTCCAACGGGCAGCCTGTGGACGGCGTGTACGCCCTGGGCGACATCGCGAACAGCTACCAGCTCAAGCACGTCGCCAACCGGGAAGCCCGGGTGGTGGCGAACAACCTCGAACACCCGGACCGGCTCCGGCCCATCGACTACAGGGCAGTGCCGTTTGCCGTGTTCTCCAACCCACAGGTGGCTTCCGTCGGCCTGACCGAAGATGACGCCCGCTCGCAGGCAGCGCCAGGCACGGAAATCGTTACGGCGGTCCAGGACTACGGCTCCACCGCCTACGGCTGGGCCATGGAGGACGAGGAAGGGGTGGTCAAGCTCGTCGCCGAGAAGTCCACCGGACGCCTGCTCGGAGCCCACATCATGGGCCGCGAAGCCTCCATCCTCATCCAGCCACTGGTCCAGGCGATGGCCACGGACGTGCCGGTCCATACGCTGGCGCGCGGCCCCTATTGGATCCACCCGGCTTTGACCGAGGTGGTGGAGAACGCCTTGCTGGCCCTGGACGTGGACCTTCTTGACGACGCTCCGCTGTAGGACTGACAGGTCAATGCCGGACTTACCGTTCGTACAGCCGGGCTGCGAGGGCGCCGACGGACCGGATGAGTTCCTGGAAGGCCTGTTCAGGGTTGTTCCCGGACACCACCCGGGCGTTGGGCGGATGTCCCCACAGCTTGCGGTAGTCCGCCACGGTGGTCCCCATCAACAAGGTGGACTCGACCTCGACGTCGACGGTTGCCGTCCGGGTGCTGTACTCCAGCGTGCCGGCCGCCACGCCTGCGGCGAAGAAGTCGTGGACATGCGCCAGGTACCCCTGGTCGTAGTGCCGGTGGAACTCAAAGTAGAACCGCAACGCATCGGAAAGGTGCCGCACCAGCGGGTTCTCGGACGTGCTCCGGAGCCCCTCGGGCTGCTCGGGAAGCACAAGTTCCTCCACGGCGCAGCCCGCCGCCGCGGAAAGCAGCCTTATATGCTCGGGCCGCATCTCGATCCGCTCCGTGGTGTCCAGCGAGCAGACAATGGGGAGCCGGTCCTCCGGCAGCCCGCGGAACGCCGCATAGACTTCCTTGGCCGCATGCGGGTCCACATGGGTGTTCCACTCTGCCGTGGGCGTGGTGTTTCCCTGGTGGTAGAAACTGCCGCCCATGATCACCACCCGTTTCAGCAATTCCGGCAACCGCGGTTCACGCCGGATGGCAAGGGCGAAATTCGTCAACGGCGCCGTAATCAGCGCCGTCAGCTCCCCCGGGTGGGCGCGTGCTGCTTCCACCCAGACATCGGCGGCGTGCCGAGCGGACACTGACCCGGACGGCGGTGGCAACACGGCGTGTCCAAGACCTTGGGGTCCGTGGGTCTCCGGGGTGGTCACGAGGGGGACGGAAAGGGGAACTTCGGCGCCAACGGCGACCTCAACCCCAGGACGCCCACACAACTCCAGCATGGCCAGCGTGTTCAAGGCCACTTGGCGCAGGCCCGCGTTTCCGGGGGTCGCAGTCACAGCCACGAACTCCACTTCCGGCAGCGAGGCCAGGTACGCCAGTGCCAAGGCGTCGTCTATCCCGGTATCCACATCCAGCAGCAGCCTGGTCATCGGCGTCGTTCCTTCAGGCCGTTTCCTAGAAGAGTGCCACTTTGGGGACTTTGGGGAAGATGTCATCCAGTTCCGCAAGCTCCGCCGGGGTTGGCACCCAGGCCACGGCCTCCGCGTTCTGGCGGACCTGTTCGGGCCTGGTGGCCCCCGCGATCACGCTGCTGACCGACGGCTGGGCCGCGAGCCAGGAGAAGGCAACCTGAACCTCCGACAGGCCACGCTGTTCGGCGAAGGCGCTGAACCGTGTGAGCTGGCCCCAGTCGGCATCGTGCACCAGATGGGTCCGGGTATGGCTGAGCCGGGTGCCTTCCGGAGCCGTATCCGGCGAGTATTTCCCGGTAAGGAGCCCGTTGGCCAACGGGAAGTAGGGCAGGACGCCAAGGCCATACGCCTCGGCCGCGGGGGTGACTTCCAGCTCCGCCCGCCGGTCCAGGAGGTTGTAGTGGTTCTGGGTGGAGATGAACCGGGCACCCCCGGCGGTCCGTGCCACGAACTCAGCTTCGGCGATCTGCCAGCCAGCGCGGTTGGAGTGCCCGATGTACCGCACTTTCCCACTTGTCACCAGGTCATCGAGCGCCGACAGGGTTTCTTCGATCGGCGTCAGCGGGTCCGGAGTGTGGAACTGGTACAGGTCGATCCAGTCGGTGCCCAGCCGCCTCAGCGATGCCTCCGCCGCGCGGATGATGTAGCTGCGGGAGCCGCGGGCGCCGAAATCGCGGCCATTGGCCCCGTGCATGTCCATCCCGAACTTGGTGGCCACCACGGCTTCGTCCCGCCGCCCGGCCAGAGCCTTGCCCAGCATGCTCTCGCTGAGGCCGGGCTCGCGCCCGTAGGTGTCCGCCACGTCGAAGAGAGTCACACCGGCGTCGAGGGCGGCGTGGACGACGGCGTCAGTGGCCTCCTGGGACTCGGTGGCCGTATGGGCCCGGCCCAGGTTATTGCAGCCCAGGCCCACAACAGAAACGGTGAGGCCGGAGTTTCCGAGGCGTCGGTATTCAGTCATCGACTTTCCGTCCTAGAGGCTGAAGCTGTTGGCTGGCTTCGCCGAGTGCTTGAGCTTGAAGCTGTCCGGATCAGTGAAGGGTGCGGCGCCAATGCTGAGCTTGGTGAAGTCCAAATCCTCGCCGCGGCTGCAGACCTTGATCGCGTTGACGGCTTTGTTTACGTCGGGGCAAAGGCAGAAGATGTTCAGCTTGTAGTCGCTGAATTCCGAGCGTTCCACCGTGCCCAGCCCACGCCACGCCAGGTGGCTGATGAGGGCATCCTTCGCCTTCTCCTCAAGGTAGCGGTCGCGGTCGGTGCCCTCCTTGGTCTTCAGGGCGAACTGGGCTACCACCCAAAACTGCTCCTCGTCGGGGATTTCGGCGTAGCCGTCCTCCGCGCACTGCACGGCAAACGCATCCATCAGGCCCTCCGCCGCGGCGGCGTCGGCGACGTCGGTTTCTTCGGTCTTGCTCTGGTGGCCCACAACGCCATAGTTCATCACGAACTGGCTGTAGTCCTCGTCGAACCAGCCTTCGCGGAAGTGCAGCACTCCCTCATCGTCCCGTTTGTAGATCCTGATGATTCCGCTCATGACCGTCCCTTCGTGAACCATTCGACGTCTGTTCCGTCGAACGGTGCGTGCTGTGCCTTGACGGCCTGGTAAAGCTCATCCGCGGCGGCCTGGATGTCATCCACCAGCCGGTCCGGGTAATTCATGGCGATGCGGTGCTCGGCGAACTCGTCCTGGTCATCGATAAAGACGCCGCGGCCCGCCATGCGGATGACATCCAAATCCATGTCGATCACATGGAACTCGGTGACGGCGGGCCGGATGTCCGTCCACTCGTGCGCAACGGCGAGGTCAACGTAGACACGGACCCCGTTGGGGTGGGCGTCGTCATAGAACGTGGCCACCCAGTCGCCCGATCGAGGCACCAGCAGCACTGCATCGGACCGGGTGTAGAACGCGGCGCCGGGCCGGGAGCAGAATTCGTTGGTTCCCTGGAAGATCCACCAGCCGTGCCGGTCCTCACCCAGATAGCGGCCTGGGACCACCCAGTGGGCCTTGCCGTTCCATTTGCGGTTCCGGGCCACCACCAATTGGCCGGGCTGCAGCGGGCCCGGAACGCGTGTGGTGCTGGTATGTATCGCCGGTCCGCTTTCACCGGTTGCCCCCGGGTACTTCAGTGCGTCTTCTTCCCTCACAGAATCGGAAGGCTGCCGGTGGTGGGGTGTTGCTGGCCCGGGAGGGGACGCGCAAACGGAACCTTGGTGCCCAAAACCTGCGCGACGACGTCGTGCGTTATTTGCTGGGCGGTCAGCCCGACGCGCTCCAGGACCTGGCTCCTGGTGCCGTGGTCAAGGAACTCCACGGGCAGGCCAACCTCGTTCAGGGCAGTGTCCACCCCGGCGGCGCGCATTTCCTGCCTGATCCGCGACCCCACTCCGCCTGCGCGGACGCCGTCCTCAATGCAGATGACCAGACGGTGATGGGAGGCCAGCGCGATGATGGAACGGCGGACCGGCAGCACCCAGCGCGGGTCCACCACGGTGGTGCTGATTCCCTGCGCGCCGAGGCGGTTGGAAACGTCCAGGGCAAGTTCGGACATGGCCCCGACGCTGACGATCAGGACGTCGTTCTCAGTGGAACCGGACGGACGTCGGGCCAGGACATCCACGCCGTCGCTTAGCCTTTCGATGGCTTCGACTTCGGCGCCCACGGTGCCCTTGGAGAAGCGCACCACGGTGGGGGCGTCACTGATGGCTACAGCCTCGCGGAGTTCCTCCCGCAGGCGGGAGGCGTCGCGCGGGGCCGCGAGGTGCAGTCCCGGCACAATCTGGACCATGGCCATGTCCCACATACCGTGGTGGCTTGCGCCGTCGGGCCCGGTGACGCCAGCCCGGTCCAACACGATGGTGACGCCGGCCTTATGCAGGGCGACGTCCATCAGGAGTTGGTCGAACGCGCGGTTCAGGAACGTGGCGTAGACGGCCACTACCGGGTGGAGCCCGCCGAAGGCCATGCCTGCGGCGGACGTCAGGGCGTGCTGTTCGGCAATTCCGACGTCGATCACGCGGTCGGGGTGCCTGGCGGCAAATTTGTGCAGCCCCACGGGGATCAGCATGGCGCCGGTGAGGCCCACGATGTCCGGCCGTACATCGGATATCTCGGCTATCTCGTCAGCGAAAACGGAGGTCCAGGACTGGGCGCCGGCGCTGCCCGTAGGCTCGCCCGTCTCGGGGTCGATGATGCCGACGGCGTGGAACTGGTCCGCCTCATGGGCGCGGGCGGGAGCGTAGCCGTGGCCCTTTTCGGTCATAGCGTGGACAATGACCGGGCCCGCGTAGTTCCTGGCTGTGGACAGGGCGTGCTCCATGGCCTGGAGGTTGTGCCCGTCCACGGGGCCGATGTATTTCATGCCGAGGTCCTCGAACATGCCCTGGGGCGCCCACCAGTCCTTGATGCCCTTTTTCATGGCATGCAGGCTCTTGTAGGTGAACTGCCCAACGGGGCCGCTGTTCTGGAGCTTCTTTTTCCACCAGTCCAGGGTCCCCTCATAGGCGGGGGCGGCACGGAAGGAGTCGATGGTGGGACGCAGCGATGCCAGGTAGTCGGCGAAGCCGCCGACGGTGGGCGCATAGGAGCGGCCGTTGTCGTTGACCACGATCACCACGCGGCGGCGTTTATCGGCCGCGATATTGTTGATGGCTTCCCAGGCCATGCCGCCGGTCAGGGCACCGTCGCCTACCACCGCGACGGTGTACCGGTTGCCTTCCCCGGTGAGCTGCCGGGCCCGGGAGATACCGTCCGCCCAGGACAGGGACGAGGAAGCGTGTGAGCTTTCGACGATGTCGTGCTCGGATTCGGCCCGGGACGGGTAGCCTGACAGGCCGCCTTCCTGACGGAGTGTGCTGAAGTCCTGGCGTCCGGTGAGGAGCTTGTGGACGTACGACTGGTGGCCGGTATCGAAAACGATACTGTCCCGCGGCGAGTCAAAGATGCGGTGCACGGCCAGCGTCAGCTCAACCACCCCAAGGTTGGGTCCAAGGTGTCCACCGGTCTGGGAGACGTTCGTGATCAGGAAACTCCTGATCTCACCGGCGAGTTCCGCCAGCTGCTTTTCGGACAACTCGTTCAGGTCCTGCGGATTCCGGATGGCGTCCAAGAGTCCCAATGACCCCTCCTTCAGGTGGTAGACGTGCCTGTTAACTCTAACGCCTCGGCTCAAATCCAAAGCCGAAGCCCCGGCTGGTCGGTGACCGGCCGGGGCTTCGTCAGGGTGTTTGCCTGAGTACAGAAAGCCGCTAGTTGGCGGAAATCTGACGCAGGACGTACTGCAGGATGCCGCCGTTGCGGTAGTAGTCGGCTTCGCCCGGGGTATCAATGCGCAGGACGGCATCGAAGGACTTGGCGGTGCCGTCCTCAGCGGTGGCGGTCACCTTAAGGGTCTTGGGCGTGAAGCCCTCGTTTAGCCCGGTGACGCCTTCCACCGCAAAAACCTCAGTGCCGGTCAGGCCCAGGGTTGCTGCGCTTTCTCCGGCCGGGTACTGCAGGGGCAGGACGCCCATGCCGATCAGGTTGGAGCGGTGGATGCGCTCGTAGCTTTCGGCGATGACAGCCTTGACGCCCAGGAGCGCGGTGCCCTTGGCTGCCCAGTCACGGGACGAGCCGGAGCCGTACTCCTTGCCTGCCAGGACCACCAGCGGGATGCCGGCTGCCTGGTAGTTCTGGGCGGCGTCGTAAACGTAGGCCTGCGGGCCGTCAGCCTGGGTGAAGTCGCGGGTGAAACCACCCTCCACGCCGTCCAGGATCTGGTTCTTGATGCGGATGTTCGCGAACGTGCCGCGAATCATGACTTCGTGGTTTCCACGGCGTGAACCGTAGGAGTTGAAGTCCTTGCGCTCCACACCGTTGGCCAGGAGGTACTGGCCGGCCGGGGTGTCCGACTTGAAGGAGCCGGCCGGGGAGATGTGGTCAGTAGTGACCGAATCGCCCAGCTTCAGCAGCACGCGTGCACCGGAGATGTCCTGGACAGGCTCCGGCTGGGCCTTCATGCCCTCGAAGTACGGGGGCTTCCGGACGTAGGTGGACTTCGGGTCCCAGGCGAACGTATCGCCGGCGGGGGTGTCGAGAGCCTTCCAGCGGTCGTCGCCGTCGAAGACGCCCTCGTAGCCGCGGGCGAACATGTCCTTGTCGATCGAGGAATCGATGACCTGTTGGACCTCGACCGGGTTGGGCCAGATGTCCTTCAGGAAGACGTCGTTGCCGGCCTCGTCCTTGCCCAGGGAATCGGTGTCGAAATCGAAGTCCATGGAACCGGCCAGGGCGTAGGCGATGACCAGCGGCGGGGAGGCCAGGTAGTTCATCTTCACGTCCGGGTTGATCCGGCCTTCGAAGTTGCGGTTGCCGGAGAGCACCGCAGTCACCGAGAGGTCGTTGGTCTGGATGGCCTCGGAAATTTCGGCGTCCAGCGGGCCGGAGTTGCCGATGCAGGTGGCGCAGCCATAGCCCACGATGTAGAAGCCGAGCTTCTCCAGGTACGGGGTCAGGCCGGACTTCTCGTAGTAGTCGGTGACGACCTTGGAGCCGGGAGCAACAGAGGTCTTGACCCACGGCTTGGACGTCAGGCCCTTGTCAACGGCGTTGCGTGCCAGCAGTGCGGCGGCAAGCATGACGGAGGGGTTGGACGTGTTGGTGCAGGACGTGATGGAGGCGATGGAAACTGCTCCGTGGTCCAGCTCGAACTCGCGGCCGTCTTCGGTCTTGATGTGGACCGGGTTGGACGGGCGTCCGTTGGCGCCGTTCGCGGCGGAGACCACGCGTGCGGTTTCCGTGGTGTGGGAATCAGCGTGCGTGAACGATGGCGCATCCGAGGCCGGGAAGGACTCTTCCAGGGACTCGTCCACGCTGCCGTCTTCGATGGCCACGTAGTTGTGGATGTCCTTGCGGAACTGCTCCTTGGCATCGGTCAGCTCAATGCGGTCCTGGGGACGCTTGGGGCCGGAGATGGAGGGAACAACCGTGGACAGGTCCAGCTCGAGGTACTCGGAGAACTTGATCTCACGCGACGGATCGTGCCAGAGGCCCTGTTCCTTGGCGTAGGACTCCACGAGTGCCACGTTTTCGTCCGAGCGGCCGGTGAGGCGCAGGTAGTCCAATGTGACGTCGTCGATCGGGAACATTGCGGCGGTGGAACCGAATTCCGGGCTCATGTTGCCGATGGTGGCGCGGTTGGCCAGCGGCACCGCGGCGACACCCTCGCCGTAGAATTCCACGAACTTGCCCACAACACCGTGCTTGCGCAGCTGCTCGGTGATGGTCAGCACGACGTCGGTGGCGGTGGCTCCGGCCGGGATGGACCCGGTCAGCTTGAAGCCGACGACGCGCGGGATGAGCATCGAGACGGGCTGGCCCAGCATTGCGGCTTCGGCTTCAATGCCGCCAACGCCCCAGCCGAGGACACCCAGGCCGTTGACCATGGTGGTGTGCGAGTCAGTGCCCACGCAGGTGTCGGGGTAGGCGCGCAGGGCACCGTCCACCTCGCGGGTCATGACCGTGCGGGCCAGGTATTCGATGTTGACCTGGTGCACAATGCCGGTTCCCGGGGGAACAACCTTGAAGTCATCGAAGGCGGTCTGGCCCCAGCGGAGGAACTGGTAACGCTCGCCGTTCCGCTGGTATTCGATCTCCATGTTGCGCTCCAGTGCGCCGGAGTTACCGAAAGCATCGATCTGCACGGAGTGGTCGATGACCATCTCCGCAGGAGCGAGGGGGTTGACCCGCTTGGGGTCGCCACCGAGCTCCTTGACCGCTTCACGCATCGTCGCCAGGTCAACCACGCAGGGAACACCGGTGAAGTCCTGCATGATCACCCGTGCAGGCGTGAACTGGATTTCTGTATCTGGCTGGGCATCAGGATCCCAGCCTGCCAAGGCACGAACGTGATCGGCAGTGATGTTCGCGCCGTCCTCGGTCCTCAACAGGTTTTCAAGCAATACCTTGAGGCTGAACGGAAGGTTTTCTGCACCTTCAACGGAGTTCAACCGGAAAATTTCGTATTCGGTTCCGGCTACATTAAGTTTGCCTTTTGAACCGAAGCTGTCCACAGTGCTCATCGCAGGACTCCTCTCGCAACAGTTTCATCTTTGTCGCGCGGTTGACCGCTTGCTAGTTAGGCAGGCCTAATTAGTGCGTGCCCGCAAAAAATTACATGGGGTCACCCGTGAATACGGAGCGCGACGTGGGACTACTAAGGGCCATAGTAGTCCAAATAACTGCGGCGTCAGCGGCTCGGCACCAGTAAAGCCACCGTCTCCAGATGGTGGGTGTGCGGGTACAAGTCCAGGGCGCGCAGCCCCGCCAGCGACCAGCCTCCCTGCTGGAAGTAACCCACGTCACGGGCGAAGGATGCAGGGTCACACGACACATAGGCAATGGCCCGCGGACTCGCGGCCATCAGTTGGCCTACGACGGCCTTGCCTGCACCGGCACGTGGCGGGTCCAGCACCAGGGCATCAAAATTGCGTGGTTTCTGGCGGAGGATGCGTTCCACCCGCCCTTGGGCAATCTCCACCTGCGGCGCCCCGTGCAGGTTCTTTCGGGCGTCCTTGCTGGTGCCGGGAGCGCCTTCCACCGACAGTACAGAGCCTGTTTCGCCCACCGCATCAGCCAACGGCGCCGTGAAAAGTCCGGCGCCTGCATAGAGATCTGCCACCACGGAACCGGGCGAAAGGAAGCCACCGTCGTGCAGGAATCCTGTGACGGCCCCCACAAGTGCTTCGGGCGCGTCGCGGTGGATCTGCCAGAAGCCGGCGCCGGTGACCCGGTATTCGTGCCCCGCGGCGGATTCCTGCACCCAGGTGCGTCCCCGCAACTGCTGGACGTCGTCCGTGAGCGGATCGAAGGTGGCCACCGAGACATCCTCCGGAAGCTGGGCGGCAATGGCGCTTAGCCGCTTTGGCTTCGTCCCGGGAGCCGGGGCAAGCAGCACCAGGGGACGTGAACCGTTGGCCGGTGCGGCCACCTCCACGCGCTCGATCCCCTGCAGGTCAATATTCCACAGCCGCAGCCGGTTGATGCCGTCAGAGGCGAGCGGCATCTCCCGCAGCGCGATGATGTGGTCGGAGCGGTGGGCGTGCATGCCCAGTTTTCCGGCAGCGGTGACCGAGAAACTGGCCCGTGTCCGCCACCCGAGGCCGCTGCCGGCGTCGTACGTTGTGTCCGCATTGGGGGTACTGCCGGCCACCGCCTCAACGGTGACCTCACCGCCCGGGAACTGGCCGACGGCGGCGAGCCGCTGAAGCTGTTCGGTCAGGACCGCAGCCTTCAGGCTTCGCTGGCGTTCCAGCGCTATATGGCCGAACTCGGCGCCGCCCACCGGCGGGTGGCCGTGGGCCCAGGCGCGTCGGGAGTCGGCCGCGTGCCAGAAGTGCTCAACACGGTCCGGGGACGCCTCGAGGACTTCCACCACGTCGGCGCGCCAGAATTTGGCTGCATCACCGGCGTCGGTCAGCCGGGCGCGGACTTTTTCGCCGGGGATGGCGTGCCGCACGAAGATCACCCTGCCCTCATGCCGGGCCACGCAGTGGCCGCCGTGGGCCACAGGGCCGACGTCGAGCACGAGTTCCTTAACCTCGGTGGTGGAAGGGAACTGGGTCTGGGTATGCGAGCTCATTGGATATCCTGCAGGTTCTTGGCTTCTTCGGATGATTTCAGCTGCCACGGAACACTGGCCACCATCACGCCGGGTTCGAAATGCAGCCGGGTCTTGATGCGCAGCGCAGTCTGATTGTGGACGAGTTGTTCCCACCATTTGCCCACCACATATTCGGGGATATAGACCACGATGAGGTCGCGGGGGGAATCGCGCCGCATGTTTTTGACGTACTCCATGATGGGCGTGATGGTCTCCCGGTACGGGCTTGCCAGCACGGTCAGCGGGACGGGGATGTCCAGCTTTTCCCAGTCGGCCACGGTGTGTGCGGTTTCCTCGGCGTTAATGTCCACGGTGACGGCGTCCAGCCGTGACGGCCGCGAGGCACGCGCATAGGCCAGCGCCCGGAGCACCGGCTTGCGCACATGCGAGACCAGCAGGACGGCGTGGACCCGGGAGGGCAGGGCACGCGGGGAGGAATCCTCGTCCACGGCCAGTTCCTTCGCCACGTTGTCATAGTGTGCGCGGATGCTCCACATGATCAGGAACAGGACAAACATGGCCAGCAGCGCGATCCAGGCGCCCTGCTCGAACTTGGTGATGAGGACGATGACCAGCACCAGGGCCGTCATGCCGAACCCGATGGTGTTGATGGTGCGCGACTTGGCCATGCGCAGCCGGACAGCCTTGTCCTTGGCGAGCTTGAGCTGCCGGCCCCAGTGCCGGATCATGCCCAGCTGGCTGAGGGTGAATGAGATAAAGACGCCCACGATGTAAAGCTGGATCAGCTTGGTGACATCGGCGTTGAAGGCCAGGATCAGCACCAGCGCCCCGGCCGCCAGGGCCAGGACACCGTTACTGAATGCCAGCCGGTCTCCCCTGGTCCGCAGCTGGCGGGGCAGGTAGCCGTCCTGGGCCAGGATGGAGCCGAGCACCGGAAACCCGTTGAAGGCCGTGTTCGAGGCAAACACGAGGATCACGCCGGTGGCAGCCACCACAATAAAGAAGGCGACGGACCCGGGCCCGAAGATGGTCTGGGCGATCTGGCTGATGGCAGGACTCTGGATGTAGCCCTCCGGCAGCGGCAAGCCGTTCACCAAGAACTCCGTTGCCGGGTCCAGCACAATGTGGACCTTCGTGGCGTTGGCCAGGTAGATGATGCCGGCGAGCATTGACGCCCCGATGAGGCCAAGCAGCAGCAGTGTGGTGGCGGCGTTCTTGGACTTGGGTACCTTGAAATTGGGGACGCCGTTGCTGATGGCTTCGACACCGGTGAGGGCCGCAGCACCGGAGGAGAAGGCCCGCAGCAGCAGGAAGGCGCCGGCAAGGCCCACGAGTCCTTCATCAAAACCCGGGGCAGGGACAATCGTGAATCCCGCGGAGGGCGCTTCACGCAGCTGGCCGGTGGCGGCCTGGAAGATGCCCACCGCCGTCATGCCCAGGATCGAGGCCATGAAGATATATGTGGGGACGGCGAAGAGGGTGCCGGCCTCCTTGACTCCGCGGAGATTGACCAGGGCAAGGATGACGACGCCGATGGTGGCGAAGAGCGCCTGTTGCCCGTGCAGGGAAGGCACAGCCGTGGTCAGGTAGGTGGCGGCCGAGGACATGGAGACGGCCACGGTCAGGACGTAGTCGACCAGAAGGGCTGAGGCCACGGTCAGGCCGGCGAACTTGCCGAGGTTCTCGTTGGCGATTTCGTAGTCGCCGCCGCCGGACGGGTAGGCGTGCACGTTTTGGCGGTAAGACGCCACCACAGTCAAGAGCACCACCATGACCGCGAGGCCCACCCACGGCGAGAATGCCACTGCACTGACGCCGGCGAGGGCAAGGGTCAGGAGGATTTCATCCGGCGCGTACGCAACGGAGGACAGGGCGTCGGAGGCAAAGACCGGAAGGGCGATCCGTTTGGGGAGCAGGGTGTGGGCGAGCCTGTCGTTCCTGAAGGGCCGGCCCACCAGCACCCTTTTTATGGCGTTCAGCATTGTCAGCACGTTTGTTCCTTGAGACTACTCACGACGCCCCACTTCTGTTGAGCACTAGAGCAACCTTACGACACTGCCGTCAGACCGGATCAGGGCCCAGACGCACCGTAGGCATCCACACAAACCCGCGGCAGTCCAGTCATAGCGCAACAGGCGGTCACCGGCCTAGACCACACGGGTCCGTCGGCTGCTATGGCCAATGATTTTGGCGGCGATAAGGGCTTCAAAGCGGCCCTTGCCAGCAATTTGACTTGAATAAGGGACACCGGGGTGTGCGCCGCGGCGTGGCAGGAAAAGACCCGCCGCCGCCCTGCCAGCGGAACCCCGGAATCGCCCCTGCCACGCACGCGAGAGCCAGGAATCGGAGTGTTTCTTCTCACGGTCCGGCACCTTGCACCCGCCGACGGCCGGTCAATAGCGTGGCCACCACCCACCGGACAAACGAAGGACTGCCTTGAGAACAGCACCTGTTACGACGGAAAATTTTCACGATCCCGGCAGCAAGGACGAAGGAACGGGGTTCCCCGGTCCACGGCCCCGCTGGGCTGCCGGCGGGCGGTTTGCTGACGCGCTGCGGTACGACCTCCCGGCGTCGCTGGTGGTTTTCCTGGTGGCGGTGCCCCTATCCCTGGGCATAGCGGCGGCCTCGGGCGCGCCCATCATGGCCGGCCTGATCGCAGCCGCGGTGGGTGGCATCGTGGCCGGAAGCCTGGGCGGCTCGCCGCTCCAGGTCAGCGGACCCGCCGCAGGCCTGACGGTGATTGTGGCTGGACTTGTTGACCAGTTCGGGTGGCCGGCCACGTGTGCCATCACCGCCGTGGCCGGCGTACTGCAGGCCCTGCTGGGCCTGGCACGGTTCGGACGGGTGGCCCTGGCAATTGCCCCCGTGGTGGTCCACGCCATGCTGGCCGGCATTGGCATCACCATTGTGCTCCAACAGTTCCACGTGCTGCTGGGAGCCGGGTCTGCCAGTTCAGCGCTCGGTAACATCGCTGCCATCCCCGCCAGCGTAGTCGCCGCCGAACTTGCCGCTGCCGGGCTCGGCATCACCGTCATCGGAACGCTGCTCCTTTGGCGGCGCCTGCCTGAGCCGGTGCGCCGCGTCCCCGGCCCGCTGGTGGCGGTCATCGCCGCCACGGCCCTCTCACTCCCCTTCGGCGTAGACCGGATCACCTTCAGCGGATCCCTGACGGATTCGCTGTCCCTGCCGCAGTTGCCCGCAGGAAACTGGTCCGCCGCGGTCATTGGCGCCGTCACTATCGCCCTGATCGCGAGCGTGGAATCCCTGCTCTCGGCCGTGGCAGTTGACAAGATGCATCACGGCCCGCGGACCAACTTCAACCGGGAACTCATGGGCCAGGGCGCCGCCAACGTGACGTCCGGGTTGCTGGGCGGCATGCCGGTGACGGGAGTGATCGTCCGCAGCGCCACCAACCTGGAGGCCGGGGCACGGACCCGGTCCTCGGCGGTGCTCCATGGTGTCTGGGTGCTTGTCTTTTCCCTCCTGCTGGCGGGACTGATCCAACTGATCCCCGAGTCCGTCCTCGCCGGGCTGCTGATCATCGTCGGGGCCCGGCTGGTACGCCCGGCGGACATCCGCACCGCCCGCCGGACCGGCGACCTTCCCGTCTACGCGGTGACCCTCTCCATCGTTGTGTTCGCCAACCTGCTGGTGGGCGTGCTGACCGGGCTGCTGCTGGCCATTGCACTGGTGCTGTGGCGGATAGCGCGGGCTACCGTCAGCGCCTCCCCGGAATCAGGGTCCGACGGCGCCTGGCGCGTCGTCATCGACGGTTCGTGCAGCTTTCTGTCGCTGCCCCGGCTCAGCGCTGTCCTCGCCGCTGTCCCCGCCGGCACCAAGGTGACCCTGGAGCTGGATGTTGATTACCTGGACCACCCCGTCCAGGACGCGCTGGACGCCTGGCAGACCCGCCATGTGGCCACCGGCGGTTCCGTCACCGTCCAGGAGCACGGCACTGCGAGCCTGGAAGATGCCCACGCTTCAGCGCCCTGCCGCGGGGACGCCCGGTCCGCCGTTCGCAGCGGGTTCGCACCGTGGAGCGCCTGGCAGGGACGGACGCCAACTCCTCCCAGGCCGGACGGCGATGATGCGCCGGCGCTGCAGCCCATCATGGCCGGCGTCGAAAACTACCACCGCCGGACCGCAGGCCTGCTTCAGCCGCATGTGGGCGAACTGGCCACCCACCAGGACCCGTCCACCCTCTTCCTGACCTGCGCGGACTCACGCGTGGTACCCAACGTAATCACCAGCAGCGGCCCGGGAGACCTGTTCACCGTCCGCAACGTGGGCAACGTGGTGGGCAGATCGGGAACCGACGCGGCAACCGACGCCGCCCTGGAGTTCGCGGTGGGCAAACTGTCCGTCGAGACCCTGGTGGTGTGCGGCCACAGCGGCTGCGGTGCGATGACGGCGTTGCTGGACAGAGGAACTGGCCACCAGGCGAAAGGGCCAATCGACATGTGGCTTGAACACACCCGCGCCAGCCTGCTGGCCTTCCGCGGCGGCCACCCGGTGCAGCGGGCGGCAGCGGAGGCGGGCTTCAATCCCGTGGATCAGCTGGCCATGGTCAATGTCGCCGTGCAGCTCAAGCGGCTCCAGGGCCACCCCTCGGTGGCAGGGGCCCTGGAGTCCGGCGCCGTCCAGCTCACCGGCCTGTTCTATGACATTCCCACAGCCCGCGTCCTCCAGGTCACCGCGGAAGGAATCGGCCACCTGCACCCGCTGCCACAGCAGCTGCGGACCGGGGCCCCAGTGGCGGCTGGCTAGCCCGCCCGTGCCTGTGACGCTCCGTGCGGAACGATCGCGGTGCCCGTGCCGGTAGAGTTCTAGCAGCAGTAACGGGCAAGGAAAAGTTGAGGAGATACGGGTGGCGCATTTCGTGATCATGGGATGTGGCCGGGTGGGGGCAACGCTGGCGCACACACTCGAGGATGCAGGCCATTCCGTGGCCATCATCGACCAGGATGACCGCGCTTTCCGCAGGCTCCGGCACGGCTTCACGGGCCGGAAAGTCACCGGCGTGGGGTTCGACAGGGACACCCTGAAGCAGGCCGGGGTTGCCGAAGCGTATGCCTTCGCAGCAGTGTCCAGCGGCGACAACTCCAACATCCTGGCCACCCGCGTTGCCCGCGAGACGTTCCATGTCCCGCACGTGGTGGCCCGGATCTACGATCCCGGCCGCGCGGAGATCTATCGACGGCTCGGTATTCCCACGGTCGCGGCCGTGCGCTGGAGCGCGGACCAGGTCCTGCGGCGCATCCTTCCCGAACAGCACCTCGCCGGCGATTTCCGCGAACCGTCGGGCCGCCTGGTCTTGGCGGAACTGGACCTCGACGCCGGCTGGATCGGGCACCGGATCAGTGAGATCGAGAAGGCCGCTGACATCCGGGTCGCCTACCTCACCCGGTTCGGTGAGGGCATCCTTCCCGAACCCGGCATGGCCTACCAGGACGGCGACACTGTCCACGCCATGCTGCTGGTGGACCGGAGCCCACAGGTCGCCCACATTCTGGCCAAAGCACCCGCCAAGGAGTTGTAGTGAAAGTCGTCATCGTGGGCGCCGGCAGTGTCGGCTCATCAATCGCCAGGGAGTTGCTGGCGCACAAGCATGAAATCCTGCTCATCGACCTCAAGCCGGAGGTCATTGGGCGCAGTGGACTCCGCGGTGCGCACTGGCTGGTGGGCGACGCCTGCGAGCTCAGTACGCTGCAGGGCGCCAAAGTGGAAGACGCCGACGTCGTGGTTTCAGCCACCGGCGACGACAAGGTCAACCTTGTGGTGTCCCTCCTGGCCAAAACCGAGTTTGGCGTCGGCCGCACCGTGGGCCGGGTCAACAATCCCAAGAACGACTGGATGTTCAACGATTCCTGGGGAGTGGACGTGGCCGTCAACACTCCGCAGCTGATGACCGCCCTGGTGGAAGAGGCAGTGGAGATCGGCGACCTCGTCCGGCTGCTGACGCTCCAGACCGGGGTGTCATCGATCGTGGAGTTCACGGTTCCGCACGATTCCCACGCCATCGGATTGACCGTGGGCGAGATCCGCTGGCCCGAGGACTCCACGCTCGTGGCCATCCTGCGGGACCACGCGCCGATCACCCCCAGTCGCGATGACGTGATCGACGGCGGAGACGAACTGTTCTTTGTCACCACCATCGCGGCCGAGGACGAGCTGCGCGCGCTGCTCTCTGCTGAACCGGCCGAGGGCTCCGACGACGGCGACCGCCCCGCCCAGCCGGCGGAAGCTCAGGTTCCGGAGGACGACGGCTTCGAGGGCTGAGTTCCGGCGCCCGCCGGGACAGGCCGCGTGACCAGCCAGGCAATCCAGACACCCAGGATGTACAGCGGCGCACCCATGATGAGCCGGGTTGTGGCCAGGGCCGTGAGCCCTTCACCGCCCAGGAGGTACAGGGGAACCTGCACGATCAGCCGCAGCGCGAGGACAGCGACGATGATCCAGGTCCCCAGCCGGTAGGCCTTCAGGCGGGAAGGGTCCTTGCGCCAGTCAAAGCCTTCGTTGCGGATCAAGCCGAACAGAAGCCCCGCAATGGGCCACTTGACGAAGATCGACACCATCATGGCCACAATGTAAGCCGCATTGGTGATGAATCCGGGAAGGTAGAAGTCTTCGGCCTTACCTGTGGTGTTGGCTAGCCAGGCTGAGATTCCCACACCCACTACACCGGCAAGGGCCTGGGTCAGGGGCCGCCGCTGCACCAGGCGCACCACAGTGAAAACTGCTGCAGAGGCCAGGGCTGCCACCAGCGACGGGGTGAGGTCGCGGGTAATGGTGAAGGAGATCAGGAAAACCAGCCCGGGGACAATGCTCTCCGCGATCCCCTGGACACCGCCGGCGCTGCGCAAAACGTCGATCCGGCCATCGTGGGTACGGTGCAGGCCGGCTTTGGCCGCGTAACCCTCGGCGAGCATTGCCATCGTTGGCGGCTCCTGGGCCGGCTCGGAAGGCTTCTCTGGCTGCTGGGGCGCGGTCATTCGTTCTCCTGGCGGGACAGTATTTCGTAGCGTGGGTTGAACATGGTGGGCAGGCCCTGGCTGTGTGTCAGCATGCCTTCAAGCCGAACTTCGGTCCCGGCGTCGATGCCCGGAACCCGGCGGCGGCCGAGCCAGATGACGCGAAGGCGGCCTTTCGCTGGCCGGGTGCCCGCCCGGGGACCTTCCGAATCAGTGACGATGGCCGTGAACGCCGCTGTTTGGTCGGCCGGGACATAGGTGACCGATTCGATATAGCCGTGGCACGCCACACGGCCCTTGTCCGGGAGTTCGCTGACGGGTACTCCGGCTCCCCGGAGCGGGGATGTGGCACCCTGAGGGGAATCAGCCAATCTGTGTAATCTCCGGGCCGCGTTCGGGTTCCTGCAGCGCAGGAGCGCCCGGCTGCGGCGTCGTGCTGGCGTCCTTGGGCAGGCGAAGTTGGAGGAGGTCGCGGGGCGGCATGGGGCTGTCGCCGCGGATCACCACGATCTTTCGGAACAGCGCTTCCAAGGGTGCTGCGGCGTCACGGTCCATGGCTGCGGCACCGCCGAGGACTCCGCGCAGGAACCAGCGCGGGCCGTCAATGCCCACGAAGCGGGCCACCCGGTAACCTTGGCTTCCGTCCGCGGCGCCTGCTGGAAGTTTTGCCACCAGCTCGGTGCCGAACTGGCCTTGGACCTCCTCGACCTGGCCGCCCTGGCTTCCCACGGACTGGCCGATCTGTTCCCGGATCTCGTCCCAGAGACCCTCTGACTTGGGAGCCGCGAACGCCTGAAGCTGCAGGCTTGAACCGTTCAGGTCCATGGTCACGGCCACCACGCGCTGGGTGGCTTCTTCAACTTCAAGCCGGAGCTGGAGTCCCTCGCTGGGTGCGATGAGGAGCGCGCCCAGGTCCACATAGCCGTCACGGCTGGCGATTTCGGAGATATCAAAAGGCCCGGTGACGCTGCGGCCCGATGCGTCCGTTGCCTCGTCCGCGGACTCCTCCGGCGAGGCCGGGGCATCCGGTTCGGCTTCTTGTTCCTTTTTTGCTTTCCTGCCGAGCCCAAAAACCATGGGTCGTCTCCTTAGTTGTGAATGTGCCTGGCCGGCGGTCCCGCCGTCAACCCTGGGTGCTGCCGTAAAAAGCTGCCGTATTCGATCCGTGCCGGCTGGCGGCCGCGCGGCCGGTCCGCTGCGTACCGGTCCTCCTGCGGCAGGCGTCAGGCAGTGGGAGGGGTGAATCCGCCGGTAGAGCCGAACCCGCCGGCACCCCGGACTGTCCCATCCAGTTCATCGACGCGGACGAATTGTGCGTACTCCACCCGTTGGATGACCATTTGTGCAATTCTATCGCCGCGTCGCAGTTCGATGTCCTGCGTCAGGTCCGTATTCAGGAGGGTCACGGAGATCTCACCGCGGTAACCCGCATCCACGGTGCCGGGTGCGTTGACGATGGTCAGCCCGTGCTTGGTGGCCAGGCCGGACCGCGGATGGATGAGCGCAACGAAGCCGTCAGGCAAGGAAATGGACACCCCGGTGGGAACCAGTTTCCGCTCCCCCGGCCGCAGGACCACGTCCTCACGGGCGCGGAGGTCCGCGCCGGCGTCGCCCGGGTGAGCGTAGGAGGGGGCCTCCAGGCCGGCGTCGAGCATTTTCAGCTGTACCTGCAGCGTGGGGGCACCGAGCAATGCAGGGGCCCGGGATTCGGAAGCGGTTTCTACCGTGGCAAGTTCGTCAGTCACAGTCACTCACTCTAACGCCCGCCTGCTTATTCGGCCTAGCTTGGGCGGTTCCGGGCCAAGATGAAATAGCCACCCAAAGATGGAAAGCTGGGGGCATGCCCGAATCAAGCTCCGCCGTGCCGGTTCCCAACAGCCCCTCCGCCAGTCCATCGGTTGTTTTCCAGGAGAAACTGTGGCCAACGCCGTGGGTTTGGATCATAGTGGCCGGCATCGCCGGAGCCGGAATCCTGGTGTTCGCCCCCATCAGTGCAGCCGCCGGATACACCGCGGCAGCAGTCCTGTTCGGCATCATGGCGGTCCTGCTGGTGCTCTCCACCCCTACCATCACGGTTACCCAGGACGCTCTCACGGTCGGACGCGCAACAATCGAACGCCGGTTCGTCGGCAGCGTGCAGCCGTTCCGGGCCAAGGAAGCGACGGCCGAGCGGGGCACCCGGCTCAACGGGCTGGCCTATCTCTGCATCAGAGGCTGGATCGACCCCGTGGTCAGGATCGAAATCACCGACCCGTCCGACCGGACCCCGTACTGGCTCACGTCCACGAGGCGCCCCGAAGAACTTACAGCGGCCCTGTCCGGCAAGTAGCGGTTGCCCGCCGGCAACGGTCCGCCGCGTCGGCTCCCGGATCAGCCTTCGCACTCCACACAGTAGAACCGGCCGTCCTTTTCCCTGGCGATCTGTGACCGGTGCCGGACCAGGAAGCAGGACGAACAGGTAAACTCGTCGGCCTGCGCGGGGACCACCTGGACCATGAGTTCTTCGCCAGAAAGATCAGCCCCGGGGAGTTCGTAGCCAGCGGCCAGATCGCTCTCGTCCTCCTCCACCACCGCCGTGGGCTTGTCCGAGCGCCGGGTCTTCAGTTCCTCAAGGGAGTCCTCGCTGAGGTCTTCTTCGGACTTACGCGGCGCATCATAATCGGTGGCCATTTCCTCTTAACCTCGCTCCAGTTCCGGTGGCCGGTTTACCACCTGCATAACGCTGGACAGTATGCGTTTGTGCCCTGCGTGGGGCACATCTTTCCGCAAGACGGAGCTAAAAGCCAGAGTCTGCTACGGCCCCTCGCCAGGCCGGCCGAGAACGGCGGTGGCTGGGGCCGCCGTTTCCGGGAGAGGCCCGGAAACGCCCGGAATATCGCGGCGCGCCCTAGCTCTTGACCCAAAAAGGGACTGCCGGGTGGCAGAGTTTCGATTGATAGTAATGCCAGGGTGGAGGATTTGTATGCAGGATCTACGGCTTGTAGGCGTACACGACGACGGGGAGCATCTCCTGTTGAGCGGAGCCGGCGGCGAGATGTTCCAGCTGCCGATCGATGAAGCATTGCGGGCAGCCAGCCGGTCGTCGGCCAAGGCAACATCCGCCGTGCCGCCCGTTGCCATGTCCCCGCGGGATATCCAGGCAAGAATCCGCAGCGGCGCAACCGCCGCGGACGTGGCGGAGCTTTCCGGCCTGCCCCTGGCCAAGGTTGAGCGGTATGAGGGGCCCGTTCTTGCCGAGCGCGAGTACGTCGCCCAGCAGGCCCGGAAAATCGAGGTGGCTTCCCCTTCCCCCGGTCATGATGCCTACCGTTCTGCTTTTGGCGACAACCCGGCGTCGCTGGACGACATGGTGGCGCACCGGCTCAGGGCGCACGGCATCGAACCGTCGTCAGTCGAGTGGGACTCGTGGCGGCGCCCTGACGGCAGCTGGACTGTTGCTGCCCGTTTCGAAGCAAAAAAGGATGGCACAGCCGGCATCGGCGAGGAACCACCGGCCCTGTGGACGTTCAGCCCCGCCCGCAAGTCCCTGCAGAACGCCAACCGCTGGGCCCAGCAGCTCAGTGAACTTGAGCCCCTCGACGGCCTTGTCCCTGCGCGGCGGCTGACGGCCGTTTCGGACCGGCCCTTTGATTTTGAGACAGACGCTGAAGCGGCCGCACGCCATTCCGGCGGCGTGCACACCGGCCCTACGGCTGTCCCGCAGCCTGGCAAGGATGCTGACGGGCTGCTGGACATGCTCCGTTCCCGCCGCGGCCAGCGGCTTGGTGTGGATGAGGACGCCGATGACGCTTTGGCCCTGCTCCTCACGCACGGCGTACCGGCAGCCCACCCGAGGCCGTCCGAGGTCCCGCCTGAACCGGAGCAGCACGAGGCTGCTCCCTCCGGACCGGGCTCGGAGCCGGACGCCCCGGCTGCGCAGGCCGATCCCCTCACGCGCAGGCGCGACGCCAGGCCCTCCATGTTGTCCCGGCTGAGCCTGATTCCCCTGCACAACAAAGACGAAGACGACGGCGACGACGTGCTGAAACTGCACGACGGCGTGAGCACGGAAACCCGCGAAGTCACCATCGTCGCGTCCCCGGCCCGCCCTTCGGAGGCTGCTCCTCCTGCAGCGCCGGCGCAGAATCCAGCGCACACAGGGGCCAGCTTTGGCCTTGAGGAACTGCTGGGCGGCCGGAATCAGCGCCGCGCCCATGACGAGTCCGCTCCAGCCAGCCGTGCCGACCGCGATGCGGATGTTCCCGAAAGGCAGCCTTCCAAGCCAAAACGCTCCAGCATTCCGAGCTGGGACGAGATCGTTTTCGGGACCAGGGGCGACTAACTCGCGGTTCCGCCTGAACCGCGCCACAGGCAGGCGTCCGTCTCGAACGGCAGCAACTGGTCCTTCTGGGCCATGATGTTGGCTCCGTGCGCAGTGACCCGCCGCATGTAGTGCCGGCGGCACAACGTTTCGTAACCCACTACCGGCAGCTGGCCTTCGGTACCGGCCGCGGCAGGGTCCAGAGCCATGTCCACATCGCCCACCACCACCTGGGCACCCTCCATCACCATGACGCCATCCACCGTGCGTGCGTTGTGTGTTGCGCGCCGTCCGCACCAACACAGCGCCTCCACCTGCAGGACCTGAACCCGGTCGGCGAGTTCGATCAGCCGTTGGGAGCCGGGAAAAAGCCTCGTGCGGAAATCCGCGGTGATCCCAAAAGCAAAAACATCGACGTCGATCTCGTCGACGAGCCGAGCCAACTGTTCCACCTGCAGGGGCGAATAGAACTGAGCTTCATCACAGATCAGGTAGTCCACCCGCTGTCCGCGGGTGCGCCGGGTGACCACCTCGTCCCAGAAGTCAGTGTGGTCCGTAACCTCCACGGCGTCGGTTTCCAGGCCGAGCCTGCTGGAGATCCGGGAGCCGCCGGCGCGGTCGTTGCGGCTGAACCTGATTCCACCGCGCCCACGGGCACGATGGTTGTAGTCCATCTGCAGTGCGAGTGTGGATTTGCCACAGTCCATGGTCCCCGAGAAGAACACCAGCTCAGCCACGTCCGGCCTTTCTGCCTTCGGCAGTGAAGCACAGCAGCGGGACTTCGCGTTCGGCTTTGGTCAGCGAGCCGTGCTGGCCCACTACCTCCATGGCGGCCGGCCTGACGCGACGCTTGTCATACAGCGCAAGGGCGTCCCGCGCCGCGATCATGACGTCTCCGATCCGCGGTCCGACGGCGGGACGCAGGGCACCGAATAGTCCTCCGGCCACCGCCTCTTCGCGGGTGAATGCCCAGATCCTGTCGCCGAACCGGTTCCGCCAGGCATCCAGGAGGCGGTCGCGCCCCGCACCGTCGACGCCATCTTCCAAGTAGAGGTGAACCATCCTCGGCTCCCCCGCCGTGTGCCGCACGCCGGCGATAAGGGCGGGATCCGCCGCATAGTCGATCCGCTGCTGCGGCGGGACGTCAAGCATGCCGTGGTCGGCGGTGAGCAGGACGGTCGTTCCGGCAGGAAGGGAGGCGTTGAGTCGCTTGACGGTCGCGTCCAGCTCCTCGAGCTGGTGTTCCCATTGTTCTGACTGGCAACCGTACCGGTGGCCCGCCTTATCGAGGTCGTTGACGTAAAAGTACATCAGGGCAGGTGCTGCTGCCGCCATGGCTTCTGCGGCCGAGCCCGTCCGGGCATGGGAGGTTGTGCCGGAGATGAAGCGGCCGCCACGAAGGGCTGCCTGGGTCATCGGCGAGTTACCAAACTGCGGCAGGCTGACCGTAGTGACGTCGACGAACGCGGCGGCCTGTTCGAGAACAGTGGGGAATGGCTGCCAGGTGAGCGGGTCAACGCCGGCGTCCCAGTTCCCGAGCATGTTGACCACTTTGTCCTGGTCCGCGTCCAGGACGTCATAGCCCACCATCCCGTGCTGGCCCGGAGCCAGCCCGGTTCCGAAACTGGCCAGTGCCGCTGCGGTGGTGGACGGAAAAGTGGAGTCCAGCCAGACGGGGACAGAGCCCTGCCCGTTCTGCATCACGGACCGCAGGAACGGTGTGTGGGCAGACTTTTGCTTCAGCAGGTTCCGGCCCAGTCCGTCGGCCAGGACCACGCAGACCCGTGACGACGGCGGCAGGTCCAATGTGTTGGCGAACCCTTCCACGCCCAGGCTTGCCGCGGCGCTGGTGAGCACGTCCGCGATGGAGCGCTGACCGAAGGCGGGAGCGTGCGGCAGGGTGGCCGTACCTGCTTTTTCGGCCGGGGGTGGAGGGACTGCAGTTTTCCCGTGGCCGGGCATCAGCGCTGCTGGTGACCGCGGCTGAGGCGGTTTCCGAAGACACCGGCACGCGACCGGGGCTGCATGGACTGCGCGGTGTGCAGGACCGGCGAGGTGGACCCAGTGTTGACGGCCCGCAGTGCACGGGCGAAGAGCTTGGCGTCCTGAACGGCCTGGAGTCCGTCTGCTTCGGCGCTGATCCGCAGCACAATGTCCTCCTGGGCGATAGTGCCGCTGTAGCCGTGGTCGGCCTCGCACTGCGGGTCCCCGCAGCTGGCCGGGCCCATATCCAGCCGCTGGCCGCCGGACCAGGCGATGGCCAAGGTCAGCTCGCGCACGGGATCGGAGGGCTTGTAGTTTTGCGGCTGCGCATACATGTAGCTGAGCACCACAGAGCGGATCTGGGCCACGGGAACGGATTCGGTGGAGATCTGCGCGACAATTTGTTCGCCGGCTTCGTCCAGCTGCTGGTCGTCCACGTGGGTGATCACCAGCATGTCAGAAGTGAGGACCAGGACCGTGATGTGGCGCCGGACTTCGGCCCGGTCAAAGTGCGTCTCCAGGTGCACCAGGTGGGCTACGCAGTCGCGGCCGTCCAGGGCGTCGTCAACGACGTCGGCCACCAGCCGCGGGTAGAAGCCGGCCTTTTGGAGGGCACCGTCAAGGCTCTGCCCCTGGGCGCTGTGGCTGTGTGAGCTGTGGGGTCGGGTGGCCTGGTTGTCATTGCCGGGCGGTTGAGGCGTCGACGTGGGAGGCTGTGAGCTCATTCCCCCATTTTCACAGATCGGCCGGGGACTTGCTAACTGCGGTCAGCCCAGCATGGCACGGCGGGCGCTGTCCGTACGCTGTGCCGCGTTCCCGATCCGGACGTCCGCCGCAAGGATTGCCACGCCCTGCGTTCCGCACAGCACCGGATTGAATTCGACGAGGGATATCTCCGGGTGGTTGTCCTTCATCCACGCCACCCGGCCGGCGAGTTCCTCCAGGGCTCCCACATCCACCGCGGGAAGGCCCTGGTAGCCGAAGAGCTTGCGGGCCGCCCGGGGGCTGCGGATGAAGTCTTTGACGTCGGCAGCGGACAGCGGCGGCACCCGGTGGGCCCAGTCGTCCAGCAGGTTGACGGCGTCGCCGGCCAGGCCGAAGGAGATCACCGGGCCCAGCAGCGGGTCCTCGATGGCCCGGAAGGTGCACGCCTGCCCCACGGGCGCCATGGACTGCACCTCCAGTGAGGGCGCGCCATAGGGTGCCAGCGAGCGCCGCATCTGCTCGATGTTCCGGCGCAGCGATTCGGCGTCCTCGATGTCCAGGCGCACGCCGCCCAGGTCAAGACGGTGCCGGAGTCCGGGGTCGGTGGTTTTGACGGCTACGGGCCACCCCAGCGCCTCCGCGGCGTCAACGGCCTGGTCAGCTGTTTCAAATCCGAGGGAGGGCAGGACTCGGATCCCGTAATAAGCCAGAAGGGAAGCGGCTTCAGCCTGGTTGAGCTGTTTGAGTTGCTCACCGTGGACATCGGCGAGCAGTTCATCCAGGCTTGCACGCGCCCCCTCCGGATCGCATCCCACGGGTTCCACGAAATGGCCTTGGTCGCGCGCAACCCATTCGGCATACCTGACCACTGCGGCGAGCGCTGCCACAGCCGCCCCGGGATTGGAAAAGCACGGTATGGCCGGTGCTTCGCCCACCATGCCTTCCACATAGATGGAGGGGTCCAGGATTCCGGTGAACGCGGCCACCACGGGTTTCCCGGCTTCAGCGGCACATTCGGCCAGTACCCCGGCGATGTTCTCTACGGTGAGGCCCCGGGCCGGAAGGAGGGCCGCCACGACGGCGTGCACGTGCTCCGAAGCCAGCGTTTCCTGGAGGCTGCGACGCAACGCAGGCAGCGCGACGGACATGCCGGCGTCAAGGTCCAGGCCGGTGACCAGGGAGCCCACGCCCAGGCCATTGGCCATGGCACTGTCGGCCACCACTTTGCCCAATGCCTGCGAATTGCTGAGGATGGCCAGTTCCGGGCCTGCCGGCAGTGGCTGCCCCGCCACGATCTGCGCCACATCCATCAGCTGCTCGATGGTCTCCACCCTGATGACGCCTGACTGGCGCATCATGGCATCCAATGCACCGGAAGGGGCCTGGGTGGTGCGGACGGCGTGCCCGGGCGGGAGGCGCAGGCCCATGGACTCGGACTTGGCCACAATCACCGGCTTGGTGCGGGCAAGCCTCCGGGCCAGGCGGGAGAACTTCCGGGGATTCCCGATCGATTCCAGGTAGAGCGCCACCGCGGTGGTGTCGGCGTCGTCCTCCCAGAACTGCATCATGTCGTTCCCGGAGACGTCCGCCCGGTTTCCTGCCGACAGGAAGGTGGAGAGGCCCATCCGCCGCCGGCTGGACGCGGCGTAAAGTGACACCCCGATGGCGGCTGACTGGCTGAAGAGGCCCAGGCCGCCGCGCCGCGGCAGGGTGGGGGCCATGGACGCGTTCAGCGATACGTCCGGGTGGGTGTTAACGATGCCCAGGGAGGCGGGGCCGATGACGCGCATCCCGTTCGCCCGCGCCTTCCGGACAAGCTCGCGCTGCCGGGCGAGGCCACGTTCGCCGTCGTCCGCGAAGCCTGCAGAGGCGATCACCGCGCCCTTGACGCCGGCAGCGGCACACTCGTCCACCACGGTGGAAACTTCCTCGTACGGGACGGCGATGACCGCAAGCTGCACTGGACCGGGTACCTCGGCCAGCCGGCCGAAGGACAGCATCCCGGCGAGTTCCAGCGCCTCGGGATTGATGGCGTAGACGGGACCGGTGAAGCCGCCTTCGATGATGTGCTCCAGCAGCTGGTAGCCCACGGTCCCCCATTTGCGGCTGGCACCGATCACGGCAATGGACGACGGCGTCAGCAGGTCCCGCACGCTCCTCGCCTCGGCACGGTGCTCGCGTGATTCCATCACGGCCCGGGACTTGTCCGTGGGCCCGATGTTGAACTCGAGGCTGACCACGCCGTCGTCGAAGTGGCGTTTGACGTCGTAACCGGCGTCGGAGAAGACCATCAGCATTTTCCGGTTTTCCGGGAGCACTTCGGCGCTGAACCGGCGGATCCCGTTTTCCTGGGCGGCAGCTGCGAGGTGTTCGAGCAGGATCGAGCCGATGCCCCGGCCCTGGTGCGCGTCGGCGATGTTGAAGGCGACCTCGGCCTCGGTAGGGTCATCAAGCCTGTCGTAGCGCCCGATCCCGATGATTTCGCCGCCGATGGTGATCACGAACGCCACCCGGTCCTTGTAGTCCACCTCCGTGAAGCGCTTGAGCTCCTTGCTGGAGAGCCTGGCTTTGAAGGCGAAGAAACGCATGTAGATGGAGTCCTGGGACTGGCCAGTGTGGAAGGCCTGCACGGCGTCGGCATCGGCCGGGTGGATGGGCCTCAGATGCGCTGTTCCGCCGTCCCGCAAGACGACATCGGCTTCCCAATATTCCGGATATACGCCGTCCCCGGGCTGATCCACCATAGGCTTAGCCTAGCCAAAAACTCCCGCGGCACACCCCGGTGCCGCCAATCAGTGCAAAGACCAGTACCCCAGAAGGATTTACCAGCCCCATGGCCCGCCGCCAAAGTCCAGCCCCAGCAGTGGATTCCAGCTCCGATTACACCGAGCACATCGTGGACATCGACGTCACGTCCGAGATGGAAGGCTCCTTCCTGGAGTACGCCTATTCGGTGATTTACTCCCGGGCCCTGCCTGACGCCCGCGACGGCCTGAAGCCGGTGCAGCGCCGGATCCTGTACATGATGAGCGAGATGGGCCTCCGCCCGGACCGCGGCCACGTCAAGAGCGCCCGTGTTGTGGGCGAGGTGATGGGCAAGCTGCACCCGCACGGCGATACCGCCATCTACGACGCCATGGTTCGCATGGCCCAGGACTTTTCGCTGCGCCTGCCCCTCATTGACGGACACGGCAACTTTGGCTCGCTCGACGACGGCCCGGCAGCCCCGCGGTACACCGAGGCCAGGCTCGCGGCGGCAGCGCTGACACTGACGGACCACCTCGACGAAGACGTGGTGGATTTCGTCCCCAACTATGACAACCAGCTGACCCAGCCAGACGTGCTTCCTGCCGCGTTCCCGAACCTGCTGGTCAACGGAGCCACCGGCATCGCGGTGGGGATGGCCACCAACATGGCCCCGCACAACCTCGTGGAGGTGATCTCCGCGGCGCGGCACCTGATCGCCCACCCGGACGCCACGCTGGATGACCTGATGCGTTTTGTACCCGGCCCGGACCTGCCCACGGGCGGCCGGATCGTGGGCCTGGACGGCATCCGCGATGCCTACGCCACCGGCCGTGGATCCTTCAAGACCCGGGCGAAGGTGGAGATCGAACAGCTCTCCGCACGGCGAACGGGCCTTGTGGTCACGGAACTGCCCTACATGGTGGGGCCGGAAAAGGTGATCGAGAAGATCAAGGACGCCGTCAACGGCAAGAAGCTGACCGGGATCAGCGACATCGTTGACCTGACCGACCGAAAGCACGGGCTGCGCCTGGTCATCGAGCTCAAGAACGGGTTCAACCCCAATGCCGTGCTCCAGCAGCTCTACCGCTACTCCCCGATGGAAGACTCCTTCGGCATCAACAACGTGACCCTCGTGGACGGCCAGCCGCAGACGTTGGGCCTGGTGGCGTTGCTGTCGGTCTATGTGGGGCACCGGATCGACGTCGTCCGCCGCCGCACTGTGTTCCGGCTCGGCAAGAAGAAAGACCGACTGCACCTGGTGGAGGGCTTGCTGGTGGCCATCGTCGATATAGACGAGGTCATCCAGATCATCCGATCCTCCGACGAGGCCGCGGCTGCCCGGGTACGGTTGATGTCCATCTACGACCTCTCCGAGATCCAGGCCAACTACATCCTGGAACTGCGGCTGCGCCAGCTGACCAAGTACTCCCGGATCGAGCTGGAGAAGGAACAGGACGAACTGCGCCGCGAGATCGCGGAACTGGAGGCCATCCTCGGCTCCGAGGAGCGGCTGCGCGAACTGGTTTCCACTGAACTGGGCGAAATCGCCGAAAAGTACGGCACGCCCCGGCGGACCGTGCTGCTTGAGTCCGAGGCCGTCTCCCCCACGGTGGCCGCTGCATTGGCTGCACCCAATGGCAAGGGCAAGGCGGCGCCACTGGCCCTGGAAATCGCCGATGATCCCTGCTGGGCGATCCTGACGGCGTCCGGGCAGATCGCCCGCACGTCCAACCAGGAGCCCCTCGCGGAAGCGGGTCCGCGGTCGAAGCACGACGTCTTTTTGTCGGTCGTCAAAACCTCGGCCCGCGGAGAAATTGCCGCCGTGACGTCGCAGGGACGGATGCTTCGCCTGCAGGTCATGGACATGCCAGTCCTGCCCCCGATGTCCGGCCTGCCGAACCTCGCCGGCGGAGTCCAGGCCCGGGAGTTCATCACCCTGCTCAAGGGCGAATCCTTGGTGGCATTCGCTCCCCTGGACCAGGTCCTGGCCATCGGCACTGCCCAGGGCGTGGTGAAGCGTGTCCAGCCCGATTACCCCCTGAACCGGGAGGACTGGGAGATCATTGCCCTCAAGGACAAGGACCAGGTGGTGGGTGTTGCGCCCGCCGCTTCCGAGGAGGAGGACCTGGTATTCCTGACCCGCCAGGCCCAACTGCTCCGCTTCGGAGCCGGGACGGTCCGCCCGCAGGGCAGGACGGCCGGCGGAATGGCCGGCATCAAACTGGCCTCCGGTGACCAGGTGGTGTTCTTCGGCGCGGTGGCGCCCGGGGACGACGACGCCGTGGTGGTCACCATCGCCGGAACGAACGGAGCGCTGCCCGGAACGGCACCCGGCGCAGCGAAGGTGACGGCTTTCGCCGAGTACCCTGCCAAGGGCCGCGCCACCGCCGGGGTCCGGGCTCATCGGTTCCTCAAGGGTGAAGACACACTGCTCCTTGGCTGGGCTGGCCACGGTCCGGCGAAGGCATCGTCGTCGTCCGGCGTGGCCCGTTCCCTGCCGCAGGAGCACGGCAGGCGGGATGGTTCGGGCATCCCGCTGTCCCAGCCAGTTGATGTGGTGGGTCCTGCCATGGCCTGGCCGGATCCGGCCTAGACTGCTGCCATGGTTATCATTCCCGATGTCAAAGACTGGACCTGGGTCCTTTCCCGGCCGTGCCCGGAATGCTCCTTCGACGCCTCCACCGTTACACCGGCCACGGTTCCCGGCACGGTGCAGAATATGCTTCCGCGGTGGCGGGCAGTGCTCCGCCGCCCTGACGTGGCCGACCGCCCGGACGAGGCCACGTGGTCCCCGCTCGAATACGCATGCCATGTCCGCGACGTCTTCACCCTCTTTGACCAGCGGCTGAACCTCATGCTCGACGCCGATGACGCCCGGTTCGAGAACTGGGACCAGGACCAGACCGCCGTCGAGAAGGATTATGCGAACGCCGACCCGGCGGTCGTCAGTGCAGAGCTGACCGCGGAAGGCGAACAGGTCGCCGAGTCTTTTGCCGGCGTCAGGCAGGCAGAGTGGGGCCGTAAAGGCCTGCGCAGCAACGGCTCGGAGTTCACGGTACTGACACTCGCGCAGTACTTCCTGCACGACGTCGTCCACCACCTCCACGATGTGGACGGCTGAGCGGGCTTAAACCTCTTTGTCCCACGCCATGCTGGTGTTGACCGGCCGGTAGCCCATCTTGGTGTAGAGGGCCAGCGCGCCCGTGGGGTTCTCCGAATCGACGTCCAGTGAGGCCACGTCCATGCCGGCGTCGGTGAAACGGCGCATGGCGTCGGCGAGGAGGGCCTGGGCGATCCCCCGCCCGCGGTATTCGCGCCGGACACCGAGCAGTTCGGTATACCCCTCGCGGATGCCGCGTTGGACGGCAATGTCGGGGTCGTGGCTTGCCAGCTGGTAGCCCGCCACTTGCCCGGTGCTGCTGTCCAGGACCACCGTGCTCAGGTCGGGACGGGCCTGCGGGTGGTTCACCGTGAAATTCCAGGACTCCTCGTCTCGCGGCTCGCTTCCCCAGTGGTCGCGGAACGCGTCGTTGTGCGCCAGGCGGACCGGCTCGTGGAGGCCCGGCACCATGCCGGCCAGTTCCAGGCCGTTGCCGAGGACGTTCCCCGGCAACGGCTGTTTGAGTGGCCGGTGCATTTCATTGAAGTAGCGGACCACGGCATACCCCGAAGACTCAAGCAGCCTTCCCTGGTTGTGGCGCTGCTCTTCGGTGCCAATCCTCAACAATGGCACTTGCCGTGTTCCGTCGTCGGGAAGGTCCGCGGCGAAACGTCGCCGGGTGCGTTCCTCCAGCCAGCCAAGCAGCGCCCTGCCAATCCCGCGGCGCTGCCAGTCCGGGTCCACGCAGCCGAAGCCATGGGCTTTCCCACCCCCCGGGTTGCGGGAGATCCGCGCATAGGCCCGGGGAACGCCGTCGTCATCCAGGCCCAGCACCGTGTTCTCGGCTGGCGGGTTTTTCCGGGATTCCACCTGTTGCTGCAGGTCAGCCTCCCGCTCGAACCAGACGGGATTCTCCACGGCGGCAGTCCGCGCAATCAAGGCCGCCCAGGCCGGTACGTCGGATACTGTTGCCGGCCGCCACCGGAGCCCCGGAAAGTCCACTGTGAGTTCCTGGTTCATTGGAACAGGCTAACCCAGGGATGTTGCGCGTGAAGCCAGCCTCCCAGCTGATCCGCAGACCGCTTCCATTTCCAATGTATGCCCTCCATGGGGGCTTGCGGCAAGCCCCCAAGGAGGGCGCATAATCGCCGGACGCCAAATACGCAGGGAAACGGGGGCAGCACTATGACTGAAAGTGTGTCGAGGAATGCGGAGCACGCCGTGGTGATCGCCGGAGGAGGTCCGACCGGGCTGATGCTGGCGGCAGAGCTGGCGTTGGCGGGGGTCGACGTTGCCGTTGTCGAGCGGCGCGCCAGCCAGGACCTCCCCGGTTCGCGCGCCGGGGGTTTGCACGCGCGCACGATCGAGACCTTCGACCAGCGTGGAATCGCCGACCGGTTCCTTGCTGAGGGGCAGGTGGCCCAGGTCGCGGGCTTCGCCTCGGTCCGCCTGGACCTGAGTGACTTTCCAACCCGGCACAACTATGGCCTCGGCCTGTGGCAGAACCACATCGAGCGCATCCTGGCCGGCTGGGTTGGTGAGCTGCCGGTGACTTTCTATCGGGGACGTGAGGTGACCGGTTTTCTGCAGGACGCAGCCGGCGTCAACGTTGCTCTCTCGGACGGGCAGTCCTTGCGGGCGGCGTATCTGGCCGGGTGCGACGGTGGACGCAGCCTGGTCCGTAAAGCAGCGGGTATCGACTTTCCCGGCTGGGATCCGACGACGAGTTCCCTGCGCGCCGAAGTCGAGATGACCGAAGAACCGGAACTGGGCATCCGCCGCACACCCTCCGGCACGCACGCCCTCGGCAAGGTCGAATACCAAATCAAGGACGGAGAGGTCATCTACAAGCCAGGTGGAACCGTGGGCGTGGTGCTGACCGAGCCGCACATCGGGACAGGCGAGCCCACCCTTCGCGATCTTCGTGAGGGCCTCATCGCCGTCTACGGGACCGACTACGGGGTCCACAGCCCGACGTGGATCTCCCGGTTCACCGACATGACCCGGCAAGCCGCTGCCTACCGGCGGGGACGGGTCCTGCTGGCCGGCGACGCGGCGCACGTGCACTCCCCGGTCGGGGGCCAGGGCCTGAACACCGGCGTGCAGGATGCGGCGAACCTGGGCTGGAAGCTGGCCCAGGTGGTCAACGGAACGTCGCCGGAGAGCCTCCTTGATACCTACCATGCCGAGCGCCACCCGGTCGCTGCCCGCGTCCTTCGCAACACTATGGCGCAGGTCGCCCTCATGCGCGTCGATGACCGCATCGAGGCTCTGCGCGACACCGTGGCCGAACTGCTGGGCATGGACGAGCCACGGAGACGCTTCGCCGCCATGATGTCCGGCCTGGACATCCACTACGACCTCGGCGAGGGCCACCCGCTGCTCGGGCGCCGCATGCCCGATCTCGACCTCGCCACTGCCGACGGCCCGCTGCGGGTCTTTTCCTTACTGCACGATGCCCGGCCTGTGCTGCTCAACCTCGGTGAGCCCGGTGGCTTCGACACCGTTCCGCGGCCGGACCGGGTCCAGTTGGTCGACGCCACATGCGAGGGCGCCTGGGAGCTTCCGGCGCTTGGGCCGGTCACAGCCCCCACCGCCGTCCTGATCCGCCCCGACGGCTACGTGGCCTGGGTGGGAAGCCCCGGCCGGCAGGGCCTTGGAGACGCGCTCGCCACCTGGTTCGGAGCGCCGGCCACGGCATAGGGTTACGACGCCGGCACCATGCCCGGGCGTTGTACCGCACCGGGAAATTCCGGCTGGGCAAGGTCCAGGAGGTCGTCCTCCGGGCGGATGTCAGCCAGGTTATGGGTTACCAGGACTACCGTCCGGTCCGCCAGTCCGGACCGCAGGTCTGCCAGCATGGCCCGTCCCGCTTCGGCGTCCAGGTGGGCCGTCGGCTCGTCCAGGAGGATGACCTCAGCCCCGGTCATCAGCGTCCGGGCAACAGCCAGGCGCTGCCGCTCGCCGCCACTGAGGAACGACCCTCCCGGTCCGATCCTGGTGTCCAGCCCTGCAGGGAGGCGGGAAACAAGTTGGCTGAGGCCTACGGCGGCGAGGGCCGCTGCCATCTCTCGGTCAGCTGTGTCCGGCTCGCCCGCAGTGGGGCGGCCCAGCAGCAGGTTGCCGCGGAGCGTGGAGTCGAACAGGTGCGCCTCTTGCGGGCACCAGGCAGCCCGTCCGGTCACGCGGACCTGCCCGGCGGACGGCGGGAGGAAGCCAAGCAGCACGGACAACAGCGTGGATTTCCCGGCGCCGGACGGCCCAGTGACTGCCAGCCAGCGTCCGGGGGCCGCTGAAACACTCAACCCGGTGAACACGGCGTCCCCGCCCGGCCAGGCTGCTGCCACTCCCTCAAGTTCCAGGCCCGGCGCCCCAGCGGCGCGGGCATCACGCCGCACGACGCCGTCGGCGTCTGTGTGGGCGGTGGTTCCTGTGTCGGCGTCGGATGCCGGTGGCATGCCCTCGAGGGCGCCGGAACGGCCGATCCTGCGCATGACGTCGCGGAAGGCCGGAAACTGGCGGACCGCCGTCGTCATGGCTGCGTAAGGTTCCACCAGCGCCAACTGCAGCAGGACAATCACGGCGGCCGTGGCAGGCGCCAGTGATCCGGCGAGCACCTGGGGGGCTGCAAGGACGGCGACGGCCAGCGCGGCCACCCCGCAGGCAGCTGTGGTCACAGCCTGTCCCAGTCCTTCAGCCCAAGCGGAACGTTGGGAAGCCCTGGTGGCCGCCCGGTCCTCAGCGGCGAGGTCCCGGAGCACCCTGGAGGATACGCCGTTAGCATGGAGCTCGGCCCGGGCATCCAATGCCGCGGACGTTCGTCGGAGCACGCCGTCGCGTAGGTCTTGCTCCGCCGCCGCCGATTTCCGGTCCGCCCACAACGCCGACGCGGGGGCCAGGACCAGGCTGGCGGCTGCGGCCGCCGCCACGGCAGGACTTGCTGCAGGCACCAGCAGGGCAGTCGCGGTGAGTGCCGAGACAGCAACTGCAGCCGCTGTCACAGGCGGCAGGACCACCCGCGGGAGCAAGTCCCGGACGGTGTCGACGTCGGTGACCACCGAGCCCAGGACGTTGCCGCCCTGCAGGAGCCGCCGAAGGGACAGTGCGCGGCGGCTGAGTGACTCCCACAGGCGGCCGCGGAGCCGCGTAAGGGTGGAGAACACCGCATCGTGCACCAGGAGGCGTTCCCAGTAGCGAAGGACGGCTCGGCCGATGCCGAAGAACCGCACACCGACGATGGCGCTGAGCAGGTACAGGATGGGTGGCTGTTCGCTCGCCCGGATGATCAGCCAGCCGGAGAGACCGGACAGGGCGGCGGCGAAAAGTGCCGCCAAGGTTCCCACCACAGCTGCTCCGGTGAATTGCCCCGCGACGGGCGCGAGGAGGCGGACCAGCAGTGGGCCCGTAGCGCGGCCGCCGTCCCGCCATGACCTTCCGCTGGCCGCTGCCGCCACGGCTGCGGACGTGCCTTCTGCGGCACCGTCGCTGTCCGCCGGTACGGCCTCCGCGCCTTCCGGCGCCCGGTTGACCGGCGCGGAAGCAGCTGTGATGCCTTGGGACGACACGGGCACCACATAGTCCGCCAGTGCCCGGGTCCGGGCGTCATGTGCCACCAGGATGACAGTGACCCGCCCGCGAAGCGCCAGGATGGCAGCCTCCACCTGCGCCGCCGAGGCGCTGTTAAGGTGTGCCGTGGGTTCGTCGAGCAGGAGCACCGTAGCGCCGGACCTGACGCGTGCCAGCCCGCGGGCCAGCGCCACGCGGCGCAGCTCCCCCGGGCTCAGTTCGGCCGGGTGTTTATGGGCAAGGTGGCCTGCGGAGGCTGCGGCGAGGCATTCGCGGGCCGTTGCTTCGTCGGGGGCCGCTGCGTTCCTTCCGCCACCGAGGTACAGCGCCATTTCGTGGAGGACCGTTGCCTGCACCATGACCGGGTGCTGCGGCACCCAGGCCACGCTGTCCCGGTCGAAGCCGGCAAGCCGGCCGCTGATGGCCGTGCCGTTACCGTCGCCGATCGTCCCGGCCAGCACGCCCAAAATGGTGCTTTTCCCCGTGCCGCTGGGGCCATCCAGTGCGGTGATCTGTCCGTACGGCGCAGTGAAGCTGAGAGGCCCGACGGCGGCCGCGGACCTGCCCGCGTAGGTCACCGTGAGTGCGGTAACGCTCACTCCCCCGCCAGCTGCCGCACCAGCCGCGGCATCGCCGTCGTCCTCAGGGCCCGGGGACTCCGCGCCCCCGGCCGCGGCCCCGCCCTTGGCCTCGCTGGCCGGCAGCGGCCGGGGCTCGGGCGCCGAGGTGACCGCCCTCGTTTCTGCGAGCGCCGCACGGCCGTCGTCGCTGGCGTGGTGTGCGGTGCCCAGTTCGCGGAGCGGGAGGTAGCAGTCCGGCGCGAGGACCAGGGCCAGGAGGCCGGCCTCCAGCGGCATGTCGCCGTGGACAAGGCGCACGCCGATGAAGACTGCCACGACTGCCACGGAGATTGTGGCGATGAGCTCCAGGGCCAGTGCCGAGAGGAACGCGGTGCGCAATGTCCCCATGGTCCGGGACCGGTACTCCTCGGAAATCTCCTCGAGGGCTTTGCGCTGGGCTGTTGCGCGTCCCAGCCCCACCAGAACATGAAGGCCCTTGGCGAGCTCGAGCATGTGCGCGGAAAGGCGGGACAGGGTGGCCTGGGCAGCCCGGACGTTGTCCTCCGTGTACCGGCCGATCAGGACCATAAAGAGGGGTACCAGCGGGACAGTGAGGACAATGACCACGGCGCTGACCCAGTCGGCGAACAGTATCCGGGCCCCGAGAAGCAGCGGAATGGCCGCGCAGTTCACCAGTGCGGGAAGGAACTGCGTGTAGTAGCTGTCCAGCGCATCCAGCCCGCGGGTGGCCAGGACGGCCAGTCCGCCGTCGGCAGGTCCGGCTGTGCGGGCCCCGTTCCGCAGCGCCCGGGCGAGCAGCCCGTACCGCAGCTCCTCTTTGACGCCGAGGGCGGCGCGGCGGGCAGCCACCGCCTGCGCCCAGACAGTGACGGACCGCAGGACGACGCCGGCCATCCCCCAGCCGAGTCCGTCCGCCCACGCGGGGTCCGCTGCGGCCAGGCCCGCAAGCATGGAGGCGACCGCCTGCCCCATCAGGACAAGGGACAACGCCTTCAACGCCGCCAGGAATCCCAGCCAGTAGATCGCTGAGCGGGTAACGGGGCCGGAGGGGAAGCCTGGGCGCACGGCTCAGCCCTTGGTAAAGGCTTTGGCGGCGACTGCCGGGAGGAAGCTGTGCGCTTCCGGGATGTGGGCTGCGCTGACGCGGCGGCGGAAGACCCAGTAAGTCCACGCCTGGTACGCGATGACCAGGGGCAGCCCTACCGCCGCCACGATGCTCATCAGCCCCAGCGTGTAGTCCGAGGACGAGGCGTTGGAAATAGTGAGGTTGAATTCCGGACTGAGCGTGGAGGGCAGGACCACAGGGAACACCGCGCCGAAGATCGAGGCGCTGCCCAGCACCAGGAAGGCTCCGAGGGCTGTGAACGCCCGTCCTTCCGCACCCTTGCGGGCCAGGAACCAGGCAACTGCTGCGGCTACTACGGCAACGGCCACCGCGGCCACGGTCCAGGGCTTGCCGGACAGGACCTGGACGCTGACGGCCCATCCGGCCAGAGGCAGGAGCAAAACAGGAAGCAGGCGGATGAACCAGCTGCGCGCACGGTGCCGCACGTCGCCGTCGGTCTTCAGTGCCAGGAAGGCCAGGGCATGCAGCAGCGAGAAGCAGACAACCGCCAGCCCGCCCAGGACTGCGTACCCGCTGAACCAGGCGAACGGGCCGCCTTCGCGATCGCCGTTTGCGTTGAGGGGCAGCCCCGTAGTGGTGAGTGCCAAGGCCGCCCCGACCCCGAAAGCGGCCAGGAACGAACCCAGGGCGATGGCCCAGTCCCAGCGCGCCCGCCAGCTCTCGGTGTCCACCTTGCCGCGGTACTCGAAAGCCACAGCGCGGAAGATGAGCGCCACGAGCACCACGAGCAGCGGGAGGTACAGGGCTGAGAACAGGGAGGCGTACCACAGCGGGAACGCCGCGAACGTTGCGCCCCCGGCGGTCAGGAGCCACACCTCGTTGCCGTCCCAGACCGGGCCGATGGTGTTGAGCAGCACGCGGCGTTCGGTGTTGTTGCGGGCAAAGAGCTTCATCAGCATCCCCACGCCGAGGTCAAAACCCTCCAGGAAGAGGTATCCCGTCCACAGCACCGCGATGGCGATGAACCAAATAGTGGGCAGCAGTTCCATTCGAAGTATCCTCTGCTCTTAGTAGGCGAATGCCAGGACATCGTCCGCGGGCTTACCGGAACCGGGGCCACCCTCGCCGCCAGGGGTGGCGTCCTCGTTCTCGTCCACCGGTGCGTGGGCCAGCTCAGGCATGGCTGAGACGATGCCGCCGCGGATGTACTTGACCAGAAGCTTGACCTCCACCACCAGCAGGAGCGCGTAGACGGCGGTGAGCACCACCAGCGACGTCAGCAGTTCCCCGGCCGATACTCCCGGGGAGACGGCAGCTGCGGTAAACATAAAGACCTGGTCGATGCCGTTCAGGTCGGGGTTGGGAGCCACGACGAAAGGCTGCCGGCCCATTTCGGTGAAGATCCAGCCGGCGGCGTTGGCGCCAAATGGTGCCAGGATGCCAAAGACGGCCAGGCGCATCAGCCACGGAGACGCGGGTACGGTGCCCTTGCGGGTCACCCACAGGGCCACAAGGGCTGCAAGCGCGGCGAGTCCGCCGAACCCGATCATCATCCGGAATCCCCAGTAGGTGACCTCCATGACGGGGACGTACTGGATCTCCTGGCCGGCGCGGTCGCCGTAAATCGGATTGTCCGGCAGGTTGGTTCCATAGTCGGCCTTGTACTGGTCCAGGAGGCTGTTGACGCCCTTGACTTCGGTGGTGAAGTCGCCCTTCGCCAGGAAGGACAGGATGCCCGGGACCTCGATGAGTGCCACGATGTCATCGCAGTTGCCGGATCCGAGGTTGCCGACACTCAGGACCGAGAATCCGGTGCCGTCATGGCAGGCGGCCTCGGCGGCTGCCATTTTCATGGGCTGCTGCTCGAACATGAGCTTGCCCTGCAGGTCGCCGGTGAGGGCGGTGCCGGCGAAGGAGATCATCGCAACGACGGCGCCGATGCGGAGGGACCGGATCCAGACTGTGTGGTCGGTGCGGTCACGGCCGGGGATCGCTGCCTCGCCCGGAACCACCTTGCCGTCTACGTCCACGGTGTCGACGCCGTCGCGCCGGCGCCGCCAGAGGTGGTACCAGGCGATACCCAGCAGGAAGCCGCCGGCCACCGCCAGTGCGCCCATCAGGGTGTGCGGAACGGCAACCAGGGCCGTGTTGTTGGTAAAGACGGCCCAGGCGTCTGTCATGACCGGCCGGCCGTCGATCATTTCCACACCCACGGGGTGCTGCATCCAGCTGTTGGCCACGATGATGAAGTAGGCAGAGAACAGCGAGCCAACAACCGCGATCCACAGGCAGGCCAGATGGATGGCGGGCTTGAGTTGCTTCCACCCGAAGATCCAGAGCCCCAGGAAGGTGGACTCCACAAAGAAGGCAAGGAGCGCCTCCAGCGCCAACGGAGCGCCGAACACGTCACCCACAAAGCGGCTGTATTCGCTCCAGGCCATGCCGAACTGGAACTCCTGGACGATGCCGGTGGCAACGCCCATGATGAAGTTGATCAGGAAGAGCTTGCCCCAGAACTTGGTCATCCGCAGGTACTCCTGCTTGCCCGTCCGGTGCCACATGGTCTGCATGATGGCCACCACCAGGCCCAGCCCGATGGTCAGCGGCACCATCATGAAGTGATAGACCGTGGTGATGCCGAATTGCCAGCGTGCGATTTCCAAGGCGTCCAAGGCAGTCCCTACTGTTGTCGGGGTCTCAACTTTTCTACGTCCCGTAGAACTTGACTTCTACCGAGTGTAGAACAATGCGCGGGGCACTGTAAACCAACAGTTCCATCATCACGTCGGGCCCACAAGGCCGCGGCGCGCCCACTGTTCTACTTGGCGTAGAAAGTATGGGAGAAACGGGGTAAATTTGTATCTGTAGTGTTCAGGTGTTGTCACCGCGGCCTTCGGGCCCAACGGTGCGGGGAATCAAAGGATGTATGGAATGGCTAGTCTGGGCGAACTGGAACGGGCAGTGATGGACCTGCTCTGGGCGGGCCATGAAGCAGCCACGGCAAACACCCTGCGCGATCTGTTGGCGCAAAGCACCGAGGCCACCGGCGGCTCAGCGGGGCATGAAGGCAAGGAATTGGCCGTTACCACCGTACTGACGGTCCTCTCGCGGCTGGAGAAGAAGGGCCTCGTCGAGCGGGAGCGCGGCACCCGGCCGCACCGCTACCAGGCTGTTTCCAGCAGGGAAGACCACACGGCGGAGCTCATGCATGAGGTACTGGGATCCGCCCCCGACCGCGAAGCCGTACTGGCAAGGTTCATTGGGTCCGTGACCGAAAGTGAAGCCGAAACACTGCGCAAATTGCTCGGCCACATCTAGCGGGCCATGTTCTGGACCTCGTACCTGCTGGCGGTCCTTGCGATAGTCCTGGCGTGGCCGGTACCTATCTTCCTTTCACGCGCCCAGTGGCCGGCGAGGTCACCCTTCACCGCGATGCTCCTCTGGCAGGCCATCGCCCTCGCTGGTGGACTCTCCATGATCGGCGCGATGCTCGTGTACGGCCTCGAACCAATCGGCGAGAACCTGATCGCCGGGCTGCGGGCACTCGCGGGAATGGTGTTCTTTAATGCGCCCACCACAGCCCTCGGCTTCTGGCATCTCTTTGCGCTGTCCGCCGCGGCCCTGCTGACGGCACACCTGGTCTTCACCCTGCTGCTCACCTACTACAAGATCGAACGGCAGCGACGGCGGCATCGCGAGCTCCTTGCGCTGTTGGCCTCACCCTCCACCCAAGGGGCGGGAACAGTGGTCATCAGCCACGACTCTCCAGTGGCCTACTGCCTTCCCGGCGGCGCACGATCGGTCACGGTCCTGTCCGATGGCCTCATGGCGGCCCTCGAACCAGCTGAGTTGCGCGCCGTCCTGATCCACGAAAACGCCCACCTGAGCCAGCGTCACCATCTCCTGCTCTGGGCGTTCGCCGCATGGCGGCAAGCCCTGCCCTGGCTTCCCACCACGCGGCTCGCGCAGGAGTCCGTGAACTCGCTCATCGAGATGCTTGCTGATGACGTCGCCCTGAAAACAGAGAGCAAGGCAACCCTCATCAAGGCCATAGCGATCGTGGCCAGCGGTTCAGTGTCGGCAGACCGAGGGGCTGAGCTCCAGCCCGCAGGCCAGGCAGGCCTTGCCCTTGAGGGCCTCGAAACCGCGGCAGGTGTCACCGGGGCCGATTCTGCGCGGACCACCGCGTCGAGGGTCAGCAGGTTGCTGTCACCGCGCCCACAGCTCCCGACTGCCATCCGTGGAAGTGTCCTGGCGGGCTGCGTCCTGCTGCTGGCCCTGCCCACGGCATTGCTGATTGTGCCCGGCCTGCTGGGCTGAGCGGGCCCGGACCTTCCCTCAAAGCGAGGAGTACTTCGGTGCATCCGCAACCATCGAGTGCTCCATAACGGCCGTTTTGAGCGTCCGAAAGGGCAGGTGTGGAGCAATCGATGGGGGCGCGGTCAGGCGTCGATTCGCTCCCGGTCCAGGCTTGCCGCGCCGGCAATAATGAAGTCCTTGCGCGGGGCGACGTCCGAGCCCATCAGTAGGTCGAAGGTGTCCTCGGCCTGCTTGGCGTTTTCGATCCCCACCTTCCGCAGGGTCCGGTGCCGCGGGTCCATGGTAGTTTCCGCCAGCTGCTCCGCGTCCATTTCGCCCAGGCCCTTGTAACGCTGGATGGGTTCCTTGTAGCGCTTGCCCTCTTTGGCGAGACGGGCCAGGAGGACGTGCAGCTCGGCTTCCGAGTACGTGTAGATCATCTCGTTGGCCTTCTGGCCTGCATTGATCACCTCCACGCGGTGAAGCGGCGGAACAGCGGCGAAGACCCTGCCCTCGTCGATCATCGGCCGCATATAGCGGAAAAACAGGGTCAGCAGGAGCGTGCGGATGTGGGCGCCATCGACGTCGGCGTCCGTCATCAGGATGACCTTGCCATAGCGGGCGGCGGTGATGTCGAAACTGCGGCCCGAACCGGCGCCCACCACCTGGATCAGGGCAGCACACTCGGCGTTGGAGAGCATGTCCCCTACCGAAGCCTTCTGGACATTAAGGATCTTTCCGCGGATGGGCAGCAACGCCTGGAAATCCGAGGACCGGGCCAACTTGGCCGTTCCCAGCGCCGAGTCGCCCTCCACGATAAAAAGTTCAGAGCGGGCGACGTCGTCCGTACGGCAGTCAGCAAGCTTGGTGGGCATCGACGATGTTTCCAGCGCATTCTTGCGGCGCTGTGTTTCCTTATGGACGCGCGCCGAGATGCGGGACTTCATCTCGCTGACGATCTTCTCCAGCAAGAGTGCCGACTGGGCCTTGTCATTACGGTTGGCTGAGTTGAGCTTGGCGTTGATTTCCTGCTCCACGACCCTGGCCACAATGGCGCGCACGGCCGAGGTCCCGAGGATCTCCTTGGTTTGGCCCTCGAACTGTGGCTCAGCAAGGCGGACGGTCAGGACGGCAGTGAGGCCGGCGAAGATATCGTCTTTCTCGATTTTGTCGTTCCCGGCTTTGAGCTTACGGGCGTTGCTCTCCACCGCCTTGCGGAACGTCTTCACCAGCGCCTGCTCAAAGCCGGACTGGTGCGTACCGCCCTTGGGCGTGGAGATGATGTTGACGAAGCTGCGGACCGTGCTGTCGTAGCCGATGCCCCAACGCAGCGCGACGTCCACTTCGCAGTCGCGTTCAACCTCGGCGAGCTGGCTGTGGCCGCGTTCGTCCAGCACCGGCACGGTTTCCTTGAATTTGCCCGAGCCGTGCAACCGCCAAATGTCGGTAACGGCCGGATCAGCGGCGAGGAAATCCACGAACTCGGAGATACCGCCGTCGTGGTGGAACACCTCTTCGTGCGGGCCGCCTTCGCCCGGAGTGCCGGCCACGCGGCGCTCGTCGCGGACGGTCAGCTTCAGGCCGGGTACGAGGAACGAGGTCTGCCGGGCTCGCGCCGCGAGTTCGTCGTAGGAGAATTTGGCGTCGGGGGTAAAAATCTGACGGTCTGCCCAGTATCGGATGCGCGTTCCCGTGACGCCGCGCTTGGCTTTGCCCACGATGTCCAGGACGGAGTCCTCAACAAATGGTTCGAAGGTGGCAGCGGGGTCGGACTTGGTCCCGGGATCTTTGAACCTTCCCGGCTCACCGCGCCGGAAGGACATTTTGTAGGTTTTCCCGCCACGGTCCACTTCCACATCCAGGCGGGAGGACAGCGCGTTGACCACTGACGCGCCCACACCGTGCAAGCCGCCGGACGCAGTGTAGGAGCCGCCGCCGAACTTTCCGCCTGCATGCAGTTTGGTGAACACGACCTCAACGCCGGACAGTCCGGTCTTGGGCTCGACGTCAACGGGAATGCCGCGCCCGTCGTCGTGGATCTCGACGGAGTTGTCGGCGTGCAGGATGATCTTGATGTCGTGTCCAAAACCGGCGAGGGCCTCGTCGACGGAGTTGTCGATGATCTCCCACAGGCAGTGCATCAGGCCGCGGGAGTCAGTGGAGCCGATGTACATGCCCGGCCGTTTGCGTACGGCCTCAAGGCCCTCCAGGACAGAGAGGTGCCGGGCGGTGTAATCAGAACTCGGTGCCACGGTTGTGAACTCCTTCAGTGACGGAACAGCAGGCGCTAAAGCGCCCTTCCCAGCCTAGTCTGACAAGCGTCGAACACCGGCCTCCCACGCCTGTCCGGAGCTGTGGCAGACGCCACTCGTTATCTTCCCGTTATGCGGCAGATGGCTCTTGATCAAGTCTTGCGGATACGCGGACAGCGAACTTGCCCAATCCTTGCGATGGAATTGCTACGAATACTGGTTACATAGACATACAGATCTACTAAGGAGGCCGAAATGACAACAGCAGTGGCAGACCGCACACTCAACGCACTGGACCGGTGCGATCGTTGCGGAGCCCAGGCGTACGTCCGTGTTGTACTCGAGTCCTCCGGGGGTGAGCTTCTTTTCTGCGGCCACCATGCCCGTGCAGTCGAGTCAACGCTCAAGCCCTTGAGCTCCGACTGGCACGATGAGACGGGCCGGCTTCACGAGAAGGCACCCGTAGCAGTCGACTAGACAGCAGGCTTAAAAGGATCAGGACCCCTCCCACGGAGGGGTCCTGATCCTTTTAAGCGGTCGCCTTGGAAACGTTGAGGACAAAGAAACGGGCCGACCGGCGCCATGATCTACCAGATCACGGCGCCAGCCGGCCCGCAGTGTAGTGCCTTTTTCAATCCAACTGGTCTTAGTCCAGGTAGTCCCTGAGCACCTGGGACCGCGAAGGGTGGCGCAGCTTGGACATGGTCTTGGATTCGATCTGGCGGATGCGCTCACGCGTGACGCCGTAGACCTTGCCGATTTCGTCTAAAGTCTTAGGCTGTCCGTCGGTGAGGCCGAACCGCATGGCCACTACGCCGGCTTCTCGCTCCGAGAGGGTATCCAGAACCGAGTGCAACTGCTCCTGCAGCAGAGTGAAGCTGACCGCATCCGCGGGAACTACGGCCTCGGAATCCTCGATGAGGTCGCCGAACTCGGAATCGCCGTCCTCGCCGAGCGGGGTGTGCAGCGAGATGGGCTCGCGGCCGTACTTCTGGACCTCGACGACCTTTTCGGGGGTCATGTCCAGTTCCAGCGCCAGCTCTTCCGGCGTGGGTTCGCGGCCCAGGTCCTGGAGCATCTGGCGCTGGACGCGGGCCAGCTTGTTGATGACTTCGACCATGTGAACCGGAATACGGATGGTGCGGGCCTGGTCAGCCATGGCGCGGGTGATGGCCTGGCGGATCCACCAGGTGGCATACGTCGAGAACTTGAAGCCCTTGGTGTAGTCAAACTTCTCCACCGCGCGGATCAGGCCCAGGTTGCCTTCCTGGATGAGGTCCAGGAACAACATTCCGCGGCCGGTGTAGCGCTTGGCCAGCGAGACTACGAGCCGGAGGTTGGCCTCCAACAGGTGGTTCTTGGCGCGCTTGCCGTCGTGGATGACGAATTCGAGCTCGCGCTTGAACTTCGGGTCCATACTGCCGTCGTCGGCGTTGATCTTCTCTTCGGCGAAGAGGCCGGCTTCGATCCGGAGTGCAAGGTCAACTTCCTGCTCGGCGTTGAGCAGCGCTACCTTACCGATCTGCTTGAGGTAGTCCTTGACGGGGTCGGCGGTCGCGCCCGCGGACATGACCTGCTGGACAGGGGCGTCGTCGTCGTCGGCGTCGGAGTAGACGAAGCCTTTGCCGGTTGCAGCGGTCGCTTCCTTGGCAGCATTGATTTCACCGTCGTCGACGGCGTCCGGGCCATCCAGGATGATGTCGTCGAGGTCTTCCTCGACATCGTCCTCGTCGTCCCCGCGCGCGGACTTTCCGGCGGCTTCAGCAGCGGCCTTGGCACCGGGCTTGGGCCCGCGCTTCTTGGGCTCGGGCTTGCCATCCACATCACCGGCGGTGGCGTCCTTGACAGCTTTGTTTGCTGCCCGCGTGGCTGCACGCTTGGCGTTCGTTGCAGCCTGCTTCTCCTCAGGGGACAAGTCGTCCTGGGCAGCGGGTTCCTTCTTCTCGGAAGACGGGGTCACAGAAAACCTTTCTAGCGGCGGTCTGTGGAATCACCATACGGGCAACACCACTATGACCCTGTCAAGTCCGTGATGAATATCAGGTGCAACCACGGCCGGCAGAGTCCTTAAGTAGAACTGCCGAAGCGGCTGTAATGTTCCCATAAAGGTTGCCATTACGTGCACCAGATTCACGGACCCAACCGGGTCTCGGCATCCATTGTCTCACGGTTTCCCAAACGTGGCCGCATGACGCCGCCCCATCCCTCTCAGGCGGCGTCAGGTCCGAACTTCTGCCAGGCAGCATCCTTCCGGGCGGCCCAGCCGCAGAGAGTCCCGCGCCGCACGAGTTCGAGCAGGAGTTCAGCCAGCCGGTATCCGGGCTCCTCATCCAGCGCCCGGCCGAGGTGCGCAGCAGCGTACGAACCACGTCCGCGGCACCACGAAATCCAGCCGCGCCCCGAAAGCGCTGCCGCTGCGGCCTGCCCTCCCCCGGGGGCCAGTTGCTCCAGGACACGGTCCAGGTTGTTCATGCTGCTCCAGTCAGGCCTGGGCGGGGCCAGGCCCAGCAGCACCTCGCCATATCCCGGGACCAGGGCAGCATCGCCGAAGGCACCGCCCGGGACGGGGTGGGACGAGACGGCACCGCCCGGGACGGGGTGGGACGGAACGGGGCTGGGCCGGACGGGGCCTCCCGCGGCAATCGCAGTGCCCGCCGCGGCTTCCTGGCGGCCGTCGGCCTGCGGGCGCACTGGCGCCAGCCGGCATCCGGCGTCGAATATCCCGAACTGATCTGCACCGGCAGACGCGGCAGCCCTGCCTGCGGCGGCCATGACCAGGACCGCATCACGCCATGCGGGCACGCGCAGTGTTGCCCGGACGTAGCCCAGGACAAGCGGATCTGCCGGGCACTGCCCGGACCGGAAGAGCAACTCCCAGGTGTCAAGGAGCGTCTCGAATTGTGCCCGGCTGGCCCGGCGGCGATCCAACGGGACCATCCACGAGGCCTCGGCTGCCCGGAGCCTGGCCTTGGACTCCGCCGGCTTCGCGGCCGGCGTGGGGCACTGGTCCTCCGGCGCCGGACCCACGCTGCTGCCGCGGTAGACCATTTCGGCATTGAGCCTGCTGTCGCGGATGTCGCTGATGGGCCTGCCCGGCAGTGGGCAGCAGGATCCGTCCGTGCAATATGCATCCCGCCAGTACGTATCCCCCACGTACCAGGCATCCCGCACGGGCATGCCGGCGGCGCCCAGCACCGCCTGCAGCGCTGCCAGTAATCCTGTGTAGGTCTGGACAGCACCCGGGCGCGCATCCGTCCAGCCCTCGTTGGTGAAGAGCACCAGCAGGGAGGCGTCTGCCTGCTGGTCAGCGCGCAGGTAGTCCCGTACGGTGCAGGCAAACTTCTTTGGATCCGCAAGGACTTCGCTGCCCGGCAGGTCAAGGCGCAGCGTGGCCCCCAGGCTTTTCCCCTGGAGCGTCATGGCAACGAGGCTGTCGGCCGGCCAATACCCAAGGGAATGCGGAATGAACCCAAGGATGTCCTCGGGGCCCTGGACGGTGAGGTGTTCTGGAGGAGTCATGCGTCCAGCTTTCGCGCAGCACAGCCCGCAACAAATACCCAATATGACCTATGTGGACAAGTCCCCCCAAGTGGAGGAGGAGTGTCAGTCGTCGTCCGCGGGCGTCCGCTGCTTTTTCCGGGCCAGGTTTTCCCGACGCTGCTGTGCGAGGGTCCGCAGGAGCGGCGGAACAATAACTCCCTGCGCTGCCATTTGCCGCCGCACTTTCCGCCGGGAGGCCAAAGTCGCCGAGGCGCCGATCCCGATGAGCAGGAACTGGACGCACAAGGCGATCCGGAACGGCTCGAGCCCGTAAAGGATGCCGTTGGAGAAACCGCTGGCGTAAAGGACGTCCAGGACCAGCCCGATCAGGAAGATCGCCACAAGGGCGGCGATGAACCCGCCCACGTTGACGATGCCCGTGGCGGTGCCGATTCTGTGCGCCGGGTTGAATGTCCGGGCGAAATCGAAGCCGATCATCGAACCGGGCCCGCCGATCGCCAGGACAACAACCAGGCCCGCGAGGAGCCACAGCGGCGAACGTCCGGGCATGAGCAGCACCGCGGCCCACGCGGCAGCGGTGGCACCGGCGATGAGCAGGACCATTGTGGAGCGCCGCAGCGGGTGCCTGGACACAAAGCGGCCGATGAAGGGGCCCACGGCCATCGCGGCGGCGACATAGAGCGCCATGAGCGCCGCGACGGTGCCGGCGTCGAGGCCCTGGCCTGAAATGAGGAAGGGATAACCCCAAGTCATCGCGAAGACCGTGCCGCTGAACTGGATAGTGAAATGGCTCCACATCCCCAGCCGTGTGCCGGGTTGGCGCCACGCCCGCGCGAGCGAGGCTCCGGTGGCCTTCAGCCCCTGCTGCGACTGTTGCCGCGGCGTGCCCGGAGGGACGTCCAGCAGGAACAGGAGGACCAGGACGACGGCGAGCCCGGACATCCCGGCCAGCATCAGGAACGCCTGGGTCCAGCCCGCCGCATGGAGGACCAGGGCAAACGGGACAACGCTGAAAAGCTGGCCCAGCTGTCCGGACATACCGGTCAGCTGCGTGACCAGGGGTACGCGCGCCGGGGCGAACCACAGCGGGATAAGGCGGATGACGGAGATGAAGGTCATGGCATCGCCCGCGCCAACGAGCACCCGTCCCAGCACGCCGCCGGGGATGCCGTCGGCAAGCGCCAACTGCAGCTGCCCAAGTCCCATCAGGACTGCTCCGCCGGCAATCATCGCCCGTGAGCCGAACCGGTCCACCAGGACGCCCACCGGGATCTGGAGCCCGGCGTAGACGAGGAGTTGGAGGACAGTGAAGAAGGAGATGGCCGAGGCGCTGGCGTGGAACCGTTCGGTGGCCTCCAGGCCCACCACGCCGAAGGAGGTCCGCTGCGAGACGGCTACCAGATACGCGAAGACACCGATGGTCCAAATCGGCCAGGCGCGGGGTGCAGTCACTCCCCCATTATGCCCGCGCCGCGGCGGCGTCCACGTGTTGGAGCCACCAGGCGGACAGGCCCGGGCGGTCTAGTGGCCGGGGTTTTCGCGGGCGAGGTAGGCCTCCACTGCGGCCCCGAGTTCGTCACCGTTTGGCAGGTTGTCGTTCTCGTCGGCCAGCAGGGATCGGCGGACGGTCCCCTCGGCTTTTTCGTCGTAACGGGATTCGAGGCGGGAAACCACCTGCTTGACGTCCTCGGACGCCTCAATCTGCTCGGCAATCTGGCGGCTGACTTCCCGGCCGGCTTCACGAAGCCTGTCCGTGGGCAGCATCAGCGACGTCGCGGCGCCCAGGTATTCCAGGCCTGCCACCGCGGCTGTGGGGTACTCCGCTTCAGCAAGGTAGTGCGGGACATGGATGACATAGCCGGCTACGTTGCGTCCGGCCTCAACCAGCCGAAGTTCGAGGATATGGCCGACGGCCGCCGGGACCTCCACAGTGGGCTTCCACACTGAGATGCCTTCGATCAGGTCGGGCCGGTTCCCGTGGACGGTGACGCCAACGGGGCGGGTGTGCGGAACCGGCATGGGAATGGAGTGGATCCACGTCACCAGGTTGACATCCAGCTTCTCAGCAATGCCCACCACGGCACGGGCGAACCGCTCCCACTGCAGGTCCGGCTCAAAGCCGGCCAGCAGGAGGAAGGGAAGGCCCAGGCCGTCCGTCAGCCTGTACAGCGCCAGCTTCGGCTCCTGGTAATCCTGCAGGTGGTCTTCCACAAACGAGACGTGGGGCCGCCGGGACCGGTAGTCGATGAGCTGGTCGGCGTCGAAGACCGCTACCGTCTCGGCGTCGAGGGTGTCCAGCAGCTCTGCGTTGATCTGCTTGACCACATGGCCGGCATCGGCGAACCCCGTAAACCCCATCACCAGGTTCAGTCCCCGGAGCGCCGGGCTGTGGAACAGCTCGATGTTGCTCGCATAGAGCGCATCGGGGTCCAGCAGGGAGCCGGAAATCCGTTCAAGCACGGCATGTTCCTTTCGTGGTTTCAGGTGGATACCTCGTACAACGCCGCGGGACACCGGCGCATTCCGCTTGTTGGTGTGTCCCAGCTCTCAGCTGATTCCGCTGCCGCGGCGCAGACGGGCTACGATCGGAACTGCCTGCCGGACGGGCTTGCGACGCCCCGGCGGAGTACCTGGCCCACCGCAGCCGAGGTGTCCATGGCAGGACGCCAAACATGCATTCCTGCCCGAACAATCTTTGAGAATTGAGGACTGATCCCTGTGGTCAAGAATACTGAAATCAACCTTAGTACCCTCTCCCGGGACCTTAGGAAGGCATCGAGTGACGCTGTTGTCATCGGTGTGGGCCAGGGATCGGACGGGCCTGTCCTCCTCGAGAATCCGCTGACGGCCAAGTCCGCCGAAGCCTTGGCAGATTCCCTTAAGGTCCTCGGCGTCACGGGGGCCGCTGACCAGCTGGTCCGGCTCCCAGGCCTCCCCGAGACGGGCGCCGGCGTGCTGGTACTCGCCGGGGTGGGCAAGGTCGGCGCGGACCGTGTCCTCTCCGAAGAATCACTCCGCCGGGCCGCCGGCTCCGCTGTGCGGCAGCTCGCCGGCCTCACCACTGTTGTCCTGGCGCTTCCGACGGCGGCGGTTGCCGACGTCGCTGCCGTCGCGGAGGGTGCCGCGCTGGGAGCCTATGCCTTCACTGAGTACCGTTCCTCCCAGGACGGGCTGAAGGCCCCGGTCAGCAATGCGGTGATCTACACGGATGTTGCCGGCGAGCCGGAACTCCGCCCCGCCCTGACGCGCGCGGGCCTGATCGGCAAGGCAGTGAACGCCACAAGGACTCTGGTCAACCAACCGCCCAGCCACCTCTACCCCGAGACGTTCGCCGATGCCGCCAAGGAACTGTCCAAGGGGCTGCCCGTCAAGGTGACCGTCTGGGACGAAAAACGCCTGGAAAAGGAAGGTTTCGGCGGCATCATGGGCGTGGGCAAGGGATCCGCCCGGCAGCCCCGCCTGGTGAAGGTCGAGTACGCCCCCGCCAAGGCGACCACAAAAATTGCCCTGGTCGGCAAGGGCATCACTTTCGATACCGGCGGCATCTCCATCAAGCCGGCACTGGGCATGGGCGACATGAAGTCCGACATGGCGGGCGCCGCCGTCGTCCTTAACACAGTGCTGGCGATCGCCGGCCTGGGCCTGCCGGTGAAGGCGACCGCCTGGCTTTGCATCGCGGAAAACATGCCCTCAGGTGCGGCTTCGCGGCCCGCGGACGTCCTAACCATGTTCGGCGGCAAGACTGTGGAGGTGCTCAATACCGACGCCGAGGGCCGGCTGGTCATGGCGGACGGCATCGTGGCGGCGAGCCGGGAATACCCGCACGCCATCATCGACGTTGCCACGCTGACCGGCGCCCAGCTCATCGCGCTCGGCAACCGCACCGCCGGCGTCATGGGCTCTGACAGTGTCACCGGCCCGCTCAAGGCCGCGGCGGACCGCGCCGGTGAGCTGGTCTGGCCGATGCCCCTGCCAGAGGAACTCCGCCCCAGCCTGGATTCCCAGGTGGCGGACCTTGCCAATATCGGCGAACGCCACGGCGGCATGATGACCGCTGCCGTTTTCCTGCGCGAGTTTGTGGGTAAGGGCAAGGACGGGGAGCAGATCCCCTGGGCCCACGTGGACATCGCCGGGCCCTCGTTCAACAACGGGAGCCCGTATGGCTACACCCACAAGCAGGGCACGGGCTGCACGGTCCGTACGCTGGTTGCTTACGTGGAGGACCTCCTGGCCGCCGCTGCCTGACCGGCTCTTTGACCTGTCACGCGGCTTTGTGACCCCACAGTGAATGCTTGGACACAAAGCCGCGTGACACTCACCACAAGCGCTCCACAAACGCTGCGCCAAGGTGGAGCATGGATAAGTGGTTCGCTAAGGTGAACCACGGTAGTCACAAATGCAAGAGAACTTGCCTGCTGGCATAATCACGGCAGTACAAGTTCCAAGACCAGATGATGCGTACTCTCGCGTCATCGTTCACGCGAGGGAGCGTCTAAGTGGCCGATCAGGCAACTGCGCAAGAATTCGACATCCTGGTACTCGGTGGCGGCAGCGGCGGATACGCCACCGCCCTGCGGGCCGTACAGCTTGGCTTCACCGTCGGCCTCGTGGAGAAGGGAAAGCTGGGCGGCACCTGCCTCCACAATGGCTGTATCCCCACCAAGGCACTGCTGCACTCGGCTGAACTGGCCGACCACGCCCGCGACTCCGCCAAGTACGGCGTGAATGTCACCCTGGACAGCATCGATATCAACGCTGTCAATGCCTACAAAGACGGCATCGTCGCTGGCAAGTTCAAGGGCCTCCAGGGCCTGATCAAGTCCAAGGGCATCACCGTCATCGAGGGTGAAGGCAAGCTCCAGGGCACCGACACCGTTGTGGTGAACGGAACCGCTTACAAGGGCAAGAACATCGTCCTCGCCACCGGCTCATACTCCCGCTCCCTTCCGGGCCTGGAAATCGGCGGCCGCGTCATCACCTCGGACGAGGCCCTGAAGATGGACTCCATCCCCAAGAGCGCCATCGTGCTCGGCGGCGGCGTCATCGGCGTCGAGTTCGCCTCCGTGTGGAAGTCCTTCGGCGTGGACGTGACCATTGTTGAGGGCCTGCCCTCCCTGGTGCCCAACGAGGACACCGCCATCGTCAAGAACCTTGAGCGTGCCTTCAAGAAGCGCGGCATCAAGTTCTCCACCGGCATCTTCTTCCAGGGCGTCGAGCAGAACGACTCCGGCGTCAAGGTCACCCTCGTGGACGGCCAGACGTTCGAAGCCGAATACCTCCTCGTCGCCGTGGGCCGCGGTCCCGTCACCGCCAACCTCGGCTATGAAGAAGCGGGCGTCACCATCGACCGCGGCTTCGTCATCACCAACGAGCGCCTCCACACCGGCGTGGGCAATGTCTACGCCGTGGGCGACATCGTTCCCGGCGTGCAGCTGGCCCACCGTGGATACCAGCAGGGCATTTTTGTCGCCGAGGAGATCGCAGGCCTGAACCCTGTCATCGTCGAGGATGTCAACATCCCCAAGGTCACCTACTGCGAGCCTGAGATCGCAACCGTGGGCTACACGGAAAAAGCCGCCAAGGAAAAGTTTGGCGACGACCAGGTCCAGATCCAGGAGTACAACCTGGCCGGCAACGGCAAGAGTTCCATCCTGGGCACCGGCGGCCTCGTCAAGCTTGTCCGCCAGAAGGACGGCCCCGTGGTGGGCGTCCACATGATCGGCTCCCGCATGGGTGAGCAGATCGGCGAAGCCCAGCTGATCGTGAACTGGGAAGCCTACCCGGAGGATGTGGCCCAGCTGCTGCACGCCCACCCCACCCAGAACGAGGCACTGGGCGAGGCCCACCTCGCCCTGGCAGGCAAAGCCCTTCACGGCTAAGCAGCCCAGCAAGACAACAGGGCTTAGTGCACCCGGCATGATCCGCCGGGTGCACTAAGCTCGAACAAGCCAGCAATCATCCGCACAAAAGATCAATAAGGAGAACGGGGACGACATGTCTGAATCCGTTAACTTGCCCGCCCTCGGTGAGAGTGTCACCGAAGGAACCGTCACCCGCTGGCTCAAGCAGGTAGGTGACCGGGTAGAGGTGGACGAGCCGCTGCTCGAGGTTTCCACCGACAAAGTAGACACCGAAATCCCCTCTCCAATTGCTGGTGTGATTGAGGAAATCCTCGTCGCCGAAGACGAGACCGCCGAAGTTGGCGCTCCCCTGGTGCGCATCGGCGATGGAGCAGGTTCCTCGGCACCCGAGGCAGCCGCCCCGGCCGAAGAAGCTCCCGCGGCTCCTGCCGAAGAAGCGCCCGCCGAAGAGGCCCCGGCAGCTCCGGCTCAGGAGGCTCCCGCAGCTGAGGCTCCCGCGGCAACCGGCGGCGAGGGCCACGAGGTCACTCTCCCGGCCCTCGGCGAAAGCGTTACTGAAGGAACCGTCACCCGCTGGCTCAAGGCAATAGGCGACTCCGTCGAGGTGGACGAGCCCCTCCTCGAGGTTTCCACCGATAAGGTCGACACCGAGATCCCGTCCCCCGTAGCCGGAACGCTGCAGGAAATCCGCGTGAACGAGGACGAAACCGCCGAGGTTGGCTCGGTGCTGGCCGTCATCGGTTCCGGTGCCGCCGCCCCTGCGGCAGCACCCGCCGCCGCTCCCGCTCCGGCCGCCGAAGCTAAGCCCGAAGCTCCGGCCCCGGCTGCCGCTGAAGCGCCCAAGGCTGAGGCACCCAAGGCAGAGGCACCCAAGGCAGAAGCTCCCCAGGCTGAAGCCCCCAAGCCGGCCGCTGAGGCCGCACCGGCCACGTCAGCGGCCGAATCCGGCTACGTCACGCCGCTGGTCCGCAAGCTCGCAAACCAGCAGGGAGTAGACATCTCCTCGCTCACGGGCACCGGTGTTGGTGGCCGCATCCGCAAGCAGGATGTCATCGCCGCAGCCGAGGCAAAGGCTGCCCCGGCCGCTGCGCCGTCAGCACCGGCGGCATCCGCTGCGCCCGCTGGCCCGGCTGCTTCTTCGCTGCGCGGAACCACTCAGAAGGCTCCCCGCATCCGCCAGGTCATCGCCCGCCGCATGCGCGAGTCCCTTGAGGTCTCCACCCAGCTCACGCAGGTGCACGAAGTGGACATGACCAAGGTCGCCAAGCTCCGCCTCAAGGCCAAGAACTCGTTCCAGGCCCAGAACGGCGTCAAGCTCACCTTCCTGCCGTTCATCGCCAAGGCAGTTGCCGAGGCCCTCAAGCAGCACCCGAAGCTGAACGCTGCGTACGACGAGGACAAGCAGGAAATCACGTACCACAATGCCGAGCACCTGGCGATCGCCGTCGACACCGACAAGGGCCTGCTGGTCCCGGTCATCTCGGATGCCGGTAACCTCAACCTGGCCGGCCTGGCCGGCAAGATCGCCGACGTCGCCGGCCGCACCCGCGACGGCAAGATCGGCCCGGACGAGCTGTCCGGCGGCACCTTCAGCATCACCAACATCGGATCGGTCGGCGCACTGTTCGACACCCCGATCATCAACCAGCCGCAGGTTGGCATCCTGGGCACCGGCGCGATCGTCAAGCGCCCGGTGGTGGTGGCCGATGAGAACGGCGATGACTCGATCGCCATCCGCTCCATGATGTACCTGTCGCTGACGTACGACCACCGCCTGGTGGACGGCGCAGACGCAGGCCGCTTCCTGCAGACGCTGAAGGCCCGCCTTGAAGAAGGCGCTTTCGAGGCTGACCTGGGCCTGTAGCCCCGGCTTCGGAACGCTCGACGGCGGTGCACGCGCCGGTGGGAAACCACCGGAAAGCGCGCACCGCCGTCGCGGTTTAACGGTTCCGGCCGATGCTGACCGCACGACACGGCAGGACCCGGCCAGCCTTACTACACAGCGTAGAAACCTCTGGCTAGACTGAAGCCATGATTATCGTCTACAACATCATGGTCTTCCTGCACATCGTTGGCGCCGCCATGATCGTCGGCATCTGGATCGGCAACATGAAGAAGCCCACTGTCCACCCCCGGCAGTTCGACGGCGCGGCGCTTCAGCTCATCACCGGCATCGTGATGATGGGGCTGATCCCGGCCCTGGACATGGACGCGAACTACGCCAAGCTGGGCATTAAGTTCGCGATTGCCCTGGCTGTCGGCGTGCTGGCCTTCATCGGCCGCCGCAAATACAAAAACGGCGAGGACATCAGCAAGGGCCTGGCGCACAGCGTGGGCGGGCTTGCACTGCTCAACGTGGCCATCGCCACCCTGTGGAACTGACCGCCTTCCAACAAAGCCCGACGGCGCCGCTCCCCTCGTCCGGGAACGGCGCCGTCGCGCTTAAGCCGCAAAGATCAAGCTTTGGGCGGTCACAATCCACTGAGAGCGGACAGCCCGTGCATGGGTGCCCGCGAGTCCCTAGGATGGGAACCGGCGGGGCCCCAGGCAGGAGCCGGCCCCGGTTCGAATCTACGTTTGAGGAGTGGACATGGCAGCAACGCGCAGCGCACACACAGTATGGAATGGCGACCTCTTTGCAGGATCGGGTCAGACCACGCTGGACAGCTCAGGACTGGGCACGTTCGACGTCACTTGGAAGGCACGCACCGAAGCTGCCGAAGGCAAGACCAGCCCGGAAGAGCTGATCGCCGCCGCCCACGCAAGCTGCTTCTCGATGGCGTTCAGCAACATGCTCGCCCAGGCCGGGCACACCCCGGACGAGGTCAACACCAAGGCTGACGTGACCTTCGTTCCGGGCACCGGCATCACCGGCAGCCACCTGACCGTCTCTGCCACCGTCCCCGGCATCTCCGAAGAGGAGTTCCAGAAAATCGCCGGCGAGGCCAAGGTTGGCTGCCCCGTATCCGGAGCGCTTGCCAGCATCGACATCACCCTGGATGCAACCCTGGAGTCCTGATCCAGGGAATCAGCAGCGTATCCAGCTGCTGAAAACCTCAAGGCCCTGCCTCAACCGGATCACCGGTTGAAGCAGGGCCTTTTTGGTGTGTGAGCCTTTCTTGCCGCGGCGTGCGGTCAGTCCACGTGACGGCGGGCCGGCAACGGCGCGGGCTTGAGCCTGCGATAGCCTTCGCGGACTGGCGGGCGGTCCGTGGGCAGCTCCTGGATCATTTCCTTCAGTGCGCCGATTCCGTATTCCAACTGGGGGTCGCGGCCAGCGGCATAGGCGTGCGGCGGGTACGCAACCTCGATATCCGGATCCACACCGTAGTTCTCAACGCCCCAGCCCACGCCGCCGCCGAACCAGGTAGCGTACCGGGGCTGGGTGACCCCTGTGCCGTCGGCGAGCGAGAACCTGTTGTCGATCCCGACGACACCACCCCAGGTGCGCGTACCAATCACGGGGCCAATGCCCCGGAGCTTGGAAACCTGCGTGATGATGTCGCCGTCGGAGCCCGCGAATTCATCAGCCAGGACGATCACCGGCCCGCGCGGGGCGTGATGCGGGTAGGTGCGCGGCGCCTCACCGCGGGGCATGCTCCAGCCAGTAACTTTGCGGCCGATCAGCTCCGCTACCAGCTGGGAGGTGTGCCCGCCGCGGTTGCGCCTGACGTCCACGATCAGCCCGTCAAGCGCCGTTTCCGTATCAAGGTCGCGGTGCAGCTGGGCCCAGCCATTGGCCATCATGTCCGGAATGTGCAGGTAGCCGAATGAACCGCCGGATGCCTCGCGCACGGTTCGCCTGTTCGCGGCCACCCATTCCTGGTAGCGCAGGCGCTCCTCGTCCTTGACCGGGACGACGGCGATGCGCCGTTGGGTGCCGGCCGCAGGGCCGTGGCCAGGACCGTTGCGGAGCGTGAGTTCCACGGCACGGCCCGCTGCGCCTACGAGCTGCATGGCGGGCGTCACCGTGGCCGAGAGCGGGACACCATCGATGGCCAGCAGGAGGTCCCCTGCCCTGGCCCCTGCGCCGGGGCGGGTCAGTGGGGACGTTGCCAGCGGATCCGAGGATTCGCCCGCCAGGATCCGGGTAATCTCCCATCCGGCAGGCGTCAACGCGAGATCGGCTCCGAGGCGTCCCTGGCCGTTGCTGCCGTTCTCCGTCACCGGGGCAGGCCGGACGTACGCGTGCGACGTGCCGAGCTCGCCATGGAGCTCCCACAGCAGGTCCACGAGGTCGTCGTGGGAGCCGAGGCGGTCCACGAGCGGGCGGTAGCGCTTGTGGATGGAGTCCCAGTCCTGGCCTGCCATGTCTTCAGCCCAGAAGAAGTCACGCTGCAGCCTCCACGCCTCATCGAACGCCTGGCCCCAGACGCTGAGCGGATCCATCATGACCCGGATGCGGCCCAGGTCAACCTTGACCAGCTGCCCCGAGTCCTCGTCGGCTTTCGCCCCTGACGGGACCACGCTGACCTTCTTGTCATGGACCAGGACAACCTTCTTGCCGTCTCCGGACAGGCGGTAGCTGTCGAGGGCGTCCACCAGGGTGACCGTCTTCCGCTTCGCAAGATCAAAGCGGACCAGGCTGGGCGGTGTGTCCTTGTCCTCTTGGTTGGCCTTGCCGTCGCCGGTGACACCGGCCAGGGCCCAGTCCAGCCAGAGCAGCGCGCCCTCCGTAGCCCTGAGCGAAGTGTAATTGCCCTGCGGAACGGGCACGCCGATGACCCGGTGCGCCAGGCCTTCTGCGTCAACCTGTACTTCCGGTGCGCGGGCGGCGTCCTCTGGGCCGGCCGCTGAATCTGTGGCGGATTCAATGTCTTCGGTGGCTCCGTCCAAGGCAACGGCCGGACCGAACGGGGATGGCGTATCAGCTGCCAGCGCCACCAGGTAGGGCTTGATGGGGCTGGGGAACGACAGGTCGAAGGAGTGGCCGTCGTAAACGGGGTCAAAGCTGCGGTTGGAGAGGAAGGCGAGGAACTTGCCGTCCGGGGTGAAGCTGGGTGACTTGTCGCAGAAGCGTCCATCAGTGACATCAACCACGGCGGCGTCCTTGCCTCCGACCTGGACGAGCCGGAGCCTGCTGCGCGAGCCAAACGAGGTGACAGGTTCGGACCAGGCGAGCCAGCGGGAATCCGCTGACCAGCTCAGCTCCGAGATGGTTCCTTCGCCGATGCTGGCCACGAGGGAAAGTTCGCCGGTGGACGCCTCTGCGACGTAGACGTCGCCGAAGGACGTACCCAGGGCCAGCCACCGGCCGTCGGGGCTGGCTTCCAGGGAGCTGGCCCGCGCGGGTTTGGCGAAGGCGATATGCATGGCTGCTGTGCCCGTGGATGCCGCTGCGGGCGCATCCTCGTCCTCAACGGGGGCGACGTCGGCCCGCGAATCATCGCCCACCGGAACGTTGCCTGGTGCTGGGGCCACGGCGGCGACGCCGGCAGCCGGCACCGGACGTGGCAATGCGTCCACAGATTCAGCTGTGGCAGCGTCAGCTGGTCCGACGACGGGCACCACGCCAGCGGCTGCGGCAATGCCGGCCACCGGCCCGGCGATTTCCTTGATGTACAGGGCCTCAACGCCGTCGTGGTCGGCGACGTAGGCGAGGCGGCCGCCGTCGAGCGGCCTGGGGAGCCGTGCCCGGACGCCCGGAGTTGCCTCCACCACGCGGGAGGGGCCGTCTTTGTGGCGGATCCAGTGGATGGTGCCGTGGGCCTCCACCGCGCTGGCGGAGCCCGTGGCATCAGGAACGACGGCGCCGAGGTGCTTCTCCGTCTTCAGCAGGGCCGGGCGCCGGGACTGGGAGGCGGAGCCGAGGGAGATCTCCAGCCGCATTGCCTCGGAACTCAGGTCGTGGAGGACCCAGAGTTCTCCTGCGGATTCGAAGACCATCCGCTGCCCGTCCGAGGCTGCATGCCGGACGTAGAAGTCCTCGTGGTCGGTGTGCCGGCGCAAGTCGCCGCCGCCGGGCAGTACTGAGTACAGGTTTCCGAACCCTTCGTGGTCGGAGAGGAACGCGATCCGTCCGTCCACCCACATGGGATCGGTCAGGTTGCCGTCCAGCTCCGGGACGAGGCGTTCGAACTCGCCGTTGCCGTCGGAGTCGATCCAGAGCTTTCCTGCGGTGCCGCCGCGGTAGCGCTTCCACCAGGCGGGCTCGCGGGAGAGCACGCTGGCGAGGACCACGGGGCGTTCGTCGCCGATTTCCGGGCCGAAGGCAACAGATTCCACTGGACCGAACGGCAGTTCCTCAGCCCAGCCGCCGTCCACCGGGACGCTGTAGGCGTAGGTGTGCCGGCTCTCCGCCTGGCGGAAGGCACTGGTCACCAAAACGGCGCCGCCGGCGGTGAACCCTTTGACTTTGGTGCTGGCGTGGCCGAAGTAGGTAAGTTGCCGGTAGCCACCGCCGTCAACCTCCGCGGTCACCACCTCAGGCGCTGTCCCCTGGACAACGGTCCAGACCAGACGCTTGCCATCGGGCGTAAACCGGGGGTTGCGCGCAGGGAGCTGGAGGGAGGACACACGCCATGCCCTTCCTCCGCCAAGGGGCGCGATCCAAACGTCGTCCTCGGCCACGAAGGTGACCAGATCGCCGTGCACATGCGGGAATCGGAAGTAGCTCGAAGAGGTCATCGTTCGATCATAGTCAACTCCGCCGGGCCCTCTGTGAAGTGTCCGCGGGACGCTGCGCCGTGGTGAGATGGATCATGCGCATTGCTATTGCCGGGGCCTCCGGGCTCATTGGAACCCACCTGACCGAGGCCCTGCGCCACGCCGGCCATGAGGTGGTCACCCTTGTCCGGCGCGTGCCCACATCGGCGGCGGACGTCGCGTGGGATCCGGCCGCCCGCAGCCTCGATCCGGCAGCCCTGGCCGGCTGCGACGCAGTGATCAACCTCTCCGGGGCGGGGATCGGAGACCGGCCGTGGAGCCGCCGCCGGGTCGCAGAGCTGTTCAGGTCCCGCCTGGATGCCACCGAAACGCTGACGCAGGCCATGCACCAACTGGATGAACCACCGCACACGTTTATCAGCCAATCTGCGTCCGGCTACTACGGGGACGCCGGGAGCTCAGTGCTCAGGGAAGGCGCCAGGGCCGGTACCGGAATCCTTTCAAGGCTATGTGTGGAATGGGAGGCAGCCGCCCACACGGCGCCAGCCGGCGTCCGCGTGGTAACTCCCCGCACCGGCGTGGTCTTCAGCCGCTCGGGCGGCGCCCTGGGCAAACTGCTCCCCCTGCTCCGTAGCGGGGTGGGCGGACCGTTAGGTCACGGAAGGCAGTACTGGCCGTGGATCACCTTGCCCGATGTCGCCTCGGCGTTTCAGTTCCTGCTCCATTCACGGCATGAGGGGCCGGTCAATGTCTGCGCCCCCGAGAGCGCAGACGTTAACACCCTCATCGCTGCACTGGCGGCTGCGCTGCACCGGCCTGCCCTGCTCCGCGTTCCCTCGCCGGCCCTGCGCCTGGTCATGGGGAAGCTGGCCGATGAGTTGCTGCTGCCCAGCCAGCGGATGGAGCCGGCAGCCCTGACGGAGGGCGGGTTCGACTGGCAGCATGCGTCTGTGGAGCGTGCCGCTGCCTGGATAGCGTCCTGACTGGGCCGCGGTTTCCTGTCACGGCCCTGGCAGAATCTCAAGGATCCGCCACTTGCCCTCCACCTGGACAAGGACGAGCTTGAGCTGCTGGGCCGGGGCCGCGGGGCCTTTTGCCACCAGCGCACCCGAGCGGTCCTGTTCCTCATAGGGTGACGCGGCCGAGGTGAGCGCTACCACCGCCCTGTTGTCGTCACTGTCCGGAAGGACACGCACCTCGGACAGGAAGCTCGTGAAGCCGGCCAGTACATGGCCCGACGCGCGGAGCGGTCCGCCGATCTGCTCGTCCGCGGCTGCCGCCGTCGAGCCTTGCACGTTGACCTGGTCCAGCAGTTCCAGCCGTCCCGAACTGAAAGCCAAGGACCTCAGCGCTGCCAGGCCCTGGACAGCTTCTTCCGGGTCTGCCGAGCCCACCCGGGCAGTAATGTCCACCGGAATTGTGGTTTCGGGCCTCACACCGGCCTGACTTTGACGGCTGGCCGTGCTGTCCGCCCGCCCGTGGTTGGGGGCAGGCGGAGCCTGGCCAACCGGAGCAACCAGCAACCAGGCAGCCGCGAGAACTGCCAGCATGGTCGCTACGATGGCGATCCTTGCCGTACGGCCGGGCATGCGAGGGGCCGACGGACTGTCCCTGTCGTTCTCCTTGGCCGTGGCCTTGGCCTGTAAACGAACCGCATGCGCGCCCAGGGCTTTGGAACGAGCCCGCTTGCCGGAAGCCTGCGTGGCGTCTATAGGCCTGGGCTCCCCTGGGCCCGCGTGCCGCCCGCCTGGACCTTTCTCGCCGGGAAAGGGCAGGCCCTGCCTGGCGCCAACCACACCGGACCATTTCGACGTGGAAATCCGCCTCCGCAGGGCATGGAACGATTCCCGAAGCCCTGATCCCGAACGTTCGGGAACCGGGCGGCGGGTCAGGAGGTCCGGAAGAACACTGGGATGTACGGAGCCGGCCAGGTCAACAGGCAACGGAGCGGCACTGCGGTAGATCGCGACGGCCAACTCAGCGGCAGAGGGCCTGCGACGGCGGTCTTCGTGAAGGCCCGCCTCGAGGGCCTCGGCCAGTTCCGTGGGGACCTCGGGAAGGATCAGCGGAAGCGGCGGACGGTCGGCAGTCCGGGCCGGGGCGTCGCCGGTGAGGCAGTACCAGCCCAGCGCGGCGACGGAATAGACGTCCCGCTCCGGCTGCAGGCCCGCCCGCACCGCATCCACCCCCGCGGGGTCCATAAATCCCCGCGTGCCGTGGCCGGGCACCGCGGCAGGATCCCCAACCATCCGTGCGATGCCGACGTCGGCCAGCAATGGTTTGCCGTGGCTGGTGAACAGCACGTTGCCGGGCGATACGTCCGAGTGCGTGAAGCCACTGGAATGCAGATAGCCCAGCACCTGCGCAACGGGCGTCAGCACAGTCACCGTCTCACCGACAGTGAGCTTTCCACGGCTGGACACGAGTTGGGCCAAGGAACCACCGGGGGCGTAATCCACCAACAGGCCCAGCACTTCGGAGGAACCCATCGACACGCGGAGTACATCGTGGGCCTTGATGAGGTGCTGGTGGTCAAGCGCGGACAGGATGCGAACCTCCCGGCGGACATCACTTTCGGCCGTGGGGTTCGGGGCCGGGCCTGGTCCTGGGGTTTCCGGCGCAAAGCACTTGAGCGCAAAGTCCCTGCCCGTGCGATGCTCAGTCACAAGCCAGACGGTGGAGCTCCCGCCCCGACCCAGCTCGCGTCCCACGGTAAAGCCGGGTACCTCCGGAACTGCAGAATCAGCCATGGCTTATGTCTAGCGGAATCCGGCGGAAGCCGCAGAAGTTATCCACAGCCGGTCGGCGCGGGCCGCCGGCTCAGGCCCGCCGATGTTGGAGAAGTGAGAGCTTGGACACTAAACCGGAAGCAATGCCGGCCGGGGTCTAAGCTGGATGCCATGACTCTTGAGTTTTCCACGCTGGGTCTTGCACCGGATTTCGTTGATTACAGGTTGGGCTGGGATACCCAGCGCGAACTCCATGACAAAGTCGTCGCAGCCCAGGCGCCCAGCACAGTCCTCATCCTTGAACATGCCGCTGTCTACACAGCCGGCAAGCTGACCGAAGAGCACGAGCGTCCGCTGGACGGCACGCCGGTCGTGGCAGTGGACCGGGGCGGCAAGCTGACGTGGCACGGCCCCGGCCAGCTGATCGCCTATCCGATCCTCAAACTGAAGAACCGCTCGGGCATCCGCGACTACGTGGAACGGCTCGAAGCCGTCATGATCGCCGTGATGGCTGACTACGGCATCAACGCAGAGCGCATCAAGGGACGTGCAGGGGTATGGATCAAGGCCGACAGCAAGGGACCGGACCGGAAGATCGGCGCAATCGGCATCCGCGTCCTCGACGGGGTCACAATGCACGGCATCGCCATCAACTGCAACAATGATCTGGCACCCTATGCCCAGATCATTGCCTGCGGCATCACTGACGCCGGCGTCACCACGATGTCCATCGAAGCCGGCAAGGACATCGCCCCCGGCGATATCGCTGAGCGGCTCGTGGAAGAATTCCGCAAGCACGAAGAAGCACTCGTATCAAGCCCCGAAGGAGCTCTACTGTGACACTGGCACCAGAAGGCCGGAAGATGCTGCGCATTGAGCAGCGAAATGCGGCCACTCCGGTGGAGCGCAAGCCGGATTGGATCAAAGCCAAGGTCCAGATGGGCCCGGAATTTGTCCAGCTGAAGAACCTGGTCAAGAAGGAAGGCCTCCACACCGTCTGTGAGGAGGCCGGCTGCCCGAACATCTTCGAATGCTGGGAAGACAAGGAAGCCACGTTCCTGATCGGCGGCTCCGAGTGCACCCGGAGGTGCGACTTCTGCCAGATCGACACCGGCAAGCCGTCCCCGGTGGACATGTTCGAACCCACCAAGGTGGCCCGCTCCGTACAGGCCATGCAGCTGCGTTACGCCACCGTCACCGGCGTGGCCCGCGACGACCTCGCTGATGAAGGTGTCTGGCTCTACGCCGAGACGGTCCGCAAGATCCACGAGCTCAACCCCGGCACCGGCGTCGAGCTTTTGATCCCTGACTTCTCCGGCAAGCCCGAGCACATCGAGGCGATCTGCGATTCCAAGCCCGAGGTATTCGCGCACAACGTCGAGACCGTGCCGAGGATCTTCAAGCGGATCCGCCCGGCGTTCCGGTACGACCGCTCGCTGGATGTCATCACGCAAGGACGTAACCTGGGCATGGTCACCAAGTCCAACCTGATCCTGGGCATGGGCGAGACCCGCGAGGAAATTTCCGAGGCGCTCCGTGACCTGCATGAGGCCGGCTGCGACCTGATCACCATCACCCAGTACCTGCGGCCGTCCGAACGGCACCTCCCGGTGGACCGGTGGGTCAAGCCGCAGGAATTCGTTGACCTCCAGCAGGAAGCGGACGAAATCGGATTCCTCGGGGTCATGTCCGGGCCGCTGGTCCGATCCTCCTACCGCGCCGGCCGGCTTTGGGCCACCGCAATGCGCAAGAAGGGCTGGGAAATCCCGGCCGAACTCGCCCACATCGAAAGCTCCGGCAGCACCCGTCAGGAAGCCAGCTCGCTGCTCGCAGCGCATTCCTGACCACACAGCTGTTGTGCCTGAGGGCCGGCGCCGGGCGTTCTCCGGCGTCCGGCCCTCAGGCATAAATCACGTAGAATTAAGGCACTATGGCGAAATCCCCTGATTCCAGCAACTCCACTCCGGCGGCCTCAGACGCCCCGAAGCGTGGCCTCTTCTCGCGCAAGCCAAAAGAAGCAAAGGTCAAGAAGCCCAGCCGGCTCAAGCAAATAGGCGAGGTCTTCAACATGACCCGCCGCCACGACCCCATGGTGCCGTGGCTGATGCTGCTGGTTTTCCTGGGCGTTGTGGCCCTCAGCTTCCTGGTGGGTTTCTGGCTGGACAACTGGATCACCGGCCTGATCATCGGCATTCCGCTGGGCCTGCTCGGCGCAACCTTGATCCTGTCCCGGCGCGCCGAACGGGCAGCGTTCGCGCAGATCGAGAACCAGCCTGGTGCCTCGGGCGCGGCCCTGGGGACGCTGAAGCGCGGCTGGATCACCGAGGACCAGCCAGTAGCAGTCAACCCACGCACCCAGGATGCCGTGTTCCGCGCCATCGGCCGTCCCGGCGTCGTTCTTGTCAGCGAGGGGCCAACCCACCGCGTCAAACCGTTGCTTGATGCCGAACGCAAGCGCCTCGCCCGGATCCTGCCCAATGTCACGGTCCACGTGATTGAGAGCGGCCGCGGCGAAGGGCAGGTGCCCATCAGCCAGGTGGCCAAGAACATGGGCAAGCTGAAAAAGGAACTTACCAAACTTGAGGTCAATGCGGTGTCGAAGCGGATTTCGTCACTGGGCAACCGCCTCCCCATTCCCAAGGGCATCGACCCCTACAAAGCGCGTCCCAACCGCGGACGCTAGCACGTATGGAGCCGTCCCGGTTCCGGCCAACGCCGGCACCGGGACGGCTTTCTTTTGCCGCTACGTTGCGCAATCGAACTCAGAGATTGGACCCATGACAATGCCGCTGAAAACCGTGACCGTCCGCGCTTTCCGGATCCTCGCGATCGCCGAAGCCTTCAGTTGGGCCGCGCTGCTGACGGGCATGTATTTCAAGTGGATCGCCAAGACCAGCGAGCTGGGCGTGGAAATCGCAGGCCCCATCCACGGAGCACTCTTCGTCGGCTACGGCATCGCAGCCCTCGCCCTATGGCGGCTCCAGCGCTGGCCGTTCACGGTCGCCCTGTTCGCCGGCCTGTCAGCAGTCTTCCCCTTCGCGACCATCGCCTTTGAGCGCTGGGCCGGAAAGCGGGGGTACCTCAGCGAGGGTGCCACCGAGCACACCGACGCCAAGGAAACAGCCGGGGTCTAGGGACCGCGCCTATCGCCGGACCAAGACCGTGTTCATTGCCTTGTCGTGGAGGCCGCGGTGGTCCGGATCGAAGATGACGGCCGGAATCCCGAGGCACAGAAGCAGTGCGCGCACCACGGCGGCCAGCGGACCGGCCGGGCCGCCGCCCAGCCGCACCACGTGGATCCCTACCAGTCGGTGGCCGATGCTGTAGCCGAGCGTGCCCACAAGGAGCATCTGTTCGGCGGCAAAGACGGCAAGGTTTGCCCAGGGGTCGCCGCCAAAGGCGAAGTTGCTGATCAGCAGGGCAATGCCCCAATCAACGAGTATCGCCACAATGCGCCGGCCGGCCCGTGCGATGGAGCCTGGACCGGTCTCGGGCAAGCCGAGGCGCTCCCCCGGATACCTCGAGATACCGGAGGTGTCCGGTCCGGTGAGCCAGGAGCCAATGTCTTTGCGATCTACCACTGTCCAAGCTTACCGACTCACCAACGTTCATACTGTGGAACCTGTTAGACCACAGTATGGACACGGGATAGCGTTGCCATAACAGGGCATTCTGTAACCTGCCCGAAACAATGTGGACACGGACGGGAAATGCCGTGTCCATAGGCTGGGTGCAGTTTCAAGCAATACCACCAAGCAGGGAAACTGCGTTTCTCTGCCCTTCGGATTGCGCTGGATCAGATGGCTTGCCAGCCAGATATTACATATGCGTTAGGAGCATAGATGTTCAAGAATGCGGACGAAGTCCTCAAGTTCATCAAGGACGAAGATATTAAATTCGTCGATATCCGCTTCACCGACCTCCCGGGCGTCCAGCAGCACTTCAACGTGCCGGCCAAGAGCGTTGACGCAGACTTCTTCGTCAACGGCCAGCTCTTCGACGGATCTTCCATCCGCGGCTTCCAGGGCATCGCCGAGTCCGACATGCAGCTGATCCCGGACGTCACCACCGCATTCCTGGACACCTTCCGCATGGAAAAGACGCTGGCGCTGAACTTCTCCATCGTGAACCCCCGCACGGGCGACCCGTACCACCGCGACCCCCGCGGCGTTGCTGAGAAGGCCGAAGCCTACCTCGCCTCCACCGGCATCGCCGACACCGCGTTCTTCGCACCCGAGGCCGAGTTCTTCGTCTTCGACAACGTCCAGTACCAGTCCTCCCCGCAGGGCAGCTTCTACAAGATCGACTCTGAAGAAGCACACTGGAACACCGGCCGCGAAGAAGAAGGCGGAAACCTGGGCTACAAGACCCCCGTCAAGGGCGGTTACTTCCCGGTCTCCCCCACCGACAAGCAGGCCGACCTGCGCGACGCCATGTGTGTCGCCCTGGACGAGGCCGGCCTTGAGGTCGAGCGCAGCCACCACGAAGTCGGCTCCGCCGGCCAGGCTGAGATCAACTACAAGTTCACCACCCTGACCCACGCTGCTGATGACCTGCAGAAGTTCAAGTACGTCGTCAAGAACACGGCCGACGCCTGGGGCAAGTCCGTGACGTTCATGCCGAAGCCGGTCTTCGGTGACAACGGCTCGGGCATGCACTGCCACCAGTCGCTGTGGAGCAACGGCGAGCCGCTGTTCTACGACGAGAAGGGCTACGCCGGCCTGTCCGACACCGCCCGCTGGTACATCGGCGGCCTGCTGAAGCACGCCGACGCCGTTCTGGCCTTCACCAACCCGACGGTGAACTCCTACCGCCGCCTGGTCAAGGGCTTCGAAGCCCCCGTGAACATGGTTTACTCGCAGGGCAACCGCTCCGCCGGTATCCGCATCCCGATCACGGGCACCAACCCCAAGGCCAAGCGCATCGAGTTCCGCGCGCCGGACCCCTCCTCCAACCCGTACCTGGCATTCGCTGCCCAGCTGATGGCCGGCATTGACGGCATCCGCAACCGCATCGAACCCCCGGCTCCGATCGACAAGGACCTCTACGAGCTCCCCGCCGAAGAAGCCAAGGACATCCCCAAGGCTCCGGGCACCCTCGAGGAGGCCCTGACGGCACTGGCTGCGGACAACGAGTTCCTGCAGGCCGGCGGTGTGTTCACCCAGGACCTGATCGACACCTGGATTGAGTACAAGTACGAGAACGAGATCAAGCCGCTCTCGCTGCGCCCGAACCCGTACGAGTTCGAGCTCTACTACGGCGTCTAGCACCCACAGCTGAACACCGGTTCAGCCACCAGAGTCCGCCCGGGCGGCCAGCATTGCGCTGGCGGCCCG